>JBJMIH010000061.1:0-31657 GCA_045806985.1 Mycobacteriales bacterium | reverse complement strand
CGCGGCGGTGGCGCCGGCCGCCGCCGCGACGGTGGCGGCGAGCAGGTGCGCGGCGGCGCCGGACGGGTCGAGGGCGACCGCGGCCGCGGCGTGCGCGGTGGCGCGGTCGAGGTCGCCGGTGGCGAGCGCCCGGCGGGCGGCGGCCTCCCGTACCGCGTACGCCGCGTCCCGGCCGGCGAGGTCATTATCGTCCAATTCGGACAGTACGGTGTCGATGTCGGCGGTGGTGGAGTCGCCGCCGGCACGGAGGTGGTGGGCGAGCAGGTGCGCGACGGCGACCGGGCCGAGCGCCGCGTCGGCGGCGGCGACCGCACCGGGGTCGGCCACGCCGCCGTGCGTCACCGTGGCCAGCAGCAGCGCCGGGCCGGCGGCCGGCGGCGGTTCGGGGACGGCGCCGGCCCCGGCCAGCAGCAGGTCCCGCCAGCCGGCGACGTCCGGCGGGGCCGCGTCGCCGATCCGGCGGAGCAGCGCCAGCCCGTCCTCGTCGCGGCCGAGCGCGAGCATCAGCCGGCCGGCCCAGAGCAGCTCGTCCGGATCGGCGGCCGCCGCCACCCGCGCCGCCACCTCGTCCGGCGCGGCGAACGGGTCACCGGCCGGCACCAGCCCGGCCCTGGCCAGCGACGCCCGCAACCCCGGCGCCGGCCGCACCGCGGCCGACCAGCCGGTGGCCGGCGCCGTCACCCGGTGCAGCGCCGCCTCCGCGACCAGCGACGGCCGGAAGTCGGGCGCGGCGGTGAGGTCGATCAGCGGCCGGAGCGGCAGGGCCGCGGTGTCGGTGTACGCACTGTCCACGGAGGCTCCTTGTCCAAGGTCGGAGACGGGCGGGCACGACACGGGCGCCCGCCCGCGCGCCGTCAGTTGATGACCGCGTTGATCAGACCCACCGCGGTGCCGTCCAGGTCCTCGTACCGCTCCATGCCGATCCACCTCCCTCGCGCCTCCGGGATCAGGAACCACAGACTGCCCGCGGAGACTGGACCGGAACTGGATTCGTACTGGACGCCCCCCACCCCGTCGGCCGCGCCTCGCGACCGTCGATCTCGCCGGAGCCACCTATGCTGCGGTGGTGAAGCGACCGACCATCGCGGACATCGCGCGGCGGGCCGGCGTGTCCAAGGGCGCGGTGTCGTACGCGCTCAACGGGCAGCCCGGGGTGTCGGCGCAGACCCGGGAGCGGATCGTGGCGATCGCGGCCGAGCTGGGGTGGACCGCCAACAGCGCGGCCCGCGCGCTGTCCGACGGCCGGGCGCACGCGTTCGGCCTGGTGGTGGACAGGCCGGCCCGGACGCTCGGGGTGGAGCCGTTCTTCGTGCAGCTCATCTCCGGCATCGAGGCGGAGCTGAGCGCCGGCGGGGTCGCCTTGCTGCTCCTGCTCACCGAGGACACCGACGCCGAGATGGCGGCGTACCGGACCTGGTGGGCCGGCCGCCGGGTGGACGGGGTGTTCCTCGTCGACCACCGGGTGGACGACCCCCGGCTGCCGCTGGTGCGGGAGCTGCGGCTGCCGGCGGTGCTGGTCGGCTCGGGCGAGGCCGAGGGCCTGCCGTGCGTCTGGAACGACGAGCGGGTCGCGGTCGAGGAGGTGGTGGAGTACCTGGCCGGGCTCGGCCACCGGCGGATCGCCAGGGTCGCCGGGCCGCCCCGGCTGGTCCACACCCGCCTGCGTACCGCCGCCTTCGACGCGGCCTGCGCCCGGCTCGGCGTCCGCGGCGACGTCGTGACCACCGACTACACGGGGGAGCAGGGCGCGGCGGCGACCCGGCGGCTGCTCTCGGCGCCGGAGCCGGACCGGCCGTCGGCCATCGTCTTCGACAACGACGTGATGGCGGTGGCTGCCGTCGGTGTCACCCAGGAGATGGGCCTGTCCATCCCGGCCGACCTCTCCGTGGTCGCCTGGGACGACTCCGCCCTCTGCCAGCTCGTCCACCCGCAGCTGTCGGCGGTGGGCCGCGACATCGCCGCCTTCGGCGCCAGGGCCGCCAGCCTCCTGCGCGACGTGGCCGCCGGCGGCGAAGCCACCGCCGTCCAGGCCGACGCCCCGCGCCTGTACCCCCGCGGCAGCACCGGCCCGTACCACCCCTGACCCGTCCCGCCGGGCGGACCCGGCACACCCCCTCCCTGTGCCGGGACCCAGGCCCCGCTGCCCCCGTACCTTTGGTCAGCGGCGCAACGGCATGAATCGTGTCAAGTCGGGAAATGGCCGGAGCCCTTTACCGGACATCGCCGGACATCGACAGACGCCGGTGGCAGAATTCCGTGCCGAGCCGCCGATCTTTGTCCCCCGGTGTGGGAGGTCGGATCGAATGCTGGAGGGTCTCTCAAGCGTCGAGACCGTGGCCGATCTGGCAGGCGTGCTGCGTGACCTGCGGCGGCGACTGGCCAGGCGGCAGGGCGCGGCCGAACTGACCTACCGCGAACTGGCCGAGAAGACCGGATGGTCGCGGGCCTCGGTGGCGGAATACCTCTCCGGCCGTACCTTGCCGCCGACCGGACGTTTCGACGTGCTGGTCCGGCTGCTCGGCGCGTCCCCGCGGGAACAGGGCGCGCTGGCCACCGCCAGGGACCACGTCGAGGAACTCCGGCGCCGGGCCGGTGCGCCCGGTACCGGCCGGTCGCCGGGTGCCCGCCCGGCCCGGCGGCGGGCCGAGTCGCCGGCGGGGCCGGCCGCCCTGCGGCTGTCCGGGGCGCCCACGGTGGGGCGGGAGTACGAGCTGGGCGTGCTCACGGGCGCGGTCGCCGAACTCGGCTCCGGTTCCGGGGGTGCGGTGTTCATCCTGGGTGAGGCCGGGATCGGCAAGACGAGGCTGCTGCGCGAGACGGAGCGGATGGCCGAGGAGGCCGGGGCGGTGGTGCTCCGTGGCCGGGCGGTCCGGCCGTCGGCGCAGTTCCGGCCGCTGTCCGAGGCGCTGTTCTCGGTGTTGCGGAACACCGGCGTGCCGGTCGACCCCGACCTGCTGCCGTACCGCCGCGCGCTGTCCCGGCTGCTCCCCGAGTGGACGGTGGAGCGGCTGCCGGGCGCGGACGACTCGCTGGTGGTGCTCGCCGAGGGTGTCCTGCGGGTGTGCGCGCGGCTCGCCGGGGAATCGGGATGCGTCATGCTGCTCGACGACCTGCACGACGCCGACGGGGACACGCTGGCCGTCGTGGACTACCTGGCGGACAACGTGGCCGGCGCGGGCGTGCTGCTCGTCGGCACGCTGCGGCCCGAGGGCGGGGACGCGGTGGATCTCGCCACGCTGGCCCGGCGGCGCGGCGTCGCGACCGTGCTGGAGCCGCCGCACCTGGACGAGACGGCGGTGCGCGCGCTGGTGGCCGGCTGCCTGGATGTCCCGATCGGCGCGTTGCCGCAGGCAGCGGTGGAGCAGCTGGTCCGGGAGGCCGGCGGCAACCCGTTCCTCGCCGAGGAGCTCCTCGCCGGGATGGTGGGGGCCGGCCACCTGGTACGGACCGGCGGGAGATGGCGGTCGACCGGCTCGGCGCGCGCCGGGGTGCCGGCCGCGGTCCTGGCCAGCGTGATCAGCCGGGTGAACCGCCTGGGACCGCTGGGTATGCGCCTGCTGCGACCCGCCGCGCTGCTCGGCCACTCCTTCACCGCCGCCCTGCTCGCCGCCGCCGAGGCCGTGCCGGCGGACGCGGTGATCGAGGTGCTGCGCGCCGCCGTCGACGCACAGCTCGTCGTCGTGGACACCGACACCGGCGGGTACGCCTTCCGGCACGCCCTGCTCGCGGAGGCGCTCCGCGACAGGATGCTGCCGGAGGAGCGGGCCGTGCTGTGCAGGCGGGTGGCGGCGGCGATCGAGGCCACCGATCCGGACCTGACGGGCCCCTGGTGCGTGACCGCCGGGGAGCTGTGGCAGCGGGCCGGCGAGCCGCGCCGCGCGGCGGAGCTGTTCGGCCGGGCCGGCCGAAGCGCGGCCGCCCACGGCGCGGTCGCCACGGCGATCACGCTGCTGGAGCGGGCCGTCGCCCTGCTCGACACCGGCGGCAAGCGCCTTCCGGCGGGAGCGGCCGAGCCGCTGGAGGCGTTGCTGGACGTACTCGTCGTCGCCGGCGAGATCACCCGCGCCGCGGAGCTGGGCGCCCGGCTGGACACCCAGGTCGATCCCGAGCGCCGGGCGTCGATCCACCTGCGGCTGGCCAGGGCCGCGGCCACCGCCGGGCAGTGGCGGACCGGCCAGCGGGAACTGGAACTGGTCCGCGCGCTCGCCGGCCCGCGGCCGGACCTGGCCGTCACGGCCCGGATCGCGGTGGTCGAGGCGCAGCTCACCTTCACCGATCCGACTCCGGGACGGCTGGCCCGGGTCGAGGAACTGGCGTCGTCCGCGCTGGACGCGGCCCTGCGGGCGCCGCTGCCGGAGGTCGCCTGCGAGTCGCTGGAGGTGCTGGGCACCTGCGCCCGGATCCGCGACCTGGACGAGTCCGACGCGCTGTTCGCCCGCGCGCTGGAGCTCGCCGACCAACACCAGCTCATCCTCTGGCGGATCCGGCTGCTGTTCCACACCGGCGCGCACGCGGCGATCCGCTCGGCCGACCCGACCCGGCTGCTGGAGGCCAGGGACACCGCGCTGCGGGCTGGCGCGGTGGTGACCGCCGTCGACATCGACACCGAGCTCGCCATGGTCCACCTCACCCGCGGCGAGTACGAGGAGGCGGAACGCTACGCGACCGGCTGCGAGGAGACCGCGCGCCGGCTGCAGATGGCGGAGATGTCGGTCATCGGCCTGGGGCTGCGGGTGTGCGTCGCCGCCCACCGGGGGCAGCGTGCCGAGATGTCCGACCTGCTCGCCGAGTACGAGCGCCGGGGCGGCCGGGGCACCGACTTCGCGTCCGCGGTCTGGGGCTTCGGCGTGACGTTCTGCTCGCTGCTCGAGGAGGACCGCGTGCGGGCGCTGGCCGAGCTGGACCGGGCGATGGCCGCCGAGGTGGACCGACCACCGCAGTACGTGTCGTTCACGCACGGGCCGCGCCTGTTCCTCGCCGTGCTGGCCGGCCGCGAGGGCCGCGCCGAGTACGACGAGCTGCGCGCCTCGGCACACGGGCGGGCTCGCTGGAACCGGCAGTTCCTCGAGCTCACCAGGGCCGTGCTGGCGGGCCGGGACGGTGACAGGGCGGAGGCCGCCACCGCGGTGCGGGAGTTCCAGGAGGTCGCCGCGCCGTACCCGCTGACCCTCCACCTCGGGCTGCGGCTGCTCGCCGAGACCGCCATCGACGGCGGCTGGGGGCAGCCCGGACCGTGGTTGCGGGTGGCGGAGACCTACTTCCACCGGACCGGGGCGCGCCCGGTGGCCGCCGCCTGCCGGTCGCTGCTCCGCCGCTGCGGCGAGCCGGTGCCGCAGCGCCGCCGCGGCAGCGAGGCCATCCCGGCTCGGCTCCGTGAGGTCGGCGTTACGGTGCGTGAGTACGATGTGCTCGTCCTGCTCGCCGACCGGTTGACCAACCGGGAGATCGGCGAGCGGCTGTTCCTGTCGCCCAGGACGGTGGAAACGCACGTCGCGAGCCTGCTCACCAAGACCGGCCAGCCCGACCGCGCGGCCCTCGCCCGCTACGCCGCCGCGGAATCTCCGTAACCCGCAGTAAAAATTCAGTGTGATGGGGGGAGGTCCGGTTCGCCGGGATAAGGCCACAATCGTCCCACCGACAACTAGTCATGAGGAGTGATCGTGGATCTTCCTGGTGTGGTCACGCAGAACACGTCGCGCTGGCTGCTCGGACCGCCCGTCAAGGTCGCCGGCCCGGCCGAGCTGACCGCGGTGGCGGTCACCTCCACCGGCGAGGCGGCCATGGTCGGCTTCCTGCGCCTCCCGAACGACCGGACCGCCCCGCTCGTCGTCTTCCAGAACGCCACCGGCCCGCACATACTCGCCGGCGCACCGGCCGACTCCACGGCCGAGGTCCACCTGAACGACGTCGCGGTCGCCGGTGACGACGTGTGGGCGGTGGGCAGCATCACCGCCGGCGGCGTCACCCGGCCCCGCATCGAGCGGTACAGCAGGTGCAACAGGCACGCGAGCGGCCAGCCGGTGCCGGTGGCACCGCCCGACATCGCCGGTGAGCTGCGCGCGGTGACGGCGCTCGGACCGCCGGAGGCGTGGGCCGTGGGGTGGGAGGCCGGAGACCGCCGCCGGCCGCTCATCCTGCACGACGACGGCGTGGGTTGGGTGCGGGTGCCCGCCCCGGACCTGGGTTCCGCCGGCGGCGTGCTGAACGGGGTCGCGGCGGTCGCCCCCGACGACGTGTGGGCGGTCGGCCACCTCGACGGTTCCGGCCCGGCCGGACTGTCGCAGACCCTGGTGCTGCGCTGGAACGGCGACAGCTGGAAGCGGGTGGACAGCCTCAGCCCCGGACCCGGCGGCAACGAGCTGCTCAGCGTCGCCGCCGCCGGCCGCGACGACATCTGGTGCGCCGGCTTCACCGGCGCGCCCGGACCGGACACCTCGACGCAGGCGCTCCTGCTCCGCTACGACGGCGTGGCCTGGCAGGCCGTCCCGCCCGCGGTGGCGGCGCAGCCCGCCGCCCTGTTCAGCGACATCGCCGTGCTGTCCGGCACCGACATCTTCTTCGCCGGATACGCCGAGGACGACGCTGGCGGCGTCGAGGAGACCTTCCACATCGAGCACTGGAACGGCCAGGAGGTCGAGGTCAGTCCGGTGATCGTCGACCCGCCCGTCATCCACTACGACCACCCGGCCTCCGGAGTCAGCGGGATCGCCGCCGGTTCGCCGCGCGGGCCGGTGGTGGCGGTGGGATGGTTGGGCTCCGAGGAGGACCCGGAGCCGGCGATCCTGAGGTACTGCTGAGCCAGGCCGCGTCCCCGACGCCACGCACCGCCCGCACGCCGCTGTGCGACGTGCGGGCGGTGCGTCGGTCCGACGTGCTGGGCGCCGCCCCGAGCTCACTGCACCAGGAAGCGCCAGGTGGCGAGGTCGGTGTCGCCGCGAGGGGCGATGCCGGAGTTGACCTGGAACTGCCGCGCGTTGACGTGGGTGGTGGAGTCGTAGGTCCCGGTGACGGCGGTGGTCACGCCGTGCGCGGTCAGCTCGTTCTGCACGGCCTTCACGGCATCTCCGGTGTCGCCGTACACGACGGGGTAGGTCAGCTGGCTCCAGGTGTTGACGCCGACGATGCCGTCCGCGTTCATGCCGCGCGAGGACTGGAACGCCTTCACCGCGGCCAGCGTCTTCGCGCCGAAGTCGCCGTCCACCGTCAGGCCGGCGTTCTGCTGGGCGTTGAGCAGGTACTGCACGGTCTTGACCCGGTTGCCGGTGTCGCCGCTCCTCACCGTCGGCCAGGCCGGCTCCGCCTTCGGCACCGTGGTGGTGAAGTCACTGTTCGCCGTGGGTACCAGGAAGACCAGGCTGGGGCAGTTGTAGCTGCCGTCGGGGCCGACCTGCTCGGAGTTGACCGGCCGGGCCGCCTTCCAGTCGATGCCGTTGAAGGTGAACATCAGGCTGGAGCTCTCGAACGTCGTGCCCCTGGCCTCCGTGCAGTAGTAACCGGTGCCGGTGGACGAGTTGGTGTTGCTGTAGATCTCCCAGGCGTCCCAGCCCTGCCACGAGGTGGTCAGCTTGGTGGTGCCGGAGCTGGTGTAGAAGGTGTCCCAGGCCTGCGTCCGCTGGTTGTAGAGCGAGGCCGTCCAGGTGTTCGTGGCGGCGTCGGTCCGCACCACCCGCGCCGTGTACGCCTTCAGGGCGTTCACGGTCGTGGTGTACGTGGACATGAAGGTGGCGTCGGCCACCGCGAGCTTCAGGAAGTTCGGCGCGTCCGCGCACCAGTCCCAGGCGCCGATCTCGACGGCGGTCGCGGTGTAGATGGTGCTGAGCTCGATGCAGCTGTCCCGGCCCGGCAGCATGGTCGGCGTGTAGAGGGTCTCGTCGCCGGTGGCGGACAGCTTGACGTTCGGGTTGATGCTCTGGGTGGCCATCGCCCCGACCGGCGGGGAGGTGGGGAACATGCCCCAGTCGGCGTGCAGGGTGGCGGCCGGCACCCGCCCCTCGCGGATCTTCCGGAAGTGCTCGCCGACGGTGGCGCCGGCGGTCAGCGCGGCCTGCCCGGTGAGACCGGGCACCACGTGGCCGGAGCCGGCCGCGGTGGGTCGCGGATCGTGAGCGGCCCGGGCGCTGCCGGGCACGGCGGCGAGCACCGCGGCGGCCGCGACACCCGCGACGGCAAGCAGGCGTGTCACGGCGACGCGCGGGATCTTGGTCCGGGGCATGTGGGTTCCCTTCGGGAGTGTCCCTGACCGGTACCGGGACGGCCGCGGGACCGGTCAGGGACGCCGGCTGCTACTGGACGAGGAACTGCCAGGTGGGCGCGTCGACCGTTCCGGCGGGGGCGACGCCGGAGTTGAGCTGGAACTGCTGCACGTGGTCGGAGGTGGTGGTGTCGAAGCTGCCGCTGACGGTGGTGCTCAGGCTGTGCGCGGTGAGCTCGTTCTGGATCGCCTTCACCGCGTCGCCGGTCGCGCCCGGCTGGACCGTGGGCACCAGCGCGGCCCAGGTGAGGGGCCCGACGATGCCGTCCGCCTTCAGGCCCTTGGCGGTCTGGAAGGCCTTCACCGCGGTCACGGTCTTCGAACCGAAGGCGCCGTCCACCGAGAGCCCCGCGTTGTTCTGGGAGTTGAGCAGGTACTGCACGGTCTTCACCCGGTTGCCGCTGTTGCCGCTCTGGACCGTCGGCCACGCCGGCGGCGCCTTCGGCACGGTGGCGAAGAAGTCGCTGTTCGGAGTGGAGATCAACCTGACCAGGCTCGGGCAGTTGTACGTGCCGCCGAGGTCCTTCCTGAACGAGTTGTCGGCGGTGGCCGGCTGCCAGCTGGTGCCGTCGTAGGAGTACTGGAGGCTGGAGCTCTCGAACGTGGCGCCCGCCGCGTCGGCGCAGTAGTAGCCGTTGCCGGTGGTGGAGTTGACGTTGCTGTAGATCTCCCAGCTGTCCCAGCCGACGTACGGCGTGGAGAGCTGGGTCTGGCCGGAGCTGGTGTAGAAGGTGTCCCAGGCCTTCGTCTGCTGGTTGAACAGCGCGGCGACCCAGGTGTTGGCCAGCGGGTCGGTCTGCACGACCCGCGCCGTGTACGCCTTCTGGTGGCGGGCCGTGGTCGTGTAGGTCGACATGAACGTGGAGTCGGCCACGCTGAGCTTCCTGAAGGCCGGCGTGTCCGCGCACCAGTCCCAGGCGCCGACCTCGACAACGCCCGCCTTGTAGATGGTGCTGAGCTCGACGCAGCTCGCGTGGCTGGCCAGCATCGTCGGGGTGTAGAGGGTCTCGTTGCCGGCGGTGGACAGATGGACGTTGGGGTTGATGCTCTGGGTGGCCATCATCCCGACGGGCGCCAGGTTGGGGTCGACACCCCAGTCGTTGTGCAGCGTGTCGGCGGGCTGTACCGCCTGCCGCTGGTGGATCTCGCGGAAGTGCTCGGTGACGTCGGCGCCGGCCCGGAGCGCGGCGTCGCCGGTGAGGCCGGGGACGACGTGGCCGGAGTGGGCCGTCGAAGGTCTGGGGTCGTGGGCTTGGGCGCTGCCGGGCGCGGCGGCGAGGACGGCGGCGGCCGTCACGCCGGCGGCGGCGAGCAGGGTCCGGATCCGGGGCATGGGCGTGTTCCTCCCTGTCGGTGGGAGCGAATGCGCCAGGACTGTACGAGACGGGGTCCCGCGGCCATCCCTGTTCGGCCATGGACATGTCTGGACATGACCGGGTCTGACCTGTTCTGCTGTGTTCCGTCGACCCCTGACCCCCGGTCGAAGGAGAGGACCCCTCCCGTGCGCGTGCTCCTGCCCGCGGCGGCGCTGGCCGCCGTGCTCGCCGGACCCGTGGCGCTGGCCGCCGCCGGCCCGGCCGCCGCCGACCCCGGCCCCGCCACTGATCTCCTGGCCCGCCCCGCGATGAACGTGGTGTACCCGCGCCTCGCCCTGCCCGACGGCCGGTACGCCCGGGTGTACGCCGACGGCGTCGCCGAGGTCACCGACCCGGCCCGCGGCGTCACCGGCTTCGCGCACGTGCCGCTGCGCCGCACCGACACCGACCTGGCCGGCGCGCTGCCCCCGCGCGACCAGCTGCTCGCCGAGCTGACCGCCGCGCCGGCCGCCGGGTACGCCGACCACGAGGTGCTGGTCGCGTACCGGTCCGCGGCGCCGACACCGTCCGCGCTCGGCCGGCTCGGGGCGGACCGGGCCGATCAGCTGTTCGGCTCTGACGAGGGCGGCGGCGGTCTCGACCTGAGCCGGGTGTACCGGCTGCACCTGACCGGCACGTCGGTGCCGGACGCGGTGGCGCGGCTGCGCACCGACCCCGCCGTCGCCTACGCCGCTCCGGACTGGCGCGTCGTGCCGCTGCACACCGACCCGGCGCCGGTGCCGGCCACCGCCGCGCTCCGGTCCGCCGACCGGACACCGCCGCCCCCTCAGGACCCGGCGCTGCCCGCCAACTACGCGCTCACCGCCAGCGCGCAGAGCCTGCTCAACCGGCCGGCTGTTGACGCGGTGCCCGCCTACACCGCCCTCGCCGCGAGGTACGGCCAGCTCCCCGGCCATGGCGAGATCGTCACCAACGTCTCGCTCGGCGGGCTCGACGACCAGGCCGCCGTCGCCGACGCGAAGAACGCCTGCCACAACTGGGCCGCCGCGTACGGCCCCACCACGATCGTCCAGGACGGACAGCGGTACCTGGACTGGCCGTCGATGCCGCTGATCCCCACCTGGACGGCGGACAAGCACGGCAGGCTCGACCCGCTCGGCCAGGTCTGCGGCTCCGACGACCCCGGCCTGGTCGAGGTCGGCCTGGACTTCTCGATGATGGCGCCGCTGCCGCACGCCGCCCAGCGCCCCGGCCGGACCGGCGACGGCCTGTCCGACCTGCTCGGCATCGCACCCGGCGCCAGCTACCGGCTGGTCGAGCCGGACACCGCCGGGCCTACCACCGCGGCCGTGGACGCCGCGTTCCTGGCCGCCGCCCGGCAGCGGCCGAAGCCGTCGGTGATCACCGCGTCACTGGCGTTCGGGTACGACGGCGCCGGCTTCCCCGGCCGCTCGCTGGAGGACGACCCGCTGACCGCCGCCGTGCTGTCCCGGATCGTGCACCACGACCACATCGTGGTGTGCCTGAGCGGCGGCGACGGGGTGCGGCAGTTCACCAACGCGGCGATTGCGCCGGCCGGCGGCAGCGCCGCCACCGAGCGGGCCCGGCCCGGCCAGCCGGTGACCTCCCTGGACGACGTGGGGTACTCGACCGTCGCCTCGGTGGACCCGGACACTGGTGTCATCGACGTCGGCGCCACCACGCTGGACGACGTGGTGTCCGCGCCGCCGCACTACGTCCCGGGCAGTCCCGCCGTCGCGGCCCAGCAGGCCTACCCGGCGGTGCGGTACAACGGCGCGCGGAACTACGCCAGCGCGTACGGCAGCCGGCTCGACGTGTCCGCGCCCGGCGACAACGTGCTCGCGCTGTCGCACGCGCCGGGCGGCGGACCCGCCGACATCCAGATGGTCTACAACGGCGGCACCTCGGCGTCCGCGCCGCAGGTCGCCGCGGCCGCCGCCGTGGTGCTCCAGGTGGCGAAGCTGACCGGCGACCACCGGCTGGCCGGCGACCCGCTGGCCGTCCGGAACCTGCTGGCCAGGACCGGCACGCCGGTGCCGGCGGTGCCGCAGTCCGACACCGACAACCACGTCGGCCCGCAGGTCGACGTGGGCAGGGCCGTCGAGTCGCTGCTCGCCGCGGCCGGCCAGCCGGTCGCCGCCGGCGTGGCCAGGGTGGGTGTCGTGCAGCGGGTCTCGGACCGGCTGAGCGGGTCGTTCAGCTCCGCCACCGACCCCGGCCTGCTGCCGCTCGACCACGGCCACCTCAAGGACTGGATCACCATCGCCCCCGACTGGGTGGGCCTGCCGGCGACCGGCGTGACCTATGCCCTCACCGCCGGTGCCGCCACGCTCGCCACGACGCCGACCGCCCGGCTGCTGCCGGCGACGATCCTCGCCGCCGTCGGCGAGCCGCTGGTCTCCACCGCCAACCGGACGGTGACGCTCACGTACACGGCCAGCCGGGGCGGCGCGGTGCTCGCGTCGACCCCGGTCACGCTGACGTTCGGCCCGAGCGACGGGCTGTCCTCGTACTCGCTCGCGCCGCAGGCGCCGGCCGTGGTGCGCGGCGCCGACATTCCGGTCAGCTACGACCTGTCCGACGTCGCCAACCTCACCAACCCGGTGCTGGTGGTGTCCGAGCCGGGCCGGGTCGACCCGGTGGCCGGCGCGTACTTCCGGGCCGCGTACCAGGTGCCGCTGACCGACCGGGTGGGGACCGTGCACGTGCCGGTGTCGGCCCTGCGGGGCGGCGGGATCTACGGCATCGGCGTCGAGTCCGGGCCGGCCGGCAACGGCTCCACGCTGTACTCGACGTTCGCCTACACCCGGGTCGCGCCGGCCGGCGACGCGCGGCCGGCCGCGCCGCTGCTCAACGGCGGGCACTACCTGGAGATCCCGTACCACGGCCGCTTCACCGTGAGCTGGGACGTCCGCGGCGTGCCCGGCGCGGACGGCGCCGCGCTGGAGATCAGCGCGGCCGGCCCGACGATGAACAACAACCAGAACCCGTTCAACAACCCGAACGGCACCGAGCGCGACCACAACGGCGCCGACCGGGGATCGCTGCTGTACTCGGCGCTGCGCGGCAGCCACGGCACGGTGACGCTGGACGCCGACGAGGTCGGGCTGTACCCGGCGATGACGCACGCCGTCCGCGTCCTGGCCACCCGGCACGGGACACCGACCGGTACCGCCAGCGAGGTGGGCACGATCGCCAGGGACGGCGTGGTGCCGGCCGACGGCGGCTCGGTGACCGGCGGGTTCGGCGTGAACGCGCACGGCGGCGACGGCTTCCTGACCTCCAACGGCGTCGACAGCAAGGGCCGGCCGCGGGGCTCGGTGGAGGTGTTCGACCAGCGGTCGGCGATCGTCACCCGTACCGCCAGCTCCTCCCGCGACTGGTACCAGACCGGCGGCGGCATCGGCGGCGGGCCGGGCGTCTTCGCCGGCGACATCGGCCTGTACCAGCGCTTCGACGCCGACAACACCGAGGCCGACCACCTGCTCCGCCCGGTCACCTCGGCTCGCGGGCCGGGCTGGCAGCCGCCGGCCGGCACGGTCGGCAACCTGCCCGCGCCCAACCAGGACAACGCCGCCACCGCGTTCCTGTCCGGCCAGAACGGCCCGACCGGCAACTACCAGGTCTTCACCGCCGACCTCGCCGCCGGTACCACCGGCCCGCCGCACCCGGTCGCACCGGCCCTGGCCGGCTTCGCGTTCCCGTTCGTCACCGGCTTCGGCGAGGACACCGGGCTCGGGCTGGGCGTGGTCGGCGCGAGCGACTTCTTCACCAGCGACGCGCCGCCGACCCTGGTGACCGTCGACCTGGCCACCGGCAAGCTGGACAGCTTCGCGGGTGTCGGCCTGGGCTCGCCGTCCGGCGTGGCCGTGGACTCCGCCGACCACCTCGCCCTGTCACCGTCCGACACCAGCAACACGCTCGGCCTGTACGACCTGCGCACCCACCAGGGCACCGAACTCACCACCGGCGGCGCCTTCGCCGAACACCCGGCCGCCGACACAGCCCATCACCTGTTCGCGGTGCAGGAACTGCTCAGCCCCGACGGCATGGGCGGGGTGCCGGCCGACAACAACGCCCAGTCGTCGGTCACCATCCTCGACACCCACGGCACGGTGACGGCCCGCGTGGAGGCGTTCAACTTCTTCAACACGTACCTGCCCATCAACGGCAGCTACGTCCAGCTGAACCCCTCCACCCGCACCGGCTGGACCCTCGGTCCCGGCGGCTACCAGCTCGTCCCGTTCCACTACTGATGTCGTCGGCATATCGAAAACCACATACGCGCTGGCAACACCACCCCTGCCTGACTGGAGGCATGTCCCACAGCGAACCGGGAGGCAGCTCCGTGATCGACGCCAGCACGCTCGAGGTACGGCCGGCGGAGCGGGCCGACGCGCCCACCGTCAACGCGTTGCTGCATGAGCTCGGGTACCCGTCGAACACCGCCGAGGAGGTCAGCGGGCGGCTGGCGCGGTGGTCGGGGCGGGACGACCTGCTGGTGCTGGTGGCCGTGGGCGGGCAACAGGTCCTCGGCGTCGCCGCCCTGGCTGTGGTTCCCTACTTCGAGCGGCCGGGATGCTGGGGCCGGGTCGTGGCGCTCGTGGTGGACACCCGCGCCCGCGGCCTGGGCGTCGGCCGGCGGCTGCTGGCCGCCACCGAGCGGGCGGCGCTGGCCCGGGGCTGCGTCCGCATGGAGATCAGCAGCTCCCGCCGCCGTGCCGGCGCCCACGCCTTCTACCGCTCGGTGGGCTACACCGACCGGTGCGAAGAGTCCGCCCGCTTCCTCAAGGAGCTGGCCCCGGACCCAGCCCCAGCCGGCGCCAGCGACCCGATCACCGCGCAGCCGATGACGGGTTCCTGAGCCGCGTCGATGCCGAGGAGCTGTTCGGCGAGCTCGTCGCGGATCGCGGCGGTGAAGGTGCTACCGAGGCCCAGGGCGGTTGCCACCAGGTACACCGTCTGGCTGAGGTGGCCCGCGTCCAGCAGCAGCACGCGGTACGTGCGCGCCGCACCGTACTTCCAGCGCAGGCGGGACATGACGCTGGTGTAGACGACCACCATGCCGGCCCGTGCGGCCCACTCCTGGTCGCCGCAGAGGGCGGTCAGCGTGGCGCCGTCCACGGCGTCGCCGACGCGTTCGAGCTCGTGCCGCAGACCGTCGTAGTGGTACACGGCCGGTTCGATGCCGGCCACGTTGCACACGATCGGGTACAGCTCGGTGGGGTGGCGGCCACCGCCGGAGGGGCTGGTCTTGAAGACGGTCCCGTGCGGCTCGCGTAGCCGCGCGAGATGCCCCGTCGGCCCGGCCGCCATCCGGAGCAGCGTGCCGACCGCGGACCGGGGCAGCGCCTCAGCGCCGAAGGTGCGGTGGCTGCGCCGCCCGTCCAGCGCCGCCTGGAGGGTCACCGGCGGCAGGTCGGCGCTGGGCAACGGGGTACGGGCGGATCCCGGCCTGGCCGCGAAGGCCGGTGGTGGCGGCGTCACGTCGAGCCTGGCGTCGAACGCGGCATCCTGCTGTTCCAGGGTCTGGAAGGCGGTGTCGCGGTGAAGCCGGGTCGAGAAGTGGAAGGCCCGAGCAGGCACCCCCCATGCCTGCCAGGACGCCAGAACCTCACGCTCCCGGCGGTCCCTCGGCGTGCCCTCGCCGACGAGGACGTCGGCGGCCAGCAGCTCGGCGACGACCCGACCAGCCCAACCGTCATCCTCCACTTCGGAGGGTATTACCGTCTCCGGGGCACGCCAGTCGCCGAACGAGCGCAGCAGCCCCTCGACACCGGCGGCCAGCGGGAAGCGGCGGTGGGCCAGGTAGTCGTCCCAGATCAGCCGGGACTCCTCCCAGTACAGGAGCCCGCATCTCGATGTCCTGACGCGCACCGCCGCCCACTCCCCGGACCGAGCCTGCTTCGACTGTCACTTCTCGGCGGTCACCGCGGCCAGCTCGGCGTCCAGCACGTGCGGGGCGTACCACCATTCGATGGGCGGGCCGTAGCCCTTGTTCAGCACGTCCTGCATGGCCTCCCGCTCGAAGGCGCCCGTACCGACGGGTGCGTCCACTCTCGTCATCGTTCTCCTCCTGCTCACCGGCACTGCCGTGACCGCGTACGTGGTGTGACGCGGCCATTCACAGTGTCGGGGTGGGGGATTACATCTGGCTTTCACCGTCCGGCAGGGGAGTGGGAGGGACTCAGCTGAGCGTGTCGACCTCCAGGGACCAGTTGCACTGGGTGTCGATGGCGAGGAAGTAGGTGCCGTCGCCGGACTGGTGGACGACGTCGCCGGCGTTCAGGTCGAGGACGTTGACCATGAGGTTGACCAGGGTGTCGGGGTGGCGGGTGTCGTAGAGGCTGATGGCGAAGTTGCCCTCGTAGCCGAGGGGGGAGCAGTCGAAGGTGTACTTCACCTGCCACGGACCGTCCACACGGAACGGTGTGGTGTGCTTGGGGCGGTCGCCGGAGTCGGTGAGGACCGGGTGTGCGTCCGGGGTCGCGGCATCGCCGGGGGACAGGCCGCTGCCGCCCTTCCCGCCGGACGCCATCCCGCCGACGCCGAGCGCGATCGCGACCACGCCGGCGACCAGCACGCCGAAGTACCCGGTGACCAGCAGCCCGGCGGCACGGCTGGCGCGGTGCCAGAGGATCAGCGGCACCCAGCCGACGAGCCCCCACACGCCGAGCGTGCACAGCGTGAGCGTCAGGTGCCGGCGGTGGTTGACGCGCGGGCGGGGCGCCGGCAGCGGCTCGAAGGGCTGGTGCGACCGCGGGTACTGGTACCCGGGGGACTCCAGTGGGTTCTGAGGGTGCTGGAAAGGATGATGTCCGCCAGATGACGGGCTAGATCTCATCGCCTGGTCTCGTCTCGTCCGGTTCGTGCCCCCCTGATCCGAACGAGATGTCGTCGGTTGTTCGCCCGGTGTTACCTCCCGTGGCGACGACCTCACCCGAGCCATGTCGTACGGTTCGCGGTCAGGTTACGGGAGGAATCCCCGGCGTACACCGTGTACCGGCCCGGCACCGTGCGCCAGCCGTTGGCGGCGGTGTCCCAGATCGAGAAGGTGTGCTGGTCAAGGGCCAGCGTGAGGTGCCTGGTCTGGCCGGGCCGCAGGCTCACCTTGGCGAATGCCCGCAGCTGGCGCGCTGGCTCGCCGGCCGCCGCCGGGTCGGCCACGTACACCTGCACCACCTCGGCGCCGGCCCGGGTGCCGGTATTGGTGACGTCCACGCCGACCCGCACGGTGCCGTGGCCGTTCACCCGCGACGGCACGGTCAGGTGGTCGACCCGGAACGTCGTGTACGACAGCCCGTACCCGAACGGGAACAGCGGCTCGACACCCTGCGTGTCGTACCAGCGGTAGCCGACCTGGAGGCCCTCCGAGTACACGGCGGTGCCGTTCACGCCCGGGTACTGCTGCGGCGTGTGCGCCGGCGTGTCCGCCTCCGCCGCCGGGAAGCTCATCGGCAGCTTGCCGGACGGGTTGGCCTGGCCGAACAGCAGGTCGGCGACCACGTTGCCGTCCTCCTCGCCCGGGTACCAGCTCTCCAGCACCGCCGGCACCTGGGACAGCCACGGCATCAGCACCGGGCCGCCGGTCTTCAGCACCACGACCGTGTGCGGGTTCGCCGCCGCGACCGCCGACACCAGCGCGTCCTGGTTTCCGGCGCCGGCCGGCAGCGACAGGTTCGGCCGGTCGCCGCCCTCCTTGTCCTTGTTGCCGACCATCACCAGCGCGACGTCGGCGGAGGCGGCGAGCTGGGCGGCGGCGGCCGGGTCGCTGCCGTCGGCGTAGCTGACGGTCGCGCCGGCCGGCAGGTGGCTGGTGATGCCCTGCACCGGGGTGACCGTGTACAGCGGGGTGACGGCCGAGCTGCCGCCGCCCCCGGTGTGCGCGGCGCCCGCGTACGGCCCGATCACCGCGACCGAGTGGACGGCACTGGCGCGCAGCGGGAGCTGGCCGCCGTCGTTCTTCAGCAGCACCGCGCTCCGCTCGGCGATCGTCCGGGCCACCGCGCCGTCGGCGGCCGCCGGGATCGGCGTCACCGGCCGCGGGTGGTCGAACATCCCGAACCGGAACATCTGGGTGAACCGCCGGACCAGCATGGTGTCCACCACGGACTCGCTGAGCTGGCCGGACAGGACGGCCTGCTTCATCGGGTCGCCGTACCAGTCATGCTTCATCGACAGGTCGAGCCCGGCGAGCGCGGCCGGCACCGCGCTGTGGGTGGCGGTGTAGTCGGACTGCACGAAGCCGCGGAAGCCCCAGTCGCCGCGCAGGATGTCGGACAGCTGGTGGGTGTTCTCGCAGCCGAACTGGCCGTTGACGCTGGGGTACGCGCACATGATCGCGCCGGCGTCGCCGCGCCGCACGGCGGCCTGGAAGGCGGGCAGGTAGATCTCCCGCAGCGTCCGCTCGTCGATGACCTCGTTGACGGTCTTGCGGTCGGTCTCCTGGTTGTTGGCCGCGTAGTGCTTGGGCTCGGCGATGACGTCGGAGTCCTGGATGGCGCGGACCTCCGGGACGACGAGCTGGGCGGCCAGGTACGGGTCCTCGCCGAGGTACTCGAAGTTGCGGCCGTTCCGCGGCACCCGGGCGATGTTCAGGCCGGGCGCCTCCAGCAGGTCCTCGCCCCGGTCGCGGACCTCCTGGCCGGCGATCCGGCCGAACGCGGCCGCCATCGCCGGGTCCCAGGAGGCCGACATCGCCAGCGCGGACGGCAGCGCGGTCGCCGGCTGCGGGCTCTGGCTGTCGCCGGGGCCGGCGCCGGCGGGGCCGTTGGTGATCTTCATCGCGGGGATGCCGAGCCGGTCGATGGCCGCGACCTCGCGCGGGTGGTCGGGGACGTCCAGCATGTGGATCTCGAGGATCTTCTCGTCCAGCGTCATCTGCCCGACCAGCAGCGTGGCGCGCACCTGCGGCGGCAGCGCGCGGTTCAGCCACGGCCGCGCGGGGTCGGCGGAAGCGCGTCCGGCGGTGAGCGGGGCGAGCGCGAGCGCGGCGGCGACGGCGGTGACAACGATCCGGCGAGTGCGTCCCATGGTTCCTCCCAGGGGCACACCCAAACAGCAGACATCTGAGGAGTCAAGGGGTAAACAGCCTAAACGAGGCTAGCTCACCCGGAATCGGGACCAGAGCTCAGATGTATGGCGCGCTGGCGAGCGGCCTCGTACAGCAGCACCGAACCGGCGGTCGCCGCGTTGAGCGAGCTGGCCGCCCCGCCGATCGGGATCCGCACCAGGTCGTCGGCGGCCTCCCGCCACGCCGCGCTCAGCCCGGCCGTCTCGTTGCCGACCAGGAGCACCACCGGACCGGTCAGCGGGTACCCGGCCACGTCGACGTCCGCGCCTTCGTCGGCGCCGACCAGCCGCGGATCGAGCCCGCCCGCCCGCAGCCCGGCCACCCAGTCCAGCACCTCCCGGTGCGACGGCGCGCGCACCACCGGCAGCGCGAACAGCGAGCCGGTGCTGGCGCGCACGGCCTGCGGGTCGTACACGTCGGCGGCGTGCCCGGTCACCACCACGCCGGACGCGCCGAACGCGTCCGCCGACCGGACCAGCGTGCCGAGGTTCCCCGGACTCGTCGGCCGGTCGAACACGACCACCAGCAGGTCCGGTCGGGCCGGTATCCGGCCGAGGTCGTCGGCGGGCATCCGTACCGCCGCCAGCAGCTCCGGCGTGGCGTCGGCCTTGCCACCCAGCTCGCGCAGCAGCTCGCCGGAGACCGCGTACCGGGTCGCCGCCGTACCCACCCGGTCGCGCAGCTCGACGGCCCAGCGCGAGAGCGTGGTGTCGGCGTCGTACAGCAGCTCGGCGATGGTCCAGCCGTGCTCGACGGCGAGCGTGAGCGGCCGCACGCCCTGCACCAGGAACTGGCCGGCGCGCTGCCGCTTGGTCCGGTTCGCCAGCAGCGCCGACCACTGCTGGAATCGCGCGTTCCTGCTGGTCACCCGCGCCGCGGCAGCCATCCTCATCCCTTCAGCCAACCAGGTCAGCCAAGCAGGTCAGCCAAGCAGGTGGGGCCGGCTGCCGCGTTCGCGGGTACTACTGTCCCGTCGCCTTCTCGGCCTTGTCGGCCTCGTCGGCCTTGGCCTTCTCGCGCTCGACCTTGTCGCGGTCGAACACTCCGGGGTTGGTGCCGGGCGGGGGCGGGTCCTCCTGGTGGGCGTTCTGGCGGTGGGCGTTCTGGCCGTGGACGTTCTGGTGGTGGGTGTGCTCGGAGTCGGTGTCTCGCGGGTCGCCCATACGTTCCCTCCCATGGCGGATCGGCGACACATTGTAGGGACGCGACTCTCGGCAGTGTCCTCAGTGGCGCGAAAACGCCACCGAAGCACCTGGCCGTCTCCCGGCGAACACCGTTCAGCTGTTGCGGCGCTCCCAGCCCTCGGCGACCAGGTTGAAGTGGGCGTGCGTGCGGGGGTGTTCGGCGGCGGCCGCCGGGATCAGCCGCACGCCGAGGCCCGGGCCGGTCGGCACCGGGAAGCAGCCGTCGGCGGGGTCCACCCGGGGCGCGCCCTCGACCAGGTCGGCCACCCACGGGTCGGCGAAGTCGTTGAAGTGCTCCAGCACCTTGTAGTTGCCGGTGGCCACGGCGAAGTGGACGTTCGCGGCGGTGCCGACCGGCCCGCAGACGTTGTGCGGGGCCATCAGCAGGCCGTACGCCTCCGCCCAGCCGGCCAGCTTGCGCATCCCGGTGATCCCGCCGAAGTGCATGAGGTCGGCCTGCACGACGTCGACCAGGCCGCCCTCGAACAGCTCGCGGAACTCGCCCAGCACGTGCAGCCGCTCCCCGGTGGCGATCGGCAGCGGCGTGGCCGCGCGGACCTGGCGCAGGCCGGAGCCGTGGTACGGCGGCACCGGCTCCTCGATCCACTCCGGACGGTACGGCTCCATCGCCCTGGCCGCCGTCACGGCCGCCGCCGGGCTGAACCTCCCGTGCATCTCCAGCATCAGCGCCACGTCCGGCCCCACCCGGTCCCGGACGGCGGCGATCACGTCCACCGCGGTCCGCAGGTCGGCCGGGGCGATCTCGGCGCTGGCCGCGCCGAACGGGTCGATCTTCAGCCCGCGGTACCCGCGCTCGATCACCCGCTCCGCCATGGCCGCGAAGGTCTCCGGGTCGCGGTTGCCCTGGTACCAGCCGTTCGCGTAGGCCGGCACCCGGTCGCGGAACCGGCCGCCGAGCAGCCGCCACACCGGCTCGCCGGTGTCCTGCCCGATCAGGTCCCAGCAGGCCACGTCGAACAGGGCCAGCGCGGTCTGGGTGATCTCGCCGGCCCGGCCGTACTCCTCCCAGGTGGCCCGCCAGGCCAGCCGTTCCACGTCGTACGGGTCGGCGCCGATCACGTGCCGGGCCGCCACCTCCGCGACGCAGGCCAGCAGCGTGTCGGTCTTGTTGACCATCCTGGCCTCGGCCAGCCCGCGCAGGCCGTTGTCGGTCACCAGCTCCACGAACGTGAGCTCGCGCCAGGGCGTGCCGACCACGGTGGTCTCGACGTCGACGACCTTCACCGTTCCTCCTCTGCTGCGACTTCCGGGACTTCGAGGGCGAGCGCGGCCTTCAGGTCGCGCGCGGTCTGGGCCAGGTGGGACCGCATCGCCTCGGCGGCGCCGTCCGGGTCGCGGGCCATCACCCGGTCGAGGATGCGAGCGTGCTGCTCGATGACCTCGTCGACGGTCTGGCCGCGGGCGAGGTGGCCGCGCAGGCTGCGCAGCCGGCTGGCGTGCAGCGGCCCGGCCAGCGCCTCCAGCAGGAACTCCAGCATCTGGTTGCCGGTGGCGGCGGCCAGGCTCTCGTGGAAGCGGATGTCGGCCTCGTGGAACGCCTCGGCGTCCCCGGCGACCGCGCGCATGGCGTCCAGCGCGAGCGTCATCGCGCTCACCGCGGCGCGGCCGGCGTGCGCGGCGGCCAGGCCGGCGATGTGCACCTCGAGCGCGCGGCGTACCTCGATGAGGTCCATCAGCCGGCGCGGGTCGCGGCGCACCGCGGCGGAGAAGAAGTCGCCGAGCGGTCCGGCGTGCGGGTGCGCGACGACCGGCCGCCGGCCCTGCCTGATCTCGACCAGTCCGCGGGCCTGGAGCGACTTGGTGGCCTCCCGGACGGTCAGCCGGCTCACCCCGAGCTGCACGGCCAGCGCCGACTCCGACGGCAGGTCGGCGCCCGGCTCCAGCTCGACGAGCACGAGGTCCTCGAGCCGCTGCACCACGGACTCGGTGAGGTTCGGGGCGGCATCGGGGGCGGCGGGCATGGGCCACAGAGTACCTATCAGACAAGTCGCTGACCAGCGACCCGATATCGACCGGTTCGTGCCCAGAGGGGTTGTTCACCTATCAGATGGGTGTCACCCTACTGGCCTGACATCCTGCTCACCGAAGGGAGTGTCGTGGGAGTGTTACCCACCCGGCGCGCGACGGTCGCGCTGCTCGCCGCGTACGCCCTCGTCGCCGCCGGCGCACTGGCTGCCTGCGGCGGGAAGTCCTCCTCCTCGAAGTCCTCGACCGGCTCGGTGGACGACGGCGCCACGATCACGATGTGGACCAGGGCCGCCACCCAGACCCAGAGCCAGCGGCTGGTCGACGCCTACAACGCCGGCCACCGGAACCACGTGAAGCTGACGGTCATCCCCACCGACTCCTACCAGCAGAAGGTCGGCGCGGCGGCCGGGTCCAAGCAGCTGCCCGACCTGTTCGCGTCGGACGTGATCTACGCGCCCAACTACACGTCCAAGGGCCTGTACAAGGACATCAGCGGTCGTGTGAAAGCGCTTTCCTACTACCGCTCGCTGTCGCCGGGGCACATGCGGCTCGGCACCTACAAGGGCAGGATCTACACGGTCCCGCACACCATCGACATGTCGGTGCTGTTCTACAACAAGGCGCTGTACCGCAGGGCCGGCCTCGACCCCGACAAGCCGCCGGCCACCCTCAAGGAGTTCGCCGACCAGGCCCGGACCATCAACAAGCTGGGCGGCGACGTGCACGGCACGTTCTTCGGCGGCGACTGCCCCGGCTGCATGGTCTTCACCATGTGGCCCTCGGTGTGGGCGGCCGGCGGCGACGTGATGAACGCCGGCGGCACCAGGTCGACCATTGACTCGTCCAAGGTCGTCGACGTCCTCAAGATCTACCGGCAGCTCTACGACGACGGCGTCACCGCGCCCACCACCAAGACCGAGGCCGGGCCGACCTGGACCGGCGTGTTCCCGCAGGGCAACATCGGCGTGATGCCGATGCCGTCCACCACGCTCGGCCTGATGCCGCCCGGCATGGACGTCGGCGTGGCCCCGATCCCCGGGCCGGACGGCGGGCAGTCCACCTTCGTCGGCGGCGACGTGATCGGCGTGTCCGCCACCTCCAGGCACGCCGCGCAGGCGTGGAACTTCCTGGCCTGGAGCCTGTCCGAGCAGACCCAGGTGGAGATCGTCGCCAGGAACCACGACATCGTGGCCCGCAGCGACCTGGCGTCCAACAAGTACTCCGCCGCCGACCCGCGGGTGGTGCTCAGCAACAGGCTTCTCGCCAAGGGGAAGACGCCGTACTCGCTGAACTTCGGCCAGACCTACAACGACCCGAACGGCCCGTGGCTCCAGGTGGCCAGGGCCGCCCTGTTCGGGCCCGACCTGAACAAGGCGCTGCACGACGGCGCCGGGAAACTGACCGCCTCGCTGTCCCAGCGGAACTGACCGATGGCGACGGTCACGAGACGACCCCTCGGCGCGGGCGCCACGCCCGCACCGAGGGCGGTCGCCGCCACCTGGTGGCGGTCCCGCCAGCTCAAGGGCGTCGGGTACGCCACCCCGGCCGCGCTGGTGGTGGCGGTGTTCTTCGTCGCGCCGCTGGTGCTGGTCGGCTGGATGTCGCTGAACCACTGGCCGCTGCTCGGCCCGCCCAGCCCGAACGCGCCGGACAACTACACCGGCCTGGTGCACAACCCGCTGATCCCGGACGCGATCTGGTTCACGCTCAGGTACACCGCCGTGGTGACCGTGGTGCTGATCCTGGCCGCGTTGGGGCTGGCCCTGCTGGTGCAGGAGCGCCGGCTCGGGGTCGGCCTGTTCCGCACCGCGTACTTCCTGCCCGGCGCGGTCGGGCTGGCCTCGGCGTCGCTGCTGTTCTACGGGATGCTGCGCGGCGACGGCGGCCCGGTCGACGGCATCCTGCGCCACCTCGGCCTGATCGACCACCCGGTGTCCTGGACCGGCACGCCGACGATGGCGCTGGCCTCCACGGTCGGGCTGATCGTGTGGCGGTTCGCCGGCTTCGACATGCTGATCCTGCTCACCGGCCTGCAGGCGATACCGACCGAGCTGTACGAGGCGGCGCGGGTGGACGGGGCCGGCCACTGGCGGGTGTTCCGCCGGATCACGCTGCCGCTGCTGCGGCCCACGCTCGCGCTGATCCTGGTGCTGACGATCACCGGCTCGCTGCTCGCCTTCGACCAGTTCTTCATCTTCACCAGGGGCGGGCCGGACAACAGCACGCTGACGGTGGTGATGGTGGTGTACCGGGAGGCGTTCGTCCGCTTCGACCTGGGCGCGGCGGCGGCCCTGTCGGTGGTCGTGCTGGCGGTGCTGGTCGTGCTCAACGTGCTCCAGCTCCGGGTGCTGCGCCGGGGGTCGTCGCGATGAGTGCCCGCCGTGTCGCGACCCGGACCAGCTACTACGGCACCGCGTCCGCGCTGGCCGTGCTGTTCTGCTTCCCGCTCGCGTGGAGCGCGTGGGCGTCCGTGCACGGCCAGCCCGGCAGCGGCCAGCCGCCCGGCCTCGGGCTCGGCAACTACCGCCGGCTCGTGCACTACGGCGAGGGACTGGACCGGTACCTGCTGAACAGCTTTCTCGTCGCCGCCATGGTGGTGACCGGCACGCTGCTGGTGTCCGCGCTCGGCGGGTACGCGTTCGCCCGCTTCACCTTTCCAGGCCGCGACCTGCTGTTCCTGACCGCCCTCGGCATCCTGATGGTGCCGTACCCGACGATCCTCATCCCGCTGTACGTGCTGCTCGACCACCTGCACCTGGCCAACAGCCTGATCGGGCTCGGCTTCGTGCAGATCATGTTCCAGCTGCCGTTCGCGCTGTTCATGATGCGCAACTCGTTCGAGGCGGTGCCGCGCGAGCTGGAGGAGTCGGCGCTGGTCGACGGGTGTACGACACTGTCGGCGCTGCTGCGGGTGCTGCTGCGGGCGGTGCGGCCCGGCCTGCTCACGGTCGGCCTGTTCGCGTTCCTGGCCTCCTGGAACGACTTCATCGCGCCGCTGATCCTGCTCAGCGACGGGTCCAAGTTCACGCTGCCGGTGGCGGTGGTGAACATGCAGCAGCGCACGTTCGGCGCGGTCGACTACGGTGCCCTCCAGGCCGGCGTCGTCACCCTCGCCGTCCCGTGCGTGCTGCTGTTCCTCGGCCTCCAGCGGTACTACGTCCGCGGCTTCATGACGGGAGCGCTCCGTGGCTGATGTCGTACCGGTCGCGCCCGGTTCGGGCGCGCTGCGCCCGCTCGGCCTGGCGGAGGTGCGCCTCGACGGCGGGTTCTGGGGCGACCGGCGCCGGCTCAACTCCGAGGTCATCCTCGACCACTGCCACGGCTGGATGGACCGGATCGGCTGGATCGCCAACTTCGCCGGCGCGGACCCGCGGCAGGGCCGGGAGTTCAGCGACTCCGAGGTGTACAAGCTGATGGAGGCGCTCGCCTGGGACGGTGGCCGGGAGGTGGCGCTCGCCGAGCTCACCGGCCTGGTCGCGGCCGCGCAGGAGCCGGACGGCTACCTCAACACCCGATGGGGCCGGGACCGGTACTCCGACCTGCGCTGGGGCCACGAGCTGTACTGCTACGGCCACCTCATCCAGGCCGGCGTGGCCCGGCTGCGCACCGCCGGGCCGGAGGACCGGCTGGTGGAGGTGGTCCGCGCCGCCGCGGACCACGTCTGCCGCGAGTTCGGGCCGGCCGGCAGGGAGGCGGTGTGCGGCCACCCGGAGATCGAGATGGCGCTGGTCGAGCTGTACCGGGCCACCGGCGCGGAGCGGTACCTGGAGCAGGCCCGGCTGTTCGTGCAGCGGCGCGGGCACGGCCTGCTCGGCGACATCCCGCTCGGCCGTGCCTACTACCAGGACGACGTGCCGGTGCGGGCGGCGACGGCGTTCCGCGGGCACGCGGTGCGGGCGCTGTACCTGGCCAGCGGCGCGGTCGACGTGGCGGTGGAGACCGGCGACACCGGGCTGCTGGAGCGGGTCGCCGCGCAGTGGCGGCACACGGTCGCCGCCCGGACCTACCTCACCGGCGGCATGGGCGCCCGGCACGACGGGGAGGCGTTCGGCGCGGACTGGGAGCTGCCGCCGGACCGCGCCTACGCCGAGACCTGCGCGGGTGTCGCCTCGATCCAGCTGTGCTGGCGGCTGCTGCTGGCCACCGGCGACCCGGCCTACGCCGATCTCGCCGAGCGGACCCTGTACAACGTGGTGGCCGCGGCGATCGCCGCCGACGGCAGGGCGTTCTTCTACTCGAACCCGTTGCAGGAGCGGGTGCCGGGCGCGGACCCGGAGCCCGGCGTGCCGTACCCGCGCTCGGAGGGCGGCCGGCGGGCGCCGTGGTTCACGGTCTCCTGCTGCCCGACGAACCTGGCCCGCACGCTCGCCGTGCTCCCCGGGTACGTGGCCACCGCCACCGCGGCCGGCCTCCAGCTGCACCAGCTGGTGCCGGCGACCGTCACCACCCGGCTGCCGGGCGGCCGGCCCGCCGCCGTCCGCGTCACCACCGGGTATCCGTGGTCCGGCGGGGTCACCGCGACCGTGCTGGACGCCGGCCGCTGGGAGCTGTCGCTGCGGGTGCCGTCCTGGGCGGCCGGCGCGACGCTGCGCGCCGGCGGCGAGGTCACGCCGGTGGCACCCGGGTACGCGGCCGTCGAGCGGGACTGGCGGCCCGGCGACCAGGTACGCCTCGAACTGCCGGTCGCGCCGCGCTGGACCCGGCCGGACCCGCGGCTGGACGCGGCGCGCGGCTGCGTGGCCGCCGAGCGCGGCCCGCTCGTCTACTGCGCCGAGTCGCTCGGCGACCGCGACCTCGACCGGGTGGCGGTCACCGGCGACGAGCCGGCCGAGGCGCCGGGGACGCCGGGTGCGCCGGTGACGCTGACAGCGCCGGCCGCCGAGCTGGCCGGTGCCGGCTACCGGCCCACCGCGCCGCTCGAACTGGTCCCGTACTACTCGTGGGCCAACCGTGCGCCCTCCACGATGCGTGTGTGGTTACCGTTCGAAATACCGAACAAATAGGACGTATTGACACATTACGCGCACGGATTTACGGTCCAGAGGCGCTTGTTGCGAACAATGTTCGGTATTTCGAACGGAGCCTGCGATGCCTCCTCTCACCCGCCGGGGATTCCTCCGCACCACCGGGACGGTGGCCGGCGCCGCCGCTCTGGCAAGCGCTTTCCCCGCGCTGCCCGCACGCGCCGCGAGCCGGCCCGACGCCGGCGTGTCGGTGTTCCCGTTCCCGCTCGGCCAGGTCACGCTGCTCGCCGGCCCGTTCCTGGACAACATGAACCGGACCCTCGGCTACCTCTCCTTCGTTGACCCGGACCGGCTGCTGTACACGTTCCGCACCAACGTCGGGCTGTCCACCAAGGGCGCCGCGCCGGTCGGCGGCTGGGAGAGCCCCACCACCGAGCTGCGTGGCCACAGCATCGGGCACCTGCTGTCCGCGCTCGCCCAGGCGTACGCCGCCACCGGCGCCAGCACGTACAAGACCAAGGGCGACTACCTGGTCGGCGAGCTCGCCGCCTGCCAGGCGGCCTCGCCGGGGGCCGGCTTCCACACCGGCTACCTGTCCGCCTACCCGGAGAACTTCTTCGACCGGCTGGAGAGCGGCCAGTCCGTGTGGGCGCCGTACTACACCCTGCACAAGATCATGGCAGGCCTGCTCGACCAGTACCTGCTCGCCGGGAACGCCCAGGCCCTGGACGTGCTGAAGAAGAAGGCGTCCTGGGTGGACTGGCGCACCGGGCGGCTCACCACCGCGCAGATGCAGAGCGTGCTCAACACCGAGTTCGGCGGCATGAACGAGGTGCTCGCCAACCTGTGCCAGGCCACCGGCGACACCGGCTACCTGGCCGTGGCGCGGCGCTTCGACCACACCCGCGTCTACGACCCGCTCGCCGCCAACTCCGACCAGCTCGCCGGACTGCACGGCAACACGCAGCTGGCCAAGCTGATGGGCTGCGTCCGCGAGTACATGGCCAGCGGCACCCAGCGGTACGCCGACATCGCCACCAACTTCTGGGACATCGTCACCCGCCACCACACCTACGTGATCGGCGGCAACACCAACGGCGAGTACTTCCAGACGCCGGACCGGATCGCCAGCCAGCTGTCCAGCACGACCTGCGAGTGCTGCAACACCTACAACCTGCTCAAGATCACCCGGCAGCTGTTCTTCCACAACCCGGCCCGGGCCGACTACCTGGACTTCTACGAGCGGGCGCTGCTCAACCAGATCCTCGGCCAGCAGGACCCCAACTCCGCGCACGGTTTCGTGGCGTACTACACGCCGCTCCAGCCCGGCGGCATCAAGACCTACAGCAACGACTACGACAACTTCACCTGCGACCACGGCACCGGGATGGAGTCCAACACCAAGTACATGGACACCATCTACTTCTTCGACGGCGAGACCCTGTACGTGAACCTGTTCATCGCCTCCCGGCTGGACTGGGCCGCCCGCGGCATCACCGTCACCCAGCAGACCAGCTTCCCGACCGCGCCGAGCAGCCGGCTCACCATCACCGGCGGCGGCCACATCGCGCTGAAGGTCCGCATCCCGGCGTGGGCGGCCGGCGCGCAGGTCAAGGTCAACGGCACGGTCACCGGCAGCCCCGCCCCCGGCGCGTACCTGACCATCGACCGGACCTGGGCCTCCGGCGACACCGTCGACATCAGCCTGCCGATGGCGCTCAAGCTGAACCCGACCCCGGACAGCGCCACCACGCAGGCGGTCACGTACGGCCCGGTGGTGCTCAGCGGCGCGTACGGCAACACCGTGCTCGGCCAGCTGCCGACGCTCGATCCCAGCTCGATCCGGCCCGCCGCGACGCCGTTGCAGTTCACCGCCACGGCCGACGGCGCCACCGTGACGCTCATCCCGTTCCACACCATGCACCACCAGCACTACACGGTGTACTGGAACACCGGCGCGCCGCTGCCGCCGGTGACGTACCAGAAGGTGCGGAACAAGCACAGCGGCCTGCTGCTCGGCGTCAGCGGCATGTCCACCGCCGCCGGCGGCCAGGTCGTCCAGTGGGATGACAACGGCACCGACGACCACCTGTGGACGCTGGTGGACGCCGGCAACGGCTGGGTCAAGGTCCGCAACCGCAACAGCGGCATGGTGATGGGTGTGACCGGCGAGTCCACCGCCGCCGGCGCGCAGGTCGTCCAGTGGGATGACAACGGCACCGACGACCACCTGTGGCAGTTCGCCGACGCCGGCAACGGCTTCGTGAGGATCCGCAACCGGCACAGCGACCTCGTCCTCGGCGTCTCCGGCGCGTCCACCACCGACGGCGCCGCCATCGTCCAGGCCGCCGACGACGGCTCCGACGACCACCTCTGGCAGCTTCTCTGACCGGCGGAGCCCACCATGACGCCCCCACGACCGCCACCCCCACCGGCCCAGTCCGCTTTCCCGCGCCAGTCCGCTTTCCCGCGCCAGTCCGCTTTCCCGCGCCACTCCGCTTTCCCGCGCCAGTCCGCTTTCCCGCGCCACTCAGGTGGCGCGGAAAGGCGGAGTGAGGCTGGTCAGGGGTGGTGGGGGAGGTCGGTTCGGTGGTCGTGGGTGGGGGAGTGGGGGTGCTCGTGTGCCGGTGGGAGCGCTTCCACGGCGGTGGGAGCCGCCCAGGGATGGCCGGACCGTCGTGGCCGCCCGATCCGCTGCCGGTACCGCCGCCGGCGGCCCTGTCGCCGGTACCGGCGGCCAGCACGCCACCCGTACCCCGCCCTTCCGGTGAGCACCCACCCGCTCGCCGGCCTCCAGGAGGACTCATGCACCGCCCCCTCGCCGCGGTGATCCTGCTCGCCGGTGCCGCACTCGCGGTACCGGCGGCGGCACCGGCCTCGGCAGCCACCGCCTTCACCTCGACCGTCGTCGCCCAGGGCGGCCAGTGCCTGACCGCGCCGAACACGTCGACGGGCAGCCAGCTCGCGCTCGCCGCCTGCACCGGCGCCAGCAACCAGTCGTTCGCCTTCACCCCGGTGAGCGCCAGCTCCGACCAGTACAGCCTGGTGGTCGGCTCCGACCAGCTCTGCGTCGACGTCTCCGGTGTCAGCACCGCCGACAACGCCCAGGTCATCCAGTGGAGCTGCAACAGCCAGAACAACCAGCGGTACACGCTGGCCACCGTGTCGGCCGGCGCGAAGACCTTCCAGCTGGTCGCCGTCCACAGTGGCAAGTGCGTGACCGGCTCAGGCGCGGTCGCCGTGCAGTCGACCTGCGCCGGCGGCCAGTCCACCCAGACCTGGACGGTGGCCGGCGCGCCCGGCTCCACCGGCCCGCCGCCCGCCTTCGAAGGCCTGCCGGCGCTGCCGCGCAACGCCTGCGGCGACTCCAGCCTGCCGCAGAGCTTCGGCACCAACTTCCCGACCCCGGCCGACCCGAACGGCCACGGCTTCGCCGACCAGTCCGCGATCGGCTGGGAGGGCAACTACTACCCGGTGTTCGCCTACCTCAGCGGGTCGTTCTTCGCCCGCGGCGTGAACAGCCGGTACACCGCCGGCGGCACCACCTACTGCGGCGCGATGTACTCCTTCGGCGTGTACCAGCTGGGCATCGGCACCTCGACACCGCCGGCCGGCTCGGTGCGGTGGAGCATGGACGGCGGCTACCTGCCGGCGCTGACCACCTCGTTCACCCGCAACAACGTGGCGGTCTCGATCAAGGACTTCGCCGACAGGGTCACCGTCAACGGCTCGGCGTTCTCCGTCGTCTACACCCGGGTCGCCGTCACCAACCAGGGCTCGGCCGCGGTCACCGTCGACCCGGCGCCGTCCGGCCCCAACCTGGCCGCGCTCAACAACCCCGGCAACGGCGTCCCGGCCGGCGGCACCGTCAACCACGACTACGCCGTCGCCGTCGACAACTTCGGCAGCGGCGCGGCCCTGCCCACCGGCGCCGCGCTCACCTCGGCCATCCCCACCCTGGACAGCGCGTACAGCCAGATGACGTCGTTCTGGAACGGCCGGCTCGCGGTGATCCCCACGCTGACCCTGCCCAACGTCACGCTGCCGAACACCGACAACCTGGCCGACCCCGGCACCGCGATGGCCAACGCGTACCGGGCCGCGTTCGTCTACAGCCACGTCGTGCAGGTCGGCAAGGCGCAGTTCAGCGGCGCCAACAACTACGCCTGGCTGCTCAACCACGACGTGCCGCAGATCCTCGCCAACCGGTTCATCCTCGGCGACACCACCGACGCGCAGAACCTGCTGCTCACCGCCCGCATCTCGGAGGCGACGAACTTCGACGAGAAGGGCGCGAACTGGTACTGGGACGGGGTGTGGAAGACGCCGTGGGCGTGGGCGGCGTACCTGGCCCGCACCGGCGACACGGCGTTCGTCAGCCAGTTCTTCCACGACGACGCCTCCGGACCCAGCCAGTTCGGCCCGAGCCTGTTCACGCTCATGCTCGAGCTGCCCGGCCAGCTCAACTCCCGCGGGTACCTGCGGACGTCGTTCGACAACGACTCCTCCGGCACCTGGCTGTTCGACGACTTCGCCGCGATCATGGGCTTGGCCGCGTACAAGTACCTGGCCAGCCGGATCGGCAACACGACGGAGGCGTCGTTCGCCGACACCCAGATGCGCAACCTCGCCACCGCCACCGCGAACGCCCTCGCCGCCAACGAGAGCGCGAACCACTTCGCGTTCCTGCCCTGCGAGGTCGACAAGCCGATGAGCGCCAACCGCTGCAACACGGCCAACGACGCCAACTGGGCCTCCGCCAACTACATCGGCCAGAACGCCTGGGACGCGTTCCTGATGGGCGGCAGCCTGCCCGGCGTGCTCGGCGACCCGGCCCAGACCGACGGCCTGTACGCGAT
>JBJMIH010000060.1:0-61660 GCA_045806985.1 Mycobacteriales bacterium | reverse complement strand
CTCGGCCTGCCCCGGGCCGAATCCGTTCGACTGAACAGGATGAGCCACTGGACCGCCTGGACGAAACCACCGTGCAGACCATTGCCCGCCAGCGCGGGGGGTTCTGCTTCGCGCCGCGAGCACCCATAGCCGCGAGTTGATCCGCCGCGAGTTGATCCGCCGACCGGCGGCGCGTTCTCACTTGGGTGCTGCCGTCGCCTGCTTGACGGCCTGTTCACCTCGGTCGGCGCGGGCTGAGGCGGCTGCGAGGGCCTTCTCCAGCGCGGCGGTTTCGCGCCTGTGGGCTTCGCGTTCGCGGGCGACCGCCTCCCGTAGGCCCCGCTCGGCTTTGGCCATGGCTTCGTCGGCGCGGCGTTCGATCGTCTCGCGGGCTTCACGCTCGGCATGGGCCTGGGCTTGGGCGTGCTCGAGGGCTGCTTGCAGGCCGACAAGCTGCCGTTCGAGTCCGGTGCCGTGCTGTTCGGCGCCCTTGCGCGCGACCTTCTCAGCAGCCAGCTGATCGGCCAGCTGCCTCAGGTCCGTCTCGGCTCGGGCGTGGCGTTCCACGGCCACCGCAAGGCGTCCGTTGGTCTCCGTCAAGGTTTCGCGCGTGGCACGCAGATCGGTCTCGACGCGCTCGGCACTCCGGACCGCGGTCTCAAGGTCGGCTTCCAGACGCTGCATCCGCGCCGCCTGGGCGGCGAGGTCGTCGGCCGCGGCCTTCGCTTGGGCGGTGGCAGCCGAGGCGATGGCGACAGCCTCGTCCCGCTCCCTTTCGGCGGCGCGGGCCGCGTCCAGGGCCTGGAGGGCGTCGGCTTCGGCCTCCCGCATCCGGGCGATCGCCTCGTTGGCCAGTCGGGTCTGCGTCTGTGCGGTCGCCTGAGCCCGCTCGGTCTTCTCCTCGGCGTCGGCGGCGGTTGTCTGGGCGGCGGCGACCTTCGCTGTGGCCTGGGAGCGGACCGCGGCGATCCGGGCCTCGACGCCGGACGCGGAGAGCTCGGTGTTCAAGGCGCCGCCGAGCGCGGCCGCGATGGCGGCCATGCGGTCGGCCAGGCGGTGGGCCTCGGCCAGTTGGTGGTCCAGGCCGCCTTCGGCACGTACGCCGGTGCGGGAGGCTTTGGCCTGCTCGGCGCAGCGGGTCGAGCAGTAGATCCTCGGCCGGCCCTTCGCCTGCTGCTCAACCGGGGTCCCGCACACCGTGCACGGCAGGTCCGGCCGTGCCCGTTCCGAGTCGCCAGTGCCGTCGTCGTCGACAACGGTTTCGCCGTCCGCAGAATCGATCATGCGATGCAGACTACTGATGCTGAGCGGGATTTCCGGGTTTCCTGGAAATAAAACACGGATAAAGTCTCGCTCCAGGCGACTAGAACAGGTACAAAACGGGCGCTGAAGGGACCTGCAGGCCGGTGTTCGCGTTCGCCGTCGCAGGCTTCTTCGGTCCCGCTAATATCGGTTATCGTGACCGAGCCCGAAGACACGTCAGTGTCCTCCCGCGCCGTCGACCGCACGGACGTGTCGTCCCGGACGCCGCGGACGCTTCCGTCAGAAGCATCTTCCGTGGAGGCGGTCTGGACGGTCCGCGACCACGAACTACCGGAGGCCACCGCCGCCCGGATCGCGCGGTCGGTACCGGACAACACCCGCCGCTCCTACGCTTCGCACTGGAAGCAGTTCACCAAATGGTGCGCCGAGAGTGGTCGCGTAGCACGGCCGGCGACCGCGGAGACGGTCGCGGCGTACATGGGCCACCTGGCCGACTGCGGGCTCGCCGAGTCGACGATGGCTGCCCGGCTTGCGGCGATCAGGGCACTGCATCGCGGCGCTGGACTGGAGCCGCCGGACGGGATGGCGGCCCGTAAGGTCATCGTCGACCGGGCGCGGCAGCGAGCCGACGACCCGGAAGCCCCGGCGGGCCCGCGCAGGGCGACCCCGCTGACCCCGGCCGACCTGCGCGCGATCGTCGCGACCCTGGATCCGACCACCGCTGCAGGGCTGCGGGATCGGGCGGTGGTCCTACTGGCCTGGGCCTTGGCGGCGCGACGTTCGGAGGTTGCCGCACTCAACATCTCCGACGTGCGCGTCGCGCCGCAGGGGCTGCGGGTCACTGTCCGCCGATCCAAGACCGACCAGGCCGCGAAGGGCACTGTCGTGAAAGTCCCGGCCGGGAAGGACCCGCAGCTGTGCCCGCGCCGTGCCGTCCGGGCGTGGACGGCCTATCTGGCTGGCAAGAACATCCACACCGGACCGCTGTTCGTCCGCGTCGACCGGCACGGCAACGTCGGAGCGGCCTGCGGCGGCCGCTACCAAGGCGGCGAGGTACGCACAGGACGGCTGACCGCCCAGGCCATCGGGGCGATCATCACCGCCGCCGCGAAGGCTGCCCGACTCGACCGTCCGTCTGACGACCCGCTGGACGAGGAGGGGCCACGCCGCTACACCGGGCACTCGGCCCGCCGCGGCTTCGTCACCACCGCCCTCGCACGCAAAGACGCCGACGCCGCGGCGATCGCCAACCACGGTCGCTGGAGCGCCGGGTCCCGCGCGTTCTGGGATTACTACGAGCCCGACCGCGGCTGGGACAAGCACCCTGGCGACGGGCTGCTGTAGTAGGCGTTCCCGCGGGCTGGGACTACGTACAGTTGCAGTTCCGCGCGGTCGGCGGCTACGAAGAGTCCGCCGCGATCGTCCACTCGATCACCGGCACGGTCTACCCGCTACGCCAAGGCGCCGAAACGGCCTGACGATGACGCTTGCCACCGTTTGAATTCGTCCCACTCAAATGGCAAGCACGGGAGTTGACGAGCCGGGAGTTCCATTCGTCTCTTTACGCCTGGGCATGAGGCAACCACAGTGAGCCTGACGGGTTCTCACAATCTGTCCGGCTGGATTCCCGGCCGGCAGGGAATCCCTCGGATGGAGGTCGCACATGCGAAACAGTGGAGAGTGGCACCGCTCGAGGCTCCGGTCGCTGGCCGGACTGGCTGGTGCTCTCCTCGCCGTGTCGGCTTTGGCGGTGGTCGGAGGGATGCCGGCCGCCGCTTCGCCGGGCAGGGCGGGCAGCCTCTCCGGTCACATCCGGATCGCCGCGCCGACGGTCACGCCGCTGCTCGCGCCGGCCGGCTGCGACTCCGGCGCGCTGTGCTTCTGGCGTGACAACAACACGTCCGGCGGCACGAACGGTCCGGGCCATCTCGTGGACCGGCATGCGGATTGGCGGGTGTTCGCGCACGCCTCGTGCCAGAGCCAGACCTGGGACAACTGCGCCTCCTACGCATTCAACAACAACAGCAGCTGTGTAGCCGTGCTGTGGGACGGATACGACTACACGTTGGGCGACATCGGCGTGTTCATCATCTTCCCGGGTGCCGGCCGCAACCTCGCCGCCTCGGACTTCAACGATTTGGCGAGCTCCAACAGCTGGATCACTCCCAACCTCACCACCAACTCGGTCTGCCCAGGGCCGAGCCCCGTTCGACTGAACCGATGCCACCCTGTCTGAAGGCCGATAATGTACATTATGTAAAGTGAGTCTGCGTGCTGGCTCAAGAGTGGACCCGCCGGCGGTGTAGTGTCCTGTTGTCCTGTCTCATTGAAGTTGGGCCAGTCTCATCGAATCTGAGCCATCTCAAGATCATTCTCATCTAAGCTGAGCCATGTGGATGGCTTGGTTGCGGCTCGCGGGATGTCGCTGGCGTTCGAGGTCGAGGTCGAGTTCGTGGACTTGGACGGGGTGGCGCGGCGGGAGCCGTTGTCGTCGTGCTGGATGGTCCGGTTCGAGTCGGCTCTGCCGATACGAAAGTTCAGCTCGCATCGCGGGAAGAGGAGTTTCAGTGGCCTGTGGTGGTCGGCTACCACCGGGGATCACGTGGGCTTTGAGTCCTGGCTGGAGCGGGACCAGGTGATGGCGCTGGACTTCGACCCGGACGTTGTCGGGTTGGCCTCGCAGCCGTTCCGGATCGGGTGGCGGCAGGACGGGCGGTTCAGGTCGCACGTGCCGGACTACTTCGTCCGGCTGGGCGATGGGACGGGCGTGGTGGTCGATGTGCGGGCTGAGGACCGGATCGCGGCCGATGACGCGGCGGTGTTCGCGGCGACCGCGCGGGCGTGTGAGTCGGTTGGCTGGCTGTTCCGGCGGGTGGGTGGGCTGGGTGGGGTGCTGGCGGCGAACCTGCGGTGGCTGGCCGGATATCGGCATCCGCGCTGTTTGCACCTCGGTCGGGCGGCTGAGCTGCGGAAGGTTTTCGACATCGCTCGCCCGTTGATGGACGGTGTTGGCCGTGTTGGCGATCCGGTGGCGGTTCTGCCGACGCTGTTCCACCTGATGTGGAGGCAGGTGCTGGTCGTGGACCTGGCCACCGCTCCCCTGTCGCCGTCCACATTGGTGATGGCTGGCGGTGGGTCGTGACGGTCTCCCGCCCACGGCTGTTGAGCGCCGGCGATGAGGTTCGTCTGGGCGATGCGCTGCATGTGGTGGAGGCGGTGTCGGCCACCGGCGTGCGGCTGATGGACGTGACCGGCACGGTGATGGTGATGCCGCTGAACGACCTGCTCGGCCATCCCGGCTTCAAGCTGGTGGCGACCGCTGGCCGCCCGGCGCCGTTGGCTCCGGCTGGCCTGCTGGACGGCGTCGCTGAGTCAGTGGCTGAGCAGGCTCGCTGGTGGGAGCGGCACATCGTGGAGGTCCTAACCGGTCTGGCGCCGGAGGCCGATCCGGGTTCAGCCGGCCGAGCCGAGTATGACCCGCAGCGGTACTCGTTGCGGCAACGGGAGTTGGCCAAGGTCGCGGAGATGGAGGCCGCCGGTCACACGGTCAGCCTCTCCACCATGAAACGGATGCGGCTGGCCTATGAGAGGCAGGGGCTTTGGGGACTGGTCGACCAGCGCGCGGCCAAGCCGCCACAGCCGACCGGGCGGGTGGACGAGCGGGTCGTGGCAGCGACCCGGCAGGCGATCGCTGAGGAGACCAACCGCTCGACGGGAACGGTGGATAGGCTGCGGCGGCGGGTGACGCAGATCCTGGCCGCCGAGTACGGCGCGGACGCGCCAGAGCTGCCGTCACGGCCGACGTTCTACCGGCTGGTCAACCGGCTCTCCCAAGGCAAGCACACCTTCGGATCGGCCAAGACCCGAAGGTCGCTGGCCAAGCCACCGGACAGCTCGTTCGGCGCGGTGAACGCCGTGCGGCCAGGGGAATGGGTGCAGATCGACTCCACGCCGATTGATGTCCGGGTCGTGCTGGACAACGGCCTGGTCGACCGCGCGGAGCTGACTTGGATGATCGACCTGGCCACCCGCACCATCCCCGCCGCGGTGCTGCGCCCGTCCACGAAGGCCGCCGACGCGGCGGTGTTGCTGGCCAGGACGTTGACACCGGAACCGATGCGGCCAGGCTGGTCTGATGCGCTGCGCATGTCCCGGTCGGTGTTGCCCTTCCGGCGGTTGACCGAGCTGGATCAACGGTTGGAGCACGCCGCGGCACGGCCGGTGATCGTGCCGGAGACCATCGTGTGTGACCACGGCAAGGTATACATCTCCCAGACGTTCAGGTCGGCTTGCCGGGCGATGGGGATCAACTTCCAGCCCACTCATAAGGGATCTCCGTGGGAGAAGGGGGCGGTGGAGCGGAGTTTCGGCTCCCTGGACACCCTGTTCGCCCAGTACGTCGCCGGCTACGTCGGCAACAGCGTGGAGAACCGCGGCGAGAAGGCCGAACAGGCGGCGGTGTGGTCGATGGCCGAGCTGCAAGCGCTGCTGGACGAATGGATCGTCGCCGTCTGGCAGAACCGGCCGCATGACGGCTTGCGGCATCCGTTCATCCCCGGCAAGGCGCTCACCCCCAACGAGCAGTACGCCGCCCTGGTCGAGATCGCTGGCTACGTCCCGGTCCCGCTGAGCGCCGATGACTTCGTCGAGTTGCTGCCGGTGTCGTGGAAGGCGATCAACAAGTACGGCATCAAGCTGGGCGGGCGCACCTACGACAGCAAGGCACTGGACCCCTTCCGCCGCCAGTCCTCCGGCGTCGAGGCTAAGAAGGGCCGCTGGGAGGTCCACCACGACCCCTACGACATCACCCGTGTCTGGGTCCGCAACCACCACGAAGGCGGCTGGATCACCGTGGGCTGGAAACACCTGCGCACCACGCCAGCACCGTTCGGTGAGCTGGCCTGGCAACACACCCGAACCCTGCTCACCCAGCGCGGTCAGGACACTGCCACCGAGGCCGAGATCGCCCAGGCCGCAGCGGTCTTGCTGGACAAGGCCGAGCAAGGACCCGTCGACGGTCACAAGCAGACCCCGCGGGACCGCCGGGTCGCCGGCCGCAGCCGCGCCACCAGCACCCCCAGTGGACCGCGACCAACCGACCCATCCGAGCAGGAGCCACCACAGCCACCCGATCAGGCCAGCGGCGAGGCCACAGATGACCCCGCCGCCGATATCGCCAATGTCATTCCGCTGCCGGTGTTCGACGCCCGCAAGGAGGCCGAGAAGTGGCGGTTCTAGCCGATGCCGGCCAGCTGGAGGACCGGCGGCTGCCCACCACCACGCTGGAGGGTTGGCACCGGTTCGTGGACGCCGATCCCCCACAGTTCACACTCCTGTCTGATGACCAATGGAACAGCCTGACCAGCCAGGAGCGGGTCACCTACGACGAGGCGCGCATCGCCCACCACGCTGAACTCATGGTGGTCACCACCTCCACCATCCAGGAGATCACCAACGAGGGCCGGCTGTTGACGCTGCTCAACCAGCGGGAGAACGGCGCGCGGCAAGGGCTGATCGTGTCCGGGGAGGCCGCGACCGGCAAGACCACCGCGATCAAACAGCTCGGCCGGTTCCACGAGCTGCGCACCCGGGGCCGGTTTCCCGGCAGCGACCGCATTCCGGTGGTCTATGTGACCGCCCCGCCCAAGGGATCGGCCCGCAAGCTGGCCATGGAGTTCGCCCGGTTCCTCGGTCTGCCACCGATCTCCTCCCGCGCCAACGCCACCGACATCGCCGACGCGGTCTGCCAGGTTCTCATCGACGCACGCTGTGACCTGGTTCTGATCGACGAGCTCCACAACATCAACATGGCTACCACCGCTGGTGAGGACCACTCCGACCACATGAAGTACCTCACCGAGCACCTGCCCGTGACCTTCATCTACGCCGGCATCAACGTCGAGCGCGCCAACGTGTTCACCGGCATCCGCGGCAAGCAGCTCGCCGGCCGGTGCAGCCTCATCAACACCGGCCCGTTCCCCTACCAGGAAGAGTGGAAGCAACTGGTCGCCGGCATGGAAGCCACCCTACGGCTGCACCGCCACCAACCCGGTTCCCTGCTCGCCCAGGCCAAATACTTGCACCAGCGCACCCAAGGCATGATCGGCAGCCTGTCCCGGCTGGTCCGCCAAGCGGCTATCCGTGCGATTCTCACCGAAGCCGAGGCCATCACCCGCCCGCTCATGGACACGGTCCGGCTCGACCACACCGCCGAGTCCGCCACCCGCCGGGCTAGCAGCAACAGCCGATGAAGTCCGCGGCGGTGGGCTGGCTGCGCTGGAGACCCCGACCGCTGCCCCGCCGGGTCTCACCCGTCCAGGACGAGACCATCTCCTCCTACCTGCGGCGCCTGGCCGCGGCCAACCACATCCGCGCTGACGAGCTGGTCGACTTCCTCCTCCCGCGGCCCCGCAGCCCTTTGGCGGCGAGCAGGGACCTCGAGGTCTCCCTCCCTGCGCTGGCCACGGTCAGCACGATCAACCCCGTCCACCTCGCACACGCCTTACCCGAGATCCGCCCGCAGCTCACTGACCAGTCCTCGCTACGGATCGCCGGCCGCACCACGGTCAAGAGTCCAAACAGGACACAGCCGGCCTGCCGGCGCTGCATGGCGGCCAAGAACATCACCACCACCGTCGCCATCTGGGCTCGCCCGGACCAAAACGTCTGCCTACGCCATCAACTCTGGATCGGCCGGGGAGCCGACCGTCCCGAGGACCAAGCCGACATCGCCGACCTGCCCGAGATTGGCAACGCCCAGATCCGCCACCGCAACCTCATCCGACGCCACGGCCTCCGGCGGGTCAGGTACTTCTACCTACCTGCGCAGGAGATCATCGACTGGTCAACCAACTTCCCTGCCGACACCCCCCGATGGCAGCGCCGGAAATACCTGTTCACCCGCGAAAATGCCAGGTCACTGCCCTGGTCCTACGACTTCGCCGCCTACTACCCCGAAGTCGTCGCTCTGCTCAGCGTCCTCGCCTCTCCCTACTGGCGTCGCGTGGCCATCTCCGATGACCTCGCCGACAAACAGCGCTTCTATCGCCAGACCTCAACCAGCCTCGCCGGCGGCATCCCAGAGCAGAACAGACCACTGAACAAGTGGGTCGAAAGCCAGCGGAACCATCGAACACCCGAAGATCCAGACGGTGAGCAAGCCCTGCACCGATGGCACTTCGGGCCATCCGGCGCCGTCGAACCGCTCCGCCCCGAATCCACTCAACAGCGCGACTTGGCTCAACTTGAATGAGACAACGCCGCTGGCGAGTCTCATCCAACCTGAGCCACCGCAGCTCAGAGGCCCTTCGCTGGCTCAGGTTCGATGAGACGGGACATGTAGCCTCCCCCGTTCCGACGCATCGGCGGTCTCCAGGAAGAAGGGTCTTTCGGGAGGGGGTGGGATGGTGGACAGGGTTCTTGTCGCGGGTATTTCGGGATCGGGTAAGACGACGTTCGCTCGGGTGCTGTCCGCGCGGTTGGGTTTGCCGCACCACGAACTGGACGCGCTGCATCACGGACCGGGTTGGGTCAAGCGTCCGGGGTTCGAGTCTGACGTGCGGGATTTCAGTGCGGGGCGCAGGTGGGTGACCGAGGATCAGTACCACCGGTTTCTTGGTGACCTGCTGTGGGATCGCGCTGACACGGTGATCTGGCTGGATATGCCGCGACGCACCGTAATGTGGCGGGTGGTGCGCCGTTCTGTGGTCCGGGCCGTGACACGACGGGCACTGTGGAACGGCAACAGAGAGAATTTTCGGGACTGGTTTCGAGCGGACCATCCCATTTGGTGGGCGTGGTCGCAGTTCCGCCGCCGAAGGGTGGAGACCGCTGGGCGGGCCGCGGGTCATCCTGCCGTGACCGTGATTCACTTGCGGACGGCGCGGCAGGCTAGACGGTGGCTCGCTGATAGCGCTCGTAGATCACGCGCGAGTCGAACGTCCTGGTCTCCACCAGGGTCAGCTGAACGTCTTCGGTGACCGGCGGCAGGAAGGGCGTGCCGCCACCGACGACGATCGGATGGCGGAACATGCGCAGCTCGTCGACGAGGCCGAGGTCGATGGCTGCCGCGGCCAGGCCCGCGCCGCCGATCGAGACGTCCTTGTCGGTCGCGTCGAGCGCCTCGGCGACCTCCTCGGCCACCGACCCCTTGGCGAGCCGGGCGTTGCCCTGCACGCTGTCGAGCGTGCGGCTGAAGACGATCTTCGGGAGAGCGCACCAGATGTCGGCGAACTCGGCCCCGAGCTCGTCGTCGCGCATCGACGGATCCGTCTCCCACGGCAGCATGGTCTCGTAGAGCCTCCGGCCGCACAGATGGACGCCGAGCTGGCCCACCTCCGCGATGTGGAAACGAAACAGCTCCTCGCTGGGCATCGACCACCCGAACGCGCCCGCGCGGTCGTTGATGAAGCCGTCCACCGAGACGCCCATCGAGTAGCTCAGCATGGCTTCAAGCTCATTGCGGTTGGCATCGGGCTCCTTCGAGCGATCGTACGGCCCTTGCCGACGCCGTACTGAGATCCCGGACGTGGAACCCGGAGAGGTATAGCGAAGGAGGGGACCACTCCCCTCCAGTTTCAAGGTATAGCGCACCGGGGGGCTTGCGGCAAGACCGGGGTGGTGGCGCAGAATCCTCGGCCTAAGGCCTGGACCTGCGGAAATGGGAGTCGCTCAGTGCGTGTGTTGTTGACGACGTGGGGGTCGCGCGGGGATGTCGAGCCGCTGGCGGGGCTCGCGGTGGCGTTGCGGGAACTCGGCGCGGAGGCGCGGGTGTGCGCGCCGCCGGACGAGGATTTCGTGCGGCTGCTGGCGCGTGCCGGTGTGCCGCTGGTGCCGCTCGGCCCGACGGTGCGCTCGGTGGTCGCCGGCCCGAAGCCGCCGACGGCGCAGGACGCGTTCCGGCTCGCCCCCGAACTGGTCGCCGCGCGGTTCGACACGCTCGGCGCGGCGGCTGAGGACTGTGACGCGCTGCTGGCGACCGGCCTGATGCCGGCGGGCGCGCGGGATGTGGCGGAGAAGCTGGGCATCCGGTACGTGCTCGCGTGTTTCCACATCTTCGGGCTGCCGTCGCGGCATTTCGCCCCGGGGGTACGGCCGGGCACGCCGTCCCCGGAGGGCGAGACCGACAAGCGGGTGCTGTGGGAGCAGGACGCCCAGCGGGTGAACGCCCTGTACGGCGAGGCGCTCAACCGCCACCGGGCGGAGATCGGCCTGCCACCGGTGGACAACGTCCGTGACCACGTCCTCACCGGCCAGCCGTGGCTGGCCGCGGACCCGGTGCTGTGCCCGTCGCGGGGCATGACCGAGCTCGACGTCGTGCAGACCGGGGCGTGGATCCTGCCCGACGACCGCCCGCTCCCGGACGGGCTGGAGGCGTTCCTGGACGCCGGCGAGCCACCGGTGTACGTGGGCTTCGGCAGCATGGCCGCGCACGCCCCGCAGGACGTCGCCAGGGTGGCGATCGAGGCGAGCCGCGCGCACGGCCGCCGCGTCGTGCTCGCCCGCGGCTGGGCCGGCCTGGCCCCGATCGACGACGCCGACGACTGCTTCGTCGTCGGCGAGGTCAACCAGCAGGCGCTGTTCCGCAGGGTCGCCGCGGTCGTGCACCACGGCGGGGCGGGCACCACCACGACGGCGTCCCGGGCCGGCGCGCCCCAGGTGGTGGTACCGCAGATCGCGGACCAGCCGTACTGGGCCAGCCGGGTGGCGGAGCTGGGCATCGGCGCGGCGCACGCCGGCCGGACCCCGACCCTGGAGTCCCTGTCCGCCGCGCTCGCCACGGCGCTGGCCCCCGGGACCCGGGCGCGGGCGGCCGCCGTGGCCGGCGAGATCCGCATCGACGGCGCGACGGTGGCCGCGAGACTGCTGCTCGACGCGACCGGCCGGGAACCGGCCGTGGCGACCCCCGGATCGGAGCTGTCGAGTTGAGCCCACTGACCACCAGCGCGTTTGACCTGCCCGACCGCCTCTCCCCCAAGGCCGATCCGGCGCTGATCACCGCCGACGAGCGGCACTTCGCGGCTGTCGCGGAAAGCCTCGAGCGGTCGATCGCCGAGCTGTCCGAGCGCCTCGAGGCCGAACGCAGGGCGCCGGGCGGCATCGGCCAGCAGGCGATGGACCGGGACCTGGAGATCCACCGGCTGACCGCCCGCCTGCGCGCCCTGCGCCGCTTCGGTCTGGACCTCTGCCTCGGGCACATCGTCAGGGCGGACAACCCCGAGCCGGTCTACATCGGACGGCTCGGCCTCACCGACAGCACGGGCCGCCGGCTGCTGCTCGACTGGCGCTCCCCCGCCGCCGAGCCGTTCTTCGGCGCGACCCACGCCAACCCGATGGGTCTGGTGAGCCGCCGCCGGTACCGCTGGACCCGCGGCCGGATCAGCGACTACTGGGACGAGGTGTTCACCCCGGACGGGTTCGAGGGGCACGCGGCCGCGCTGGATGACCAGTCGGCCTTCATCGCCAGCCTGGGCGGCAGCCGGTCGGGACGGATGCGGGACGTGCTCGGCACCATCCAGGCCGACCAGGACGCCATCATCCGGGCGGGGTCGCGCGGCGCTCTCGTCGTCGACGGCGGCCCGGGTACGGGGAAGACCGTCGTCGCGCTGCACCGCTCCGCCTACCTCCTCTACTCCGACCCCCGCCTGGGTCACCGCGGGGGCGGGGTGCTGTTCGTCGGCCCGCACCAGCCCTACCTGGCCTACGTCGCCGACGTCCTGCCCAGCCTCGGCGAGGAGGGCGTGCAGCTCTGTACCCTCCGCGACCTGGTCGCGGAGGGGGCCGCGGCGACGATCGAGGCCGACCCGGAGGTGGCCCGCCTGAAGTCCTCCGCGGACCTGGTGCGGGCGGTCGAGACGGCCGTCAGGTTCTACGAGGAGCCGCCCACCCGGGGGATGACGGTCGAGACCCACTGGTCCGACATCTGGCTCGGCCCCGAGGACTGGACCGAGGCGTTCGAGGCGCCGGAGCCCGGTACCCCGCACAACGAGGCACGCGACCAGATCTGGGCGGAGCTCGTCAGGATCCTGATCGACAGGCACGGTGGCGACGCCCCGGCCGACCAGCTCCGCAGGTCGCTGCTGGAGAACAGGGACCTGCTGGCGGCGTTCACCAGGGCGTGGCCGCTGCTGGAAGCGGCCGACCTCGTCGGCGACCTGTGGTCGGTGCCCGCCTACCTGCGCAGGTGCGCTCCCTGGCTCGACCCCGACGAGGTCGCGGCGCTGCGGCGCCGGGACGCCCAGGCCTGGACGGTGTCCGACCTGCCGTACCTGGACGCGGCACGGCAGCGGCTCGGCGACCCGGAGGCGGCGCGGCGCGGGCGCCGGCGTGAGGCCGCGGTCGCCGCCGAGCGCGAACGCATGGCGAGGGTCGTGGACGACCTGATCGAGGTCGCCGACGACGACTACGGGGTGGGCCTGGTGACCATGCTGCGTGGCGAGGACTTCCAGGACGCCCTGGTCGACGAGGCCGCGCTGTCCACCACCGAGCCGGACCTGCTCGCCGGCCCGTTCGCGCACATCGTCGTGGACGAGGCTCAGGAGTTGACCGACGCGGAGTGGCAGATGCTGCTGCGGCGCTGCCCGTCCCGCAGCTTCACCATCGTCGGGGACCGCGCCCAGGCCCGGCACGGGTTCACCGAGTCGTGGCGGGAGCGGCTCCAGCGGGTCGGGTTGGACCGGATCAACCTGGCCTCGCTGACCATCAACTACCGCACACCGGACACGGTCATGGCCGAGGCCGAGCCGGTCATCCGGGCCGTCCTGCCGGACGCCAACGTGCCGACCTCCATCCGCACCGGTGACGTCCCGGTCGTGCACGGAGCCGTTGCGGAACTGGGCTCGATCCTGGACGGCTGGCTCGCCGCGCACGCCGACGGGATCGCCTGCGTCATCGGCGATCCCACCTTCCGGCCACCGGCCCGGGTACGGTCGCTGACCCCGGAGCTGGCGAAGGGACTCGAGTTCGACCTGGTCGTCCTGATCGACCCGGAAAGGTTCGGCGAGGGCATCGAAGGGGCAGTCGACCGCTACGTCGCGATGACCAGGGCGACCCAGCGACTCGTCATCCTCACGAGTTCGTGACGCCCTGCCGGCGCTCCCAGTCGGCGCGGTCAAGGAAGTACTCGACCTCGCCGTGTTCGGTGCCGGGCAGCGGGTCGTCCCATCGCAGGTGGAACGTGCGGGTGTGGGTGAGTCCGGCCTTCTCCATCACCCGGCGGGACCGGACGTTGACCGCCATCGTCTCGGCCCGGACGCGTTCGGCGCCGAGCTCGGTGAAGCCCTTGCGGATGAGGGCGCGCGCGCCCTCGGTGGCATACCCCTTGCCCCAGGCGGCGCGGTTCAGCCGGTACCCGAGCTCGACAACGCCCGGGGTGCCGTCCTTGGCGGGCCGGAACTCGAACCAGCCGAGGAAGGCGCCGGTGGCCTTCTCGACGGCGGCCCAGAAGCCGTACCCGTCCCCCTTGTCGTAGCAGGCGAGGAACTGGGGCAGGGTCTCGTTCTCGATCGTCTCGCGCGGGACGGGCTTGCCGCCGGTGAGGAAGCGCATCACCTCCGGGTCGTTGTTCAGCTTGTACAGCTCGTCCACGTCGGCCGCCGTGAACGGGCGCAGGACGAGCCGGTCGGTCGCCAGATAGATCGGGTCGGTCGGGTGCACGGGCGGACGGTAGCCCGCCCGCGGACCCTCGGGCACGCGGTTTACGCAGGCAGGAGACAACCGCTCCGCCCAGTTTCCCGATGTCGCGGTGTCGGTATGCGTGACAGTGACAGCATCCGCCGGAAGGAGCCCACGATGGGAAAGATCGTGATCACGACCAACGTCTCGCTGGACGGGGTGGTCGAGGACCCGACCGGCGAGGAGGGTTTCCGGCTCGGCGGCTGGTTCGGCCGGTACGGGGCCGACGACCTGGCGGAATGGGCCAGGGCGGAGACCGAGGAGGCGCTCGGCGCGGAGGCCCTGCTGCTGGGTCGGCGCAGCGACGAGTGGTTCGCCGCGCGGTGGCAGTCCCGCGAGGGCGAGTGGGCGGACCGGCTGAACACCATGCCCAAGTACGTCGTGTCCACCACCTTGCGGGAGGCCAGGTGGTCCCCCGCGACGGTGCTCGTCGGCGACGCGGTGAGCGAGGTCTCGACGCTGAAGCGGGAGATCGACGGCGAGATCCTGGTGTACGCGAGCTACCAGCTCGTGCGGACGCTGCTGGAGCACGACCTGGTCGACGAGCTGCGGCTGGTGGTGTTCCCGGTCGTGCTCGGCGCCGGCAGGCGCCTGTTCGGTGAGACCAGCGACAGCAAGCCCCTGCGGCTCATCGGCGCCGGCACCATCGGCAACGGCCTGGCCTTCCTCAGCTACGAGACGGTGCGGTCGGCCTGAGCCGGCGCCATGGCGCTGGCGGACTGCCGCCAGCGCCACCGCAGCAGCGCGTTGACCAGCCACACCAGGAACAGCGCCGCGGCGAGCGCCCTCGGTCCGGCGGCGGCGAGCAGGGCGAACCCTCCCCCGAACCAGACCAGCTCCAGCACCGCCCGACCGACGCCGCGGTGCAGCGGCAGCCGGGCCTTCGGCGATCCGAGCACGATCCAGGACGCCATGAACACGATCAGACCGCCGACGCTGGCGAGCCGCTGCACCGGGATGGTGTCGCTCACGTGCAGCCCCCAGTACACGATCGAGCCGTACACCGCCAGTTCGAGGAGCAACATCAACGCGAGGTTCAACCTCTTGGCCATGGCAGCAATGCTGTCAACAGGGCGATGCCGCGACCAGGGCCGGGATGGGAAGGGGCGCACGCGCGCGCCGGGGGCGGTAGAGGCGGGCCATGTCGGCGACCGTGCGTTCGATCAGGTCGCGCAGCTCGGTCGGCTCCAGGACCTCCACGTGCGCACCCAGCTTGAGCAGGGCGGTGTGGGCGTGGGTGACCGACTCGATCGGGACGGTGAGCACCGCCCAGCCGTCCGGGTCGGGCGGGCCGGCGGTGGCCAGCGCCGCCCTGGCCACCGGCACGCCGAGCAGGTCCGGCAGGTCCTCGCGGGCCTGCGCCGACATCCGCACCACGGCCTGTTCCTGGAAGATCCGGCGCTCGTACCGGGCCGCCCAGTCCCGCCAGAACGTCACGAGGTCGAAGCCGTCCGGCCGGTCGAAGCGGCCCGGCAGCGCCTCCAGCGTGACGATCCGCGACACCCGGTAGGTGCGCGGCGGCCGGTCCGCCGGCTTGGCGACCAGGTACCAGAACCCGCCCTTGAGCACCAGCCCGAGCGGTTCCAGCACCCGCTCCACGTCCTCGGGGCCCCAGCGCCGGTAGATGACCCGCAGCCGGGTCTGCTCCCACACCGCGCCCGCCACCGCCGCCAGGTACGGGGTGTGGTCGGCCTCCCGGAACCACGCCGGGGTGTCCAGGTGGAACCGCTCGCGGACCCGGCCGGCCCGGTCGGCCAGCTCCGGGGGCAGCGCGGCCAGCAGCTTCAGCTGGGCGGCGGTCATCACCGCGCCCAGGCCCAGCTCGGCGGCCGGGCCGGGCATTCCGGCCAGGAACAGCGAGTCGGCCTCGTCCGGGGTGAGCCCGGTGAGCCGGGTGCGGTACCCGTCCACCAGCTGGTAGCCGCCGGTGGGGCCGCGGTCGGAGTACAGCGGGACGCCGGCGGCGCCGAGCGACTCGACGTCCCGGTACACGGTGCGGACCGACACCTCCAGCTCGTCGGCCAGCTCCTGGGCGGTCATCCGCCCCCGCGTCTGCAGGAGCAGCAGCAGGTGCAGGAGACGGCTGGCGCGCATGTCCGTAGTGTGCCCGAACCCCCTGACAGTTCCGCGGGTCAGCCGGTTCTGCGGGCCAGGTACAGGGCGGTGTCGACGGTCATCCGGACCGGGCCGGGGAGCGCCTCGCGGAGCGCCCGGAACAGCTCGGCGCGCACACGGTCGGGCAGCATCCGGTACGCCGACTCGGTGGCCAGGTGCGCCACGTAGTCCGCCGCGGACAGCGTGCGGTCCCACCGGTACAGCCGCTCGGTGAGGTCGCCCAGTTCGGCCACCGTGTCCAGGTCGGTGCGTGGCCAGTGGGCGGCGAGCGAGTCGGGGTCGACCGGTTCGGTGTCCACCGGCACGTCCGGCGCGTGCGCCCGGTGGGCGGCGAGCACGGCCTCGACCACGGCTGGGTCGGCGAGCCGGTTGATGTTCCAGAACAGGGCGAGCGTCCCGCCCGGCGCCAGCGCGTCGACCGCCCGCTGCCAGCGGGTCGCCGGGTCGGTCCAGTGCCAGGCCTGCGCGCTGTACAGCAGGTCGTACGGCGCGGGCGGGACGAAGTCCTCGAACGTGGACACCACGACGGTCACCGGCAGGCCGCCGGCACGGTCGGTGAGCAGCCGCGCCATCGCCGGGTCCGGCTCCACGGCCGTGACCGCGACGCCACGCTCGGCGAACGCGACGGTCGCCTTCCCGGTCCCGGCCCCCACCTCCAGCGCCGACCGGGTGGCGGCGCCGGCGTAGCGGAGGACGTCGCCGGCCAGTTCGGCCGGGTAGCCGGGCCGCAGCCGGTCGTACTCGCCGGCCACCTCCCCGAAGACCCGGGCCCGCGCCCGCTGCCCGCCCCTGTCCTCGATCATTCCGCCACCCTAAAGGGGTCGCCGGGATCGGCGGGTGGTGCCAGGCTCGGGGATGTGGACCTTGAACGCGCCCGCCGCTACGCGGCGTTGCTGACCACCACCCGTACCGCCCTCGGCGTGCTGGCCGTCGCCGCGCCGCGCGTGCCGGCCCGCCCGTGGGTGGGCCCCGACGCCGACCATCCGGCCGCCGAGCTGTTCGGCAGGGCGATGGGCGGTCGTGACCTGGCGCTCGGCCTGGGCGGGCTGGGCTCGCTGGCCGGCCCGCCGGCCGCCACCGCCCGCTGGCTCACCTACGGCGGTGTCGCCGACGCGGTGGACGCCGCGGTGACCGTCGCGGCGTGGCGGCGGCTGCCCCGCGCCGGCCGCCTGCTGGTCACCGCCGCCGCTGCCGGCTCGGCCGCGCTGTCGTTCCTGCTCGCGGCCACCCTGGACGAGGACGTCAGCCGAGACCGGTGAGGATCTGGTCGGTGCTGACCACCGGCCCGAGCAGGCTGAGGATCCGTTGCACGGAGAACGCGTGCATCTCCGCGTCCCGCCCGGCCATCGCGTCCTCGGCGAACACCAGCGCGTACCCGTGCTCGTCGGCGGCCCGCGCCGTCGACTCCACCCCGAAGTTGGTGACCAGCCCGCCCAGCACGATCGTGCGGATGCCGCGGGCGGACAGCTCGGAGTCCAGGTCGGTCCGGTGGAACGCGCCCCAGGTGCCCTTGGTGATCACGACGTCGCCGGGCCGGGGGCCGAGAGCGGGCGCGATCTCGCTGTGCGGCGGCTGTACCGGTTGCGGGCGGTGCGCCCGCACCAGGAACACCGGCAGACCGGCCGCGCGGAACGCCTCGGCCAGCCGGATCCCGTTGGCCAGCACCTGCTCGCCGGTGTACGGGGCGGTCTCCAGCGCCACGATCCGGGTTTGCAGGTCCACCAGGACCAACGCCGTGGTGTCCCGGTCGACTTCCACGCTGTTGATCTCCGCCATGAGGTGATCGTAAGCGGGCCTGTCAAACCGCCCGTTCCGGGTCGGGTTCGGGGTCGGGCAGGGCCAGCAGGGTGCGCAGCAGCGCGGCCTGGCCGGTGAGCGTCGCGATCACGGCGTGCCGGGACCGCGCCCCGGACGGCGGCGGGTGCAGCCCGGCGGCCTTCGCGGCGGCGGCCAGGTCGGCCCGCTCCGTGGTGTCGGTGTGTCGCAGTACCGTGACGATCCGCTTGTCCACCCGGTCCAGCACCACCGATACGATCATCCGCTCGGACACGTACGCGACCCGCGAGCCCCGCCACACGTGCTCGATCTCCGGCTCGTGCCAGCCCGCCCCGACCAGGAACCCGAACCGGAGCAGCACCTCGCCCGCGAAGAACTCCGCGAACTCGTCGGACTGCACACTCCCGAGCGTGCGCCGCCCGGCGACCTGCGACAACACCTGTCAGGTCGCTCACATCCGAGCAGGCTTTATGTCCGGCTTGGCGGCATCTGCGGCGTGATCTCCGGCGCCGGGTCCCTAGTCTGTGGGGGTGCTGAGGGCGAGAGGCTGGCGGAGCGGCACCGGCCGCACGGTCGGCGTGGAGCTGGCGGTGTTGACGCTGGCCGCGCTGGACGTGGTGCTGTCGGCGCACCCGCGCTGGAACTCCGCCTTCGCCCTGTCCGGGCTGTCCTGCGCGGTGCTGCCGCTGCGGCACCGGTGGCCCCGGATCGCCCTGGCGCTCACCCTGCCCGGCCTGCTCGCCGGGTACGCGCTGTTCGCGGTGATGGTGGCGGTGTACGCGGTGGCGGTGCGGCACCCCGGCTGGCAGGCATGGGCCGGCAGCGCCCTCGCCGCGCTCGGGTACTTCATCCCCTGGCCGCCGTCGGACTTCGCCAAGGACTCGGCACGGGAACTCATGCAGGCCGCGCTGTGGTCGGCGCTGTCCGGCGCGACACCGTCCGCGTTCGGGCTGCTCGTGCGCACCCGGGCGGAGCTGTCGGCGAGGCTGCGGGAGCTGGCCAGCACCCGGCGCCGGGAGACCGCCCTGTACGCCGAGACCGTGCTGGCCCGGGGACTGGCCAAGGAGCGGGCCCGGATCGCCCGCGAGATGCACGACATCGTGTCCAGCCAGGTCACCCTCATCGCCCTGCACGCCCAGGCGCTGCGGGTCGCCGACCCCGCCCAGACCCGGGGCGTGGCCGGCACCATCTACGACCTCAGCTCCCGCACCCTGGAGGAGCTGCGCGAACTGGTCGGCGCGCTGCGGCTGGGCGGCGGCGACGACCTGCGGCCCCGGCTGGCCACCCTCCCCGACCTGGTGGCGGCCAGCGCCGCGGCGGTGCGGCTGCGGGTGGACCCGCTGCCGGACGCGCTCCCGGAGCCGGTCGAGCAGGCCGCGTACCGCACCGTGCAGGAGGGCCTGACCAACATGCGCAAGCACGCGGCGGGCGCGGCCGGCGAGGTCACCGTCGGCTGGGACGGCACGGCACTCACCGTCCTGGTCCGCAACGGGCCCGCGGACCGGCCGGTCGCCCCGGCGGTGCCGGGCGGCGGGCACGGCCTGGCCGGCCTGCGGGAACGCGCGGCGCTGCTGGGCGGCACCCTGCACGCGGGCCCGACCGGCGACGGCGGCTTCGAGGTCCGCGCCGCCTTCCCGGTCGTGCGGTGCGACGCCGAACCTCAGAGCTCGGGCAGCAGCGCGGCCAGCTCCGCGTAGAGGGCGGGGTTGGCGGCCAGGAAGACCTCCAGCCCCGACCCGGTGGTGACGTACCCGCACCGGCCGCCGGCGGCGAGCACCACCGCGTGCCCGCCGCTGATGTCCCACGGGTTCATGCCGATGCCGAGGTAGGCGTCCAGCTCGCCGGTGGCGACGGTGACCAGGTCGCAGGCTGCCGAGCCGACCCGGCGGAAGTCCCTGATCCGCGGGGTCAGCTCCTGGACCAGCGTGAACGCCAGCGCGCGCCGGTCGCGCGGGTGCGGGAAGCCGACCGACAGCAACGCGCGGGCGAGGTCGGCGACCCCGGACACGGCCGGCGGGCCGGCGCTGCCGTACGCCTCCCCGCCCTCGCCGGCCACCCAGTCGCCGTGCGCGGGCCGCAGCACCGCGCCGGCCACCGCCGCGCCGTCGTGCTCGACACCCACCGACACCGCCCAGTCCCGGCGGCCGTGCACGAAGTTGACCGTGCCGTCGATCGGGTCGACCAGCCACCGCCAGCCGGACGTGCCGTCGTGCGCGCCGGTCTCCTCGCCCAGCACCGCGTCGTCGGGGCGCTCCGCGGCGAGCACCTCGAGGATGGCCACCTCCGCGGCCTTGTCGGCGGCGGTGACCAGGTCGTTGGCGTCGCGTTTGGTGCCGACCTGGAGGTCTCCGGTGGCCACGACGTCGGCGACGGCGCGGGCGCCGGCGTCGGCGGCCCGCTTGGCGAGCGCGGCGAGCGGGGTCATCTGGTCCATTCCCGCAGCTTACGGCGATGCGCGCCGCAATCGATCAGCCGTCGGCGGCGAGCCGGAGCCCGAGCGCGACCAGCAACCCGCCGGTGATCAGGTCCAGCACCCGCCTGGCCCGCCGGTACGCCCGCAGCACCGGCGCGAGCGTGACCAGGCCCACCACGGTGGCGTACCAGGCCGCCTCCACCCCGACGACCAGCAGCAGCGTCGCCGCGCGCAGCCACAGCGGCGGCCCGGCCGGCAGCAGCACCGCGAACATGGAGGAGAAGAACACCGCGGCCTTCGGGTTGGCCAGGTCGGTGAGCAGGCCGGTGAGGTACGCCGAGCCGCGCCGCGGCGGGCCGGCGGCGGCGCCAGCGTGAGCGAGCGGGGGGACGTCGGGCGCGGTGGCCCGGCCGGCCGAACGCAGCGTCCGCACCCCCAGCCACACCAGGTACGCGCCACCCACCATCTTGACCGCGCCGGCCAGCCAGCCGAACCTGGCGAACAGCACCGCCAGCCCGGCCATCGCTCCGACGACCCAGATCACCGTGCCGGTGGCGATCCCGGCGACCGTGGCGAACCCGTCGCGGCGGGACCGCGCCGTGGCCTGATGGATCACGGTCACGAAGTTCGGCCCCGGACTGACCACGAACGCCAGCCAGACCGCGGCGAGCACGAGGAGATGCGACACCATGCCGCCATTCTGCCCCAGGCCCGCATGGGTAAGGTAAGCCTCACTTAACTGTCCAGGGGAAGGGGTCGAGGCCGTGACCGCGGTGGAGACGATCCGCACCGCCCCCGTCACCGGCTCCCACAGCCCGGCCGAGCAGGACATGCTGGCCGCGCTCGGCGCCGAGCGGCCCGCGCTCGCCGCCGCCTACCCCGCCGCGCTCGCCCCGGCCCGCGCCGGCGTGCTGGCCCGGCTGTGGGGCGCGCTGTGGCGCGAACCGCTGCCCGGCATCGCCGCCCGCTGGGTCCGCGCCAGCACCGGCGAGGCCGTCGTGATGCTGCCCGACGGCCGCCGCCTCACCGCCCCGGCCCACACCACCGGCCCGTTCGCCACCGTCCCGGCCAGCTGGGCGGTCATCGAGCACGGCCGTACCGTCACCGCCCTGCACCACCCGGTCGCCCTGCTCGACGCGCTGCGGCTGTCCGGGCCCGCCGCCGACCGGCTCCGCGCCGAACTCGACGACAGCGTCGCCGCGCTCGCCCTCGCCTACACCGCCGCCGCGCTGCGCCAAGCCACCGGCGCCACCGGCGCCAACGGCGGCGACACCGAGCCGACCACGCTGGTCGGGTACGAGCAGTCGGTCCTCGACGGCCACCCGCTGCACCCCTGCTGCCGCACCCGCACCGGGATGAGCGCCGCCGACCTGCTCGCCTACGCCCCCGAGCACCACCCGGTGGTACGGCTGAAACTCCTCGCCGTGCCCCGCGACCGGTGGCACGCGACCGGCCGGTGGGACGACGTCCTCGGCCTGCCCGCCCCGGCCGGGCACGCGCTGCTCCCCGTCCACCCGTGGCAGCTCGCCCACCTCGACCGCCTCGGCGAGCTGCCGCCCGGCCTGTCCGTCGCGGGCGAGCTGCCCGCCGACCCGCTGCTGTCGCTGCGCACGTTCGCCCTACGGGACCGGCCCCAGCACCTGAAAACCGCCATCGACGTGCAGATGACCAGCGCCGTACGCCGGGTCTCGCCGGCCGCCGTCCGCAACGGCCCGGCCGTGTCCGGGCTGCTGGCCACGCTGGTCGCCGCCGAGGACGGGTTCGCCGGCACGTTCGCCGTCCTCGCCGAGCCGGCCGCCGGCGCGGTACTGGTGGGCGGCGAACCGTCCGCCCGGCTCGCCGCCGTCCTCCGCGACCCGCCCCGCGCCCGCCCCGGCGAACGGGTGATGCCCGCCGCCGCCCTGCCCGACCACCTGCGCCGCCGCCCGCCCGCCGACCCGGCCGGGTGGATGCGCGCCTACGCCCTGCTCACCGCCCGGCCGTTCCTCACCTTGCTGGCCCGCTGGGGTGTCGCGCTGGAGGCCCACGGGCAGAACACGCTCGCCGTGCTCCACGACGGCCGGCCGGCCCGCGTCCTGTACCGCGACCTCGGCGGCGTCCGGATCAGCCCGGCCCGGCTGGAACGCGTCGGCGTGCCGTGCCCGCCGCTGGCCGGCGACCTGGCCTGCGACGACGGCGACGAGCTGGTCGCCAAGCTGCTCGCCAGCCTGGTCAGCACGCACTGGTGGAGCGTGGTCACCGCGCTCGCCGCCGCCACCGGCTGCCCGGCCGGCGCCCTGTGGGGCCAGGTCGCCGCCGCCTGCCGCGCCGTACTCGACGGCCTGGCCAGCGACGACGGTGCCGGCGACGGTGCCGTCGCGGCCGCGCTGTTCGCCGACCACCTGCCCGTCAAGGCGATGACCGCGATGCGGCTCGCCACCGATCCGCACGCCGACATCTGGACGACCGTGCCCAACCCGCTGAAGGACCCACGTTGACCGCTGCGCGGACGGCCGCCCGAATGACCGAGGCCCTCGCGACCCACGCCCCCGACCTGGTCGACGCCTTCACCCGCGCGCTGCCCCGGGCCACCGCCGCGGTCACGGCGCAACTGCTCGGCGCCCTGTACCGGGAGGACGTCGCCGGGCTGCGCCGGCACGGCCGCCGCACCGGCGGGCTGCTGCGCTGCCCGCTGCCCGGCGGAGAGCTGACCGCGCCGGTCGAGCGGGAACACGCCTTCGCCAGGCTCGCGTTCACCGGCCAGGTCCGGTACGCCGGCCGGCCCGTCACCGACCCGACCCGGCTGCTCGCGCTGCTGGTCCCCGACGCCGGGCCGCTGCCGGCCGAGCTGCACGACGCGGTCGCCAACCTGGCCCTCGGCTACGCCAGGGCCGGGAAGGCCGCCGACGACCTGCGGCTGGAGGCCGACCTGCTGGGCGCCACCGACCTGCTCGCGCTGGCCTCGCAGCTGCGCGCCGTGGACCCCGCCTTCGAACCCACGGTGTTCTTCGAGCGGCTGTCCACCGAGGGCCACAACCTGCACCCGTGCGCCCGTACCCGGCTCGGCATGGACCCCGCCGCCGTGCTCCGCCACGACCTGGAGGCGGTCGGCACCACCAGCCTGGTGCTCGTCGCCGCCGCCCGCGACCGCGTCCACGTCGCCCCCGACGAGCACGGCCGCGACGTCGGGACGCTGCTGTGCCGGGAGTACCCCGACCTGGCCGCCGCCACCGCCGGCTTCGACCCGGACCGCTGGGTGCTGCTGCCGGTGCACGCCTGGCAGCTCGACCACGTGCTGCCGATCCGCTACACCGCCGAACTGGCCGCCGGCCTGCTGGTGCCCGTCCCGGCGGCCCGGCTCGCCGCCGAACCCACCAGCTCGCTGCGCACCCTGCTCACCGAGCCGTCCCCGGCCGGCCGCCGCTGGTTCGTCAAGACCGCCCTCGACGTGCAGGTGACCTCCACCCGCCGCACCATCTCGGTGCCCACCACCCAGAACGGGCCGGTGCTGTCCCGGCTGCTCGCCGCGATCGTCGCCGGCGAGCCGGCGCTGGCCGGCCGGGTGCTGGCGCTGCCCGAACTCGCCGGCGCCAGCTTCGTCACCGGCGCCGCCGACCGGGGCCTGGCCGCGCTGGTCCGAGCCGGCATCACCGACCAGCTCGGCGACGGCGAGCTCGCCGTGCCCGGCTGCGCCCTGTACGCCCGCTCGCCGCTGTCCGGCCGCAGCGTCCTGTGCGAGCTGGTGGCCGCGTCCGGGCTGGCCCCGCTGGACTGGCTGGACCGGTACGCCGACCTGCTGCTGTCCGCGGTGTGCCAGCTCGCCACCTGCTACGGCGTCGGCCTGGAGGCCCACCTGCAGAACAGCGTGCCGGTGTTCGCCGGCGGCGTGCCGGTCCGGATCGCCTTCCGGGACTGGGGCGGGATGCGGGTGTACGGGCCCCGGCTGGCAGCCCGCGGCCTGCGGTTCGACGCCTGGCCCGGTTCGGTCACGGCGACCGGCGAGGTGGCGGCCATGCGCGCCAAGGTCGGCTACACCGCCTTCCAGAACCACCTCGGCGAGGTCGTCGCCCAGCTCGCCACCGGCTGCGGCGTGCCGGAACCCGCCTGCTGGGACCGGATCGGCACGGTGCTGCGCCGGGTGTACGCGCCGCTGCTCGCCGACCCCGCCACGGCGGCGGCCGCCGACGGCGACCTGGCCTGCTGGCAGGCCCCGACCGCCCCGCACAAGGCGCTGGTCACGATGCGGCTCGGCGGCGACGGCGACCGGTACGTCCCCGTCCCCAACCCGCTCGCCCGGTGAACCCGGTGAACCCGGTGAACCCCCGCGTGCGCGCGGCGCTGGCGGCCGCCGCCCGCCCGGTCTGCGCCTACGTGTACGACCGGGCCACCCTCGCCACCCGCGCCAGGGCGCTGCGGGCCGCCCTGCCCGCCGGCTCCGGCCTGTACTACGCGGTCAAGGCCAACAGCCATCCCGCCGTGCTGGCCGCGCTCGCCCCGCATGTGGACGGCTTCGACGTCGCCTCGACCGGCGAGCTGGCCAAGGTACGCGGGTTCGGCGGGCAGGTCGTGTACGGCGGGCCCGGCAAGACCGACGCGGCACTGCGGGCGGCTCTCGACACGGCGGACCTGATCGCCGTGGAGAGCCCGCACGAGCTGCGCCGCCTGTGCCGCCTGTGCCGCCTGTGCCGGCTCGCCGAACGGGACGCCCGCGTGCTGCTCCGCGTCAACCGGCCCGGCGGCGACCTCGCCGGCAGCCACCGGATGGCCGGCACACCCACCCAGTTCGGCCTGGACCCGGAGCTGCTCGACGAGGTCGCCGCGCTCGCCGCGCCACCGGTCCGGCTGGTCGGCTTCCACCTGCACGAAGTGTCGAACAACCTGGACGCCGCCGCGCACGCGCACTTCGTCGCCGAGGGGCTCGACTGGAGCGTCGCCGCCGCCCGCCGTGCCGGCATCAACCTCGCGGTGGTGGACGTCGGCGGCGGGCTCGGCCTCGACTACACCGGCGGGCAGGGCGGCCCGTTCGACCTGGACGCGTTCGCCGCCGGCCTGGCCGGGCTGGCGGTGCCGGCCGGGGTGCGGCTGCTGTTCGAGCCCGGCCGGTGGCTGGCCGGGCCGGCCGGCTGGTACGCCACCGAGGTGCTCGACCTCAAGCGCACCCACGGCGCCTGGTTCGCGGTGGTACGCGGCGGCACCCACCACTTCCGGTTGCCGGCCGCGTGGGGGTACAGCCACCCGTTCACCGTGCTCCCGGTGGACGGGTGGCCGTACCCGTGGCCCCGGCCGGAGGTCCGGGACACCGCCGTCACCGTCGCCGGCGAGCTGTGCACCCCCCGTGACGTGCTCGCCCGCGACACGCCAGTCGCCCGGCTGCGGGTGGGCGACGTGCTGGTGTTCGGCGACGCCGGCGCCTACGGCTGGGACATCTCCCACCACGACTTCCTCAGCCACCCGCACCCGCAGATGCTGGTCATCTAGCGTCCTGCCGGTCGGCGTTGGCCAGGATCGCGTCGTGGAACCACTGCGCCAGCCCCTCGGCCACGTCGTCGTAGTTGGCCTTGAAACGCGGGTCGGTCACGAACATCTCCGCCAGGCACCGGTGCATCGGGTACCCGCAGTCGTAGAACCACCGGCTGATGTGCTGCCGGTGCTCCTCGGCCAGCGCCATCGCCGGCTCGCCGCGCGGGTCGGCGCCGTCCGCGTGCGCCGCCGCGATCCGCCGCTGGATGCCGTCGGCCTCCGCCTTGATCCGCAGCCAGTCCTCCTTGGTGTAGGACCGGGTACGGCGCTGGGACTCCCGGTAGGCGTCGGTGTCGCCCCAGCGTTCCTCCACCTCCTCCGCGTAGTCGCCGGGGTTGAAGTCCCCGAACACCTCGAACCGTTCCTCCGGGGTGAGCGAGATGCCCATCCGCTGTGCCTCCATCGCGTGCTCGACGGCCGCGACCATGGACTCCAGCCGCCTGATCCGCCGCGTCAGCAGCGCGTGCTGGCGCCGCAGGTGCGCGGCGGCGTCGGCGTGCGGGTCGTCCAGGATGGCCGCGATCTCCTCGAGGGAGAAGCCCAGTTCCCGGTAGTAGAGGATCTGTTGCAGCCGCTCCAGGTCGGCCTCGCCGTACTGGCGGTAGCCGGCCGTCGAGCGCCCGCGCGGCGACAGCAGGCCGATCCGGTCGTAGTGGTGCAGCGTGCGCACCGTGACACCGGCCAGCTCCGCGACCGCCCCCACCGGGTAACTCACCGGACTCCCCCTCCCTTCGCGGCCCAGCGTGGAGCCTGACGTTACGTGAGGGTCAAATCCTCTGCCGCCACGCCACCAGGGCGTACTCGACCGCGTTCAGGGCGATCAGCACGGCCGTGAGCAGCCACAGCGCCGCCAGCCCGGAGCCGCGCCCGGCCACCGGCAGCAGCACGAGCACCACCGCGGCCGCGCCCAGCCGGGTGGTGGCCACCACACCGAACATCCGCCACCGGGTGTAACCGAAGGTGGCCAGGTACAGCGCGCACCCGCCGAACAGCAGCCCCGCCTCGCCCCCGCCGAGCCGCCTGTCCGGGTGGGCGACCACCTCGCCCAGCGCTGCCGCCACCGCGATGATCCCGCTGATGAACACCAGGTGGGCGTAGGACAGCACCTGCCGGACCAGGTCGATGCGGACGTCCTCGAAGCCCATCGCGTGCCGCACCGCGCTGGCCGCGTACACGAAATACACCCACCACAGCCCGCACGCGAGCGTGAACGCCGCCGCGACCGCCGCGACCCCGCCGGCGGTCAGCCGGGTCGCGCCCACGGCGGTCGCGCCGGTCGCCACGATCGACTCGCCCAGCGCGATGATCAGCAGCAACCCGAACCGTTCCGGCAGGTGGGCGGGGTCGAAGCGGACCCGGAACATCCGCTGCCGCGCCAGCTTCGGCGTCGCCAGCGCGATCAACGCGCCGGCCGCCCACACCAGCTCGCGGGCGGTGCCGTGCAGGAAGCCGCCGACCACCAGCAGCGGGCCGGTGAGAAACGCGGTGATCATGAACGCCCTCGGCTCCATCTGCTGGCCGCGCAGCACCAGCCCGACCAGGATGACCCTGGCGGCCAGGTAGGACACCGCGTACAGCAGGCCGCGGTCGCCGTACCGGTGGCCGTCGTACGTCCCCGGCACCGCGAGGGCCATGAACAGGCTGCACAGCGCGGCGGCGAACATGCCGATCCGGTCGAGCGGGTTCTCCACGTCGTGGGTGTTGGCGTGGATCGACAGGCCCACCCACACCCAGTACAGCGGCACGAAAACCACCGCGGCCCTGCCGACGCCAGCCCAGCCGTGGTCGTGGCGCAGCAGCGTCGAGACCTCGGTGACGGCGAACACGAACACCAGGTCGACGAAGAGTTCCGCCCAGCTGACCCGCTTCTCCTCCCGCTGCTCGACAACGTCCGTCACGGGTGGCTCCGCAGGGCGTGGCGCAGGATCGGGGCGAGCAGCCGGCGCTCAGCCGGTTCCAGGCCGGCGAGCAGCTCGTCGTCCACCCGGCCGGCCACCGGGGCCAGCCGCGCCGCCAGCCGGCGGCCCTCGGCGGTCAGGCGTACCGCGTACCGGCGCCGGTCCCGCGGGTCCCTGGTGCGCTCCACGTGGCCGCCGGCCTCCAGCTCGTCCACCAGCCCGACCACCCGGCTGGGATCGGTGCGCAGCAGCGCGGCGAGTCGCTGCTGGAACAGCGCGCCCTCCTCCACCAGCACGGCGATCACGCCGTAGTGGGCGGGCCTGAGCCCGTAGGGCTGGAGCGACTCGGCCAGCCGCCGCTGCGCGCCGGCCGCGAGCCGGACCAGCAACAGCGCGCACGACGTGCCGGCCACGTCCGACATCGTGGCAGATTACCAGTACCGAGAATCGCAATAATGGCGAAACGCAACGATCCCGGGCTGGCGGGCTACCGCGTGCGGTAGCTCCACCAGGCGGCGGTGGAGGTGGCTACCTGGTGCTTGAACGGCTGCGGGTCGTCTGCGGCGATCTCGGCCCACAGCGCCGCGTTCGCGGCGGCGAAAGTGTCGATCGCCCGCTGTGGCGCGGTACTCCACGCGGCGGTGCGGGCTGCCCATTCTTCCGCTTGCGCCGGGGTGTGGCCGGCGGTGATGAGCCGGATCACCAGGACGGCGGGGTCGATCCACGCGGGGCCACGGGTGGGCCAGGCCCAGTCGATGAGCTGCGCGCCATGATCGCGGATCAGCACGTTCAGCGGGTTGAGGTCGGTGTGCAGCAGGTGTTCCCCGGCCAGGTGTTCGACCAGGCTCGGGGCAGGGACGTAGGGACCCCACCGCTGCTCGGCGCGCTTGAGTGGCACCTCGGCCGGGCAGGGGGTGCGGGCCAGCCGGTCAATGACGTCCACCACGGCGGGCAGGTCCGGTGAGCCGGGGGTGTAGTCGGCGTGCCGGCCGGCGAGGAATTCGAAGGCCAGCAGGTTCCAGCCGTCGACGTCGGCCTGCCACAGCAGCCGCGGCGAGACGTGGCGGACGTGCGGGTTGATGCTCGCCTCGCGCTGCTGGCTGACCACGCCCGGGTGATCCCGGTGCCGGCCCTTGACGAAGACCTTCCCGGTCCTGGTCGTGAGGATCAGGGCGATCTCGCTGTTCTTGCCCTCCGCCGCGGTCTCGGCCGCGAGCAGCGGCCCAGCCCACTCCTGGACAGCGCCCTGTATGGCGTCTTTGACCCCACGGGGCAGGTCGCTCCAGTCCAGGCGCACCCGGGCAGGCTAGCCACCGGCCCGGGTGGCCCGGCCACGGACACGCCGGGGCCACCCGTCGCAGTCACCTTTGAGGTCCGGCGAGGTCCGGTGGGTCAGTACGGGTTGTCGTCGCCGGCGTTGCAGGAGCACATGGTGGTCTCCACGATCTCGTCCAGGTCGCCGACGAACACCACCTCCTCCAGCTGCTCCGCAGCGACGGCCGGCTCGGGTTCGGGCGGCCGGGTGGACAGCTCCAGCAGAACAGGTGCCATGCGTTGCCTCCTATCGGTGTTGGCTATCGGTGCTGGCAGTAGCTGGCCAGCGGCGCCTTCGCCCTTCGGTACAGGTTGGCCAGCGGCATGCAGGTGCCGCAGGTGCCGGACAGGGTGCAGCCCGAACACCCGCCCTGCCGCAGCAGCAGCCGGTCTGCGATCCCACCCAGCCTGGCCAGCCCCGCCACACCCTCGGCGAGCAGCGGGACCTGCGGGTCACGGCCCACCTTGCAGATCGACGCCATGCCGTGCGGGTCGACGTGGAAGAACGTGTGGCCGGCGTTGCAGCCGGTGAACGCCTTCCGCTTGCGCAGGTGCTCCACCGACTGGGCGGGCAGGCTCTCGGCGCCGCCGTAGATCGTCGGCGACATGTTCGAGTACACGTGATGCGGCGCACCCAGGCGCTCAGCCAGTGCGATCATCTCGCTGGTTTCATGGGCGTTGTGGCGGGTGACGATCAGGTTGAGCCGCAGCGGCAGTCCCGCCTCACCGGCGGCGGCCAGGCCCCGGGAGAACTTCGCGAACGAGCCGCGGCGGCGGGTCAGGCCGTCGTAGCTGGCGGCACTCGCCCCGTACACCGACACGGTGATCCGGTATGGCCGACGGGTGGTGAGCAGCTCCAGAATCGGCGGGTTAGCCAGCCGCGACCCGTTGGTGGAGATACTCAGCATCATCCCCAGCTCGTAGGCCAACCCGTACACCTCGGGAAACAGCCGGTCGATCAGCGGCTCCCCGCCGGTGAGCTGCAACCACAACACCCCCGCCGCAGCCAGGATGCGCAGCAGCCGCTCACGGTCCGGCCAGGACAGGCCCTCGAACCGCTTCAACCCCAGGTAGCAGTGCTCGCAGTCGTAGTTGCAGCCCAGATTCAGCTCATAGGAGGCCCGCCCGAACCCGTGGACACCGCGCCGGCGGACCAGCACGGTTGAACCGATCTTCCGCCCCGAAAGCCGCAGACCCCAGGCTCCGGCGGCGGCGTGGACCAGCCAGTCCGGCACCTCCTCCGCCGGGTCGGCATCGCGCAGCCGCCGGTGGTGGCCGGGCGGCACGCGCAACCCCGACCCGCTGCCAGGCCGCACCACAAGGTGATGGTCGAGGAACGGACTGGCGATCACCTCATGCATGGACACTCCCCACCGCAGGCGGAACAGGGACGACTCAGAGCATTCACATGCCTACATCTCGTAGCGGGACGTTGGTAACCCCTCCACGGGACATCTGCGAAGGCTTCCTGCCAAGATGACGTCGGCGCGGGGACGGACGGTGAGGTCCGAAATCCGCTAGTAAGCGGTCGGGGGCGCTGGGAGTATCGGGACATGCCCTTCTCCACCAGCACACCTCTCGACCCGGACGGCTGCTACCGGGCGCTGGAGAGCCGGGACCGGCGGTTCGACGGGCGGTTCGTCACCGCGGTGTCCACCACGGGCATCTACTGCCGGCCGAGCTGCCCCGCGCAGACCCCGAAGCGGCAGAACGTGACCTTCTACCGGGCCGCCGCCGCGGCCGAGGCCGCCGGCTTCCGGGCCTGCCGCCGCTGCCGACCCGACGCCGCCCCCGGCTCGCCCGACTGGGACATCCGCGCCGACCTCACCGGCCGCGCGCTGCGGCTCATCGCCGACGGCCTGGTCGACAGCGAGGGCGTCGCCGGGCTGGCCAGCCGGCTCGCGGTCAGCGAGCGCCACCTGCACCGCCAGCTCGTCGCGGAACTCGGCGTCGGGCCGCTCACGCTGGCCAGGTCCCGGCGCGCCCAGACCGCCCGGCTGCTCATCGACCAGACCACCCTGCCGCTGTCCGACATCGCGTTCCTGTCCGGGCACGGCAGCATCCGGCAGTTCAACGACACGATCCAGACCGCGTTCGGCGCCACTCCCTCCGAGCTGCGCCGCCGCGCCGTACCGCCGCTGGAGAGCACCGGCGGGATGCGGCTGCGGCTCGCCCTGCGGCTCCCGTACGCGGCCGAGCCGCTGTACGACTGGCTGGCCACCCGGGCCGTGCCCGGCGTGGAGGAGGCCGCCGACGGCCGGTACCGGCGCACGCTCACCCTCCGTCACGGCGGCGGGCGGCTGGAGGCCGACACCACCACCAGCCAGACCGGCGCCGTCGCCGCCACCCTGTACCTGGACGACCTGCGTGACCTCACCGCCGCCGTGGCCCGCACCCGGCACCTGTTCGACCTGGACGCCGACCCGGAGGCGGTCGACACCGCGCTCGGCCGGGACGACGTGCTCGCCCCGCTCGTCGCCAAGCACCCCGGCATCCGGGTGCCCGGCGCCGTCGACGGGCTGGAACTCGCCGTCCGGGCCGTACTCGGCCAGCAGGTCACCGTCGCCGGCGCCCGTACCCTGGCCGGCCGCCTGGTCACCGCGTACGGCACGCCGCTCGCCGAACCCGCCGGCGGACTCACCCACCGGTTCCCCACCGCCGACCAGCTCGCCGCCGCCGACTTCGCCGACTTCGCCGGCATCGGCCTGACCGGCGCCCGGATCGGCACGCTGCGCGCGCTCGCCGTCGAGGTGGCCGAGGGCCGGCTCACCCTCGACCGTGGCGCCGACCGGGCCGAGACCACCGCCAGGCTGCTCGCCCTGCCCGGCGTCGGCGCGTGGACCGCCGCGTACACCACGCTGCGCGCGCTCGGCGACCCCGACGCGTTCCCCGCCTCCGACCTCGGCCTGCGCAGGGCCGCCGCCCACCTCGGCATCGACCTCACCGACCGCGCGGACAGCTGGCGCCCCTGGCGCGGCTACGCCGCCATGCACCTCTGGAGGACCCTGTGATGACGCTCACCGCGACCACCGTCGACACCCCGCTCGGGCCGTTCACCCTGCTCGGCGACGACGACGGCGTGCACGCGGCCGGCTTCCACGCCAGCGTGGAGGAGCTGCGGGCCCGGCTGCCGCTGGCCCGCCACGATGCCCCCGTCGAGGCCGGCGACCACCCGGCCGCCAAGGCCGTCGCCGCGTACTTCGACGGCGACACCACCGCGCTGGACACGGTGCCGGTCGCCGCCGAGGGCTCGCCGTTCCAGCGCGAGGCGTGGGCCGCGCTGCGCCGCATCCCGGCCGGCGAGACCCTCACCTACACCGAACTCGCCGCCGAGGCGGGCCGCCCGGAGGCGGTCCGCGCCGCCGGCTCGGCGTGCGGGCGCAACCCGGTCGCGCTGATCGTGCCCTGCCACCGGGTGGTGCGCACCGACGGCGGGCTCGGCGGGTACGCCTGGGGCCTGGACGTCAAGCGCGAACTGCTCGCCCACGAGCGGGCCTGACCTCCGGCCGCATGGACGCCGCCGCGTTCGTCACCGCCCACACCCGGCTCGCCGCCCCGCCCGCCGTTCCCGAGCTGCGGCTGTACCTCGCCGCCGACGTCGTCACCCTGTGGGAGCGGGTGGGCGGCGGCGCGGCGCTGCCGTACTGGGCGGTCGCCTGGGCCGGCGGGCAGGCGCTGGCCCGGCACGTGTTGGACCGTCCGACGCTGGTCGCCGGCCGTACCGTCCTCGACATCGCCGCCGGCTCCGGTCTGGTCGCCCTCGCCGCGGCACGGGCCGGCGCCGCCGCGGTCACCGCCAGCGAGACCGACCGGACGGCGACCGCCGCCCTCCACCTCAACGCCGCCGCCAACGGGGTGGCCGTCGACACCGCCGGCGACCTGCTCGACACCACCCCGACCCACCAGGTCGTGCTGGCCGGCGACGCTTTCTACGAGGCCGCGATGGCGGCCAGGGTGCAGCCTTTCCTGGAACGGGCCGCGGCGGCCGGCGCGACCGTCCTGGTCGGCGACCCGGGCCGCGCCCACCTGCCGCGCGCCCGGTACCGCCCGCTCACCCGCTACGACATCCCCGTCCCCACCTCGGTGGAGGCCACCGACACCGCCAGCACCACCGTCTGGCAGCTCGTCGACGCCTGAATCGACGCCTGCGTCAACGCCAGGTGGAGGCCGCGCGGGCGGCGCTGAAGACCAGGTCGACCATGTCCGGCTGGAGCATCACCGGCAGCTTCACCAGCCATTTCCGCAGGTCACGGAGGGACAGCACGTACAGGGACTCGGGCGCCGGGTGGACCACCGTCACCGAGCGGGCCCCCACGCAGACGATCAGCGCCCAGGTCGGCACCCGCCAGCCGACCGCCGTGGTGAGGATCTGCTGCGCCGCGTCCTCCTCGGCGCGGGCCGCGTCCATGCAGTCCAGCTCCGCCCCGTTCACCAGGAACTTGTCGCCGGACACCCACACCCGGTCGCCGCGCAGGTACTCGCTCTGCGCGGCGAACACCCCACCCGGCCCGATCAGCAGGTGGTCGATCAGCTCCCCTTCGTCGCCGACCGGCACGTCATGCAGCGCGTGCCAGCCGAACCGGGCCAGCCCCTCCATCACCCTGCCGACCTGCGCCTGCCCGTACGCGCGGCGACGCCAGCCGCTCTCCTCGTTCGGGATCCGCTGGATCCGGTCCATGAGCAGCTTCATCCGGTACGCGCGGCGCAGGCCGGCCGCGTACGCGCTGGCCGCCCCGCCAGCGGGGTGGTTGGCCAGGTCGATCTCCGGCGTCACCGGCGGCGCAGCGGTCTCCGGGCCGGTCGTCGGCGTACCGGTCTCCCGCAGGTACTTGCCGACCAGCGCGGGTTCGAACTCCGGCCGGCTCGCGGCGAACTCGGTCAGCACCTGCCAGAACTCGGCCTCGCGCTCCGGGTCGAACAGCACGTGCTCGCCGTTGCCGGAGGAAGCCCAGCCCACGTAGGTGCCGTCCCGCGTCGCCACGTACAGCCGATCTGCCTGTGCGGTGACGACCAGCTCCACACTCCGTGAGCCTAGTCGCCACGTTATGTGCCCGACAGGTGCGCCAGGTCCCCTCGGGTGTTGTTTTGGGGCTCTCTCATGTTGGAGGGAATGCGTGGGCCTGTTATTTTGAGATGAGTCAGCGCAGTACGACCGCCAGCAGGTCGACTCCCAGTGCCGTCAGGTCGGGCAGGTTGACGGTGTAGCGGACGTAACGGCCGTGCCGCTGGGCCGTGAGCAGGCCCGCGCGGCGCAGGACAGCGAGGTGGCGGGAAACCTCCGGGGGTGAGAGTTTCCAGGCGTGGGCCAGTTCACCGGTGGTGTGCGGGCCGCGGGCCAGGGTGCGTAGCAGCCGCAGCCGTACCGGATGCGCGAGTGCCTCCAGCCGTAGCGTGACCGTTTCCAGCGATACCGGCTCCGGTGGACTCGCCTCGGCCACGGGGTACTGCACCACCGGTTGCCATCCGGGCGCGTGGACCACCACGAGGTGCGGGCGGCCGAAGACGCTGGGCAGGAAGGTGATCCCGGTACGGTGGGCGGCGGTCGCGTTGTCCTGCAGCTTGTCCACGATGATGCTGTCGCCGTCCGGCGCCAGGGTGACGGCGCCGGAGACCGATGCGAGTGCCGCCCCGAGGCCCTGCCGCTTCAGCAGGTCCTTCTTCAGGCGCAGGTCGGTGGCGAGTTGCACGGCGACGCTGGTCCAGGCGGCGTCGAAGAAGGCCTCGGCGCACTGTTCGAGGGTGTGACGCACCCGTGCCCGCACGGCGGCCGGGTCGGCGAGCAGCCGTTCCGCGAAGGCCTCCTGGAGCGCGCCGCGGGCCTGGGCCAGGTCCAGGGCCCGCTCGCGCGCGGTCGCGTCGGCGAGCGGCGACGGCCCGCCGAAGTGGATCCGGTTGTTGCCGCACGTGGTGATGAGCGCGGCGGTCACGTACGTTTCATCGTCGATCTGGTCCATGTCGTCCAGTTCCTCGGCGAGGGTCGGCCGGGGACGAGCGGGGACCAGGAAGTCGGCTCGTGAGGAACGCCAGAGGAACTCCGCTTCCCTGAGCCGCTCGGCCAGCTCCGGCCGCAGCCCGGCCCAGACGTCCCCGGCCCAGCCGGCGAGCTGCGGGTGGTGCGCGGGTTCGGCCAACACGTGCAGCATCGCGGTCAGCTCGGCCAGCGGGGAGGCAGCGAACCGCATTCGCCCTGGCGGCAGGCCGCTGATGTCGATCCTCAGCGTCATGGCCTCATCATCGCTGGTCGAACGGCTGACGACCGCGTCGATTGACGGTGTCCGTCAACCGGCGTGCCGGGCCCGCGGGCACCGGTGCCGTCACCCGAGGGTGACCAGGGTGAGCACGCCGAGGGCGGCCAGCAGGGCCGCGCAGGCGCGCTGGATCAACCGGGTGGGCAGCCGGCGGGTGAGGGTCCGGCCGAGCACGACGGCGAGGGCGGCCACGGTGGTGAGCGCGGCGAACGCCCCGACGGCGACCGGGACCGGGTGGTACCGGGCCGCGAGGTTGGCGGTGGCGAGCTGGGTGATGTCGCCCCACTCGCCGAGGAACACGAGCCCGAAGGAGGCCAGCACGCCGCGGGCGGCACTCGGATGGACACCGCCGGGCACGACCGGCGCCGGCTCCCCGGAGGGCTCGGACGGCTCGGACCGGCGGCTCTCCCGGTAGAGCAGGCCCGCGCCGAGCAGGAACAGCACGGCGACCGCCAGCTGGACCGGCCGGCGCGGCAGCAGGTGGAGCAGCCCGCCCGCGGTGACGGCCAGCGCCACGTGGACGGCGAAGGCCGCGGTGACGCCGACCCAGACCGCGAGCGGCCGGTACCGGGTGCCCAGCACGAGCGAGGCGAACAGCGACTTGTCCGGCAGTTCGGCCGGGAAGACGACGGCGAAGGCGATCAGCGCGGCGCCGAGGTTCACGGTCCGGTTCTCCTCCGCCTTCGGTGTGTTCTTTCCCGCCCGAGGGTAAAAGGCCAGGTGGGCTGGTCCGGTGGAGGTGGTGGCGCTAGGGCCTGTTATCTTCGCACTCACCTGCACAACGTGGCGAGATCGTCACTCAAAGTATTAGGAAAACAGGGATCTGCTCACCGACCGTATTCCTCGCTAGAGTACGGCTCGTCTGGCCTTGTTAGTGCTCCCTCGAGACCCTGTATCGCTCGCTCCCGGCGTGAAGGAGAACCATGGCGCGCCACCGCGCCCAGTCGCAGAACCCGTTCTCGACGTACCAGGGCACGTCCTCGAAGGCCCCGAAACAGGGGCGGAGGATCGCTGGGCGCCAGACGAAGGTCGCTCCCTGGATCATCATCAGCTCGGTCGCCGCGGTGCTGATCGCCGGGGTCGGCGTGTCCATGGCCGTGCTGGCCTCGCCCGACTGCGGCGGCTCCCCCATCAACCTGACCGTGGTGGCCTCCCCCGACCACGGCGACGTGCTGGCCAACTCGGCGGCCAAGTGGCAGTCCGGCCACCCGAAGGTGCACGGCCGGTGTGTCCAGGTCAACGTGGAACGCAAGGACTCCTCGCAGGCGGCGGTGGCGCTCGGGCCGACGTGGGACCCGCGCCAGGACGGCCCGCGCCCGGACGTGTGGTCGCCGGAGTCCACGGCCTGGCTGCGGCTGGCGCAGCTGCGGCCGGACGGCGCCGGGCTGCTGCCTCCGCAGGCGCCGGCGGTGGCCCGCTCGCCGCTGGTGGTCGCCATGCCGGAGCCGATGGGCCGGGCGCTGGGCTGGCCGGACGCGCAGCCGAGCTGGCGCGACCTGATCGCGCTGTCCGGGACCAACTGGGGCTCGACGTCGGTCAAGGGTGGCTCGGGGCAGGCCCTGATCAGCAAGCCGAACGCGAACTGGGGCCCGTTCGTGTGGGGCATGACCGACCCGGCCCGCTCCACCGCCGGGCTGTCCGCCGCGCTGGCGATGATCAACTTTGACAACGATGACACGCTCAGCAACGACGAGTACGAGAACGGGTTGAAACTGGCTCGCAGCATCGGCCAGAACAACTACCTGGAGTCGACCAACGACCTGATCTCGGCGCTCCAGGACAAGGACAAGGCCGGCCAGGACGCGGTGCTGCACACCATGTCGGCGTTCCCCGCGTTCGAGCGCGACGTGGTCGACTACAACGCCACCAACCCGAAGGTCCGGCTGGTCGCGATGTACCCGACGCCGGGCGGCCCGGACGCCGACCACCCGTGGGCGGTGCTGAAGGCCAGCTGGGTGACGGCGGACAAGCGGGCGGCCGCCCAGAAGCTGTACGAGTACCTGACCGGCGACCAGGGCAGGGCGCAGTACGCCGACGCCGGCTTCCGGGACAGGAACCGGGACCCGCTGCCCACGCTCACCCAGGACCGCGGCGTGATGCCGCGGCCGGCCACCGAGTCCACCACCGTGCAGAACCCGGGCATCGTGGCGAAGGTGGTCGCCGCCTGGGTCGGGCTGCGGCAGAAGGGCAACACGCTCGCGCTGGTGGACGTGTCGGGGTCGATGAACGACAAGCTCGGCACCGACCCGAACGCGCCCAGCAAGCTGGACACGGTGAAGGCGGCGATCGGGACGACGCTGCCGCTGTTCTCCTCCGACTCCAAGCTCGGGCTGTGGGCCTTCAACGACACGATCAACCAGCTCGACGGCCTGAATCCGCTCAACCAGCCGGTGGGCGGCAGCACCCAGATGGACAAGCTCCGCAACGACATCGGCGGACTGCACGCCGGCGGTTCAACAGCGCTCAACCAGGTGATCATCGGTTCGTACAGGTACATGGAGGACCATTACGAACCGGGCCACCTGAACGTGGTGGTGCTGCTGACCGACGGCGCGCAGACGAACACCGCCGCCGACGCGCTGCCGAAGAACCAACTGATCGACCAGCTGAAGGCGGTCCGGGCGCAGAACCCGAACAAGCCGGTGAGCCTGATGCTGGTGGCGTTCGGCGACGGCATTCAGGGCGACATCGCCGACCTGCAGGACGTCGCGGCGGTGGCCGGCGGGCGGGTGTTCTTCGCCCAGGACCCGGCGGACCTGAAGCAGGTGTACCTGAGCGCCCTGATCGGGTCGGCGTCCCAGCCGACGCAGTGACAGCCCGAGTAGCGTGAGAAGCGGGATGAGGAGGTAGGTCGCATGGCCGACAGCGCAGTCCACCAGCGGATCGCCGCGTTGGCCGCCGAGGAGCACCGGCTGCTCCAGGCCCACCACGACGGGTCGGGCCTGACCGAGCAGGAGCGCGCCCGGCTCCGCGAGGTGGAGGTCGCGCTCGACCAGGCCTGGGACCTTCTGCGCCGCCGGGAGGCGGCCCGCGACGCGGGCCTCGACGCGGCGACACTTACCGAACGTGACCCCGCGACCGTGGAGGGATATCTGAGCTGACGATTTCGAGAACACTGCCCTCGATCGTCCGGTTGTCAGCAACAAGACCGTCACCATGAGCGTCACAAGGCGTTGTCCGGGGTACAACCGAACCGGCACCACGCAACGAACGTGTACCGAACGACCGAGAGGGACCTACCTCCCCAACCACCGAAAGTCACGAATTCAAGGAAGCCCCGATGTGCAATCACATCCCGCTGTGTCCGGCCGCGGACGCGCCTGACCGGGAGGCCGCCCACACGGTGGCAGCCCACCCGGAACAGGGATGGAGCCTGCTCTGCAACGGCGTCGTGCTGTTCGAGGACACCGGCGAACTCCTCCCGGACGGCCGGGTCATCCCGCCGCACCGGGCGGCTGTCCGGGTACCGCAACCGCGCCGCGCCCGCGTCCCCGCCGCATAATTGCACCCTCCGCCTGCGACCGGTAGTGTCTCCGGAACCACTTGTAGCCCAGTGAGTACTGAGAGTCGCAGGCGGGAACGGGAACCGGAGGCTCGATGCGCCCGATGTCGGACCGGACACTCTCCGTCCCGACGTTGCTGGCCCCGCTGCTGCTGAGCCTCGGTCTCGCCGTCAGCAGCACCCTCTCCGCTCCCCGCGCCTGGCTGTCCGAGGTACCGCCCGCCACCGCCGGCGACCCGGGCCAGCCCGACGAGGCGATCCTGCCGGCGGCCCAGCCAGCCCACCTCCGCTACGCGGTCAGCCTCGACTGCGACGACAGCGGCGTGGAGTGGCACGGCACCGTGCGGGTCACCTTCGACAACCCCGGGCCGGTCCCGCTGGACTCGGTGCTGGTGCGGATGTGGTCCGGCCGGTCGGCCAGCACCGCCGGTCCGGTCCACCTCGACCGCGTCACCGGCGGCACCCCCAGCCCGTACCAGCCCGGCAGCACCCTGATGCCGGTCGCGCTGGCCGGGCCGGTCCCGCCCGGCGGCAGCGCGTCGGTCGGCTTCGACGTGACCTTCGCCGTGCCGGTCCCCCGCGACCTGCCCGGCGCCGGCGCCCGCCACCTGGCCAGCCAGCGCCGCCACCTCGGCGGGGTGCTGCCGACCCTCGAGAGCGACAACGGCACCGGCGACTACGTGGTCGAGATCGACCATCCCGCCGCCGTGCCGGTGTACCTCCCCGGCCCCGCGTCCACCGGCCCCTCCCCCGACGAGCCCGGCCGCCAGCACACCCACGCCACCACCAGCGACGTCGCCGACTTCGGCTGGGCCGTCGACCTGCCGTAGCACCGGGGATCAGGACGAGTACGCCTCCGGCGGCGGGCAGGAACAGACGAGGTTGCGGTCGCCGTAGGCGCCCTCGATGCGGCGGACCGGCGGCCAGTACTTGTCCGCCCGCACCGCCGGCAGCGGGTAGGCGGCCAGCTCCCGGCCGTACGGGTGAGTCCAGTCACCGGCGAGGGTGGCCGCGGTGTGCGGGGCCTGCCGCAGCGGGTTGTCCCCGGCCGGCCACTCGCCGGCGCCGACCCTGGCGATCTCGGCCCTGATCGCGATCATCGCCTCCACGAACCGGTCCAGCTCGGCCAGGTCCTCGGACTCCGACGGCTCGATCATCAGCGTGCCCGCCACCGGGAACGACATGGTCGGCGCGTGCAGCCCGAAGTCGATCAGCCGCTTGGCCACGTCGTCCACTGTCACGCCGGTCTCCCGGGTGATCGGGCGGAGGTCGACGATGCACTCGTGGGCGACCAGCCCGTGCCGGCCGGTGAACAGCACCGGGTAGTGCGGGGCGAGCCGGCGGGCCACGTAGTTGGCGGCCAGCACCGCGACCTCGGTGGCGGTGGTCAGGCCGCCGGCGCCCATCAGCCGCAGGTACGCCCAGGAGATCGGCAGGATGCCGGCGCTGCCCCACGGCGCCGCCGACACCGGGCCGGGGCCGGTGGCCGGGCCGGCCTCCGCCCGCAGCGGGTGGTTGGGCAGGTACGGGGCGAGGTGCGCGCGGGCCGCGACCGGGCCGACACCGGGTCCGCCGCCGCCGTGCGGGATGCAGAACGTCTTGTGCAGGTTGAGGTGGGAGACGTCGGCCCCGAACTCGCCGAACCGGGCCAGGCCCACCAGCGCGTTCAGGTTCGCCCCGTCCACGTACACCTGCCCGCCGGCGGCGTGCACGGCCTCGCACAGCTCGACGATGCCCTCCTCGTACACCCCGTGGGTGGACGGGTAGGTGACCATGATCGCCGCCACCCTGCCGGCGTGCGCGTCCAGCTTGGCGCGCAGGTCGTCCAGGTCGACGTTGCCGTCGTCGTCGCAGGCCACCACGACGACCCGCATCCCGGCCATGGCGGCGCTGGCGGCGTTGGTGCCGTGCGCGGAGGACGGGATGAGGCACACGTCGCGGCCGGTGTCGCCGCGGTCGCGATGGTAGGCGCGGATGGCCAGCAGGCCGGCCAGCTCGCCCTGGGAGCCGGCGTTGGGTTGCAGCGACACCGCGTCGTACCCGGTGAGCTCGGCCAGCCAGGTCTCCAGGTCGCGGATCAGCCGCAGGTACCCCTCGGCCTGGTCGAGCGGGGCGAACGGGTGCAGGCCGGCGAACTCCGGCCAGGTGATCGCCTCCATCTCGGCGACCGCGTTGAGCTTCATCGTGCACGAGCCGAGCGGGATCATGCTGCGGTCCAGCGCCACGTCCCTGTCGGCCAGCCGGCGCAGGTACCGCAGCATGGCGTGCTCGGACCGGTGGCTGTGGAACACCGGATGGGTCAGGTACGGCGACGTCCGCCGCACCGCCGCCAGCCCGTCGCCTGGTGTCGCCGCGTCCAGCGCGTCGACGTCGGGGGCCGGCACCCCGAAGGCGGCCCACACCGCCGCCAGGTGCTCGCGGGCGGTCCGCTCGTCGCAGGAGATCCCGACGTGGTCGGTGTCGACCAGCCGCAGGTTGACGCCGCGCGCCACGGCGGCGGCCACCACCTCGGCGGCCGCGCCCGGCACCCTGGCCAGCACGGTGTCGAAGAACCGCTCGTGCACCACCTCGACGCCGCCGTCGCGGAGGCCGGCGGCCAGCAGGGTGGCGTACCGGTGTGCCCGCCCGGCGATCGCCGCCAGCCCCTCCGGGCCGTGGTACACCGCGTACATGCTGGCCATCACCGCGAGCAGGACCTGCGCGGTGCAGATGTTGCTGGTGGCCCGCTCCCGGCGGATGTGCTGCTCGCGCGTCTGGAGGGCGAGCCGGTACGCCGGCGCCCCGTCCGCGTCCACCGACACCCCGACCAGCCGGCCCGGCAGCTGGCGTTCCAGGCCCTCGCGGACGGCGATGTATCCGGCGTGCGGACCGCCGAAGCCGAGCGGCACCCCGAACCGCTGGGTGGAGCCGATCGCGATGTCCGCCCCGAACTCGCCGGGCGGGCGCAGCAGCGTCAGCGCGAGCGGGTCGGCCGCCACCGTGACCAGCGTGCCGGCCGCGTGCGCGGCCTCCACCAGGCCGGCCAGGTCCCGCACGGCGCCGGAGCTGCCCGGGTAGGACAGCAGCAGGCCGAAGTACGCACCGTCCGGTAGCTCGCCGCCGGTCAGGTCGGCGACCTCGACCTGGATGCCGACCGGCTCGGCGCGGGTGCGCAGCACGGCCACGGTCTGCGGGTGGGTGTCGGCGTCGACCAGGAACCGGTCGCTACCTCGCTCCGTCGCCCGATGAGTCGCCCGGTGGGCCAGCGCCATCGCCTCGGCGGCGGCGGTGCCCTCGTCCAGCAGGGACGCGTTGGCGATCGGCAGGCCGGTCAGGTCGCCGACCACGGTCTGGAAGTTGAGCAGCGCCTCCAGCCGGCCCTGGCTGATCTCCGGCTGGTACGGGGTGTAGGCGGTGTACCAGGCCGGGTTCTCCAGCACGTTGCGGAGGATCACCGGCGGGGTGACCGTGTCGTGGTACCCGAGGCCGATCATCGGGACGAGCGGGCGGTTGCGGGCGGCGAGCGCGCGCAGCTCGGCGAGGACGTCCTGCTCGCCGGCGGGTTCGGGCAGGTCGAGCGGGCGGTGGGTGCGGATCGCGGCCGGGACGGCGGCGGCGAGCAGCTCGTCGAGCGTCCCGTACCCGACGACCGCGAGCATCTTGGCCCGCTCGTCGGCGGACGGCCCGACGTGCCGGTCGGCGAACGGCGTGCCGCGCTCGAGGTCGGCGAGCGTCACGGTGGCGCGCTGGTGGCTGTCGTACTGGCTCATGCTGGGGTGGGCCCTTCCGGGTGCGTGCCGGCGAATGCCCTCCCCCTCTGTCGTCACAGCGCGGCGCCGCTGTGCCTCCAGAGTCGCCTGCTCCGCGCGGTCCTGGTGCCTGAGAGGTTGCGGGGAGCGGTTGCCCCTTCGGCGCCGCACGCTGGCTGCGTACGGACTCTCTCGCGCGGGATCGACAGCACCTCGACGGTACCAAAGTCCACCACCGCTCTCCCCACCACCACCCCAGAATTCCCACCAACCCCACCCATCCCGCTGACGGTGGTGGCCAGCGGCCGGGGCGGCGATGGTTCGGGCCCGGGGCCGGGCGTCGTTGTGTACGGATGCTTGGGCCTGTTATTACGGTGGCAGTTTCCACGCCGGTGTCCCGGGACGGGGCGGGCGCAACCGGGCCGGACCGGCGGGCGTGTAGAGAGCTGTCATCGGCCAACTACGGAGGGATTCTTCATGGCCATCTCACGCTTCCGCGCCCGCGCGCTCGCCTTCGCGGTGTCAGCCGCCGCGCTGACCGGGCTCACCACCGTCGCCTCGACCGGCACCGCGCTCGCCTGCGGGCCGAGCGGGCCGTCCGACACCTTCGCCAGCACGCTGCCACAGGTCCGCCCCGGCGGCAGCGGCGCCACCGTGCTGGGACTCCAGCTCAACCTCAAGGCACGCGGCTACCCGCTGGTCGGCACCGGGTACTACGGGCCCAACACGCTGCGGGCGGTGAAGGACGTCCAGCGTCAGCACCACATCAAGGCCAGCGGCATCGTCGGGTCGAAGACCTGGCACGTGCTGGTCGGCACGCTCAACGCGTCCGTCACCCGCAAGCCCCGCGAACCCCGCGAGACCCTGCGGCCGGGCGCCCACTCCAACGTGGTGTACGAGCTGTCCGGTGCCCTGGAGCGGATCCCGCCGTACAACGACGGCCGCCTGGCCCACCAGGACCGCACCTACGGGCCGGCCCTGCAGAAGATCACACGCGACTTCCAGCACCGTGCCCGCATCAAGGCCAGCGGCATCGTCGGCGCCAAGACCTGGCACGCCCTGTACCAGGTGGTCGCCATCGAGGGCAACTGGGGCTGCTGACGTCCCCGCCGGGTCCGTCCCGCTGGCGAAGGGACGGACCCGGACCGGGGCGACCCTGGCGGTCTACGCCAGGGTCGACGGCTGAGCGGGCGCCTTCGGCCCGCGGGTCCGGCGCAGGTAGTAGGCGACGGTGACGACCGCGAGCAGCGGTCCCCACGCCAGCAGCGGCGCGTAGCAGGCCGTCATCAGGACGGCCCACCCGCCCCGCGGGTAGAACGGCTCGTCGGGGTCGTTGGCCGAGCCGCCCCAGCCGTGGACGACCACGACGCTGAGCCAGATCAGCGCGGCGGCGCCCAGCGCGGCCGGTACCACCGCGGCCAGGGCGGGGATCCGCCGGCCGCCGAGGAACGGGATCCACCGCGGCACCACCTCGCCCCACGGCTGGACCAGCCCCAGCGTCAGCAGCGCCAGGCCCTCGGAGAGCAGGCTGAGCACGATGACGTACGGCGTGATCCAGCCGGGGCCGCCGTACTCGTCGGCCACCCGCCCGGTGAACCCCATCGGCGCGCCGAAGCCGAGCGCCAGCCGCCAGAGGCCGGATGGCAGCGTGGTCAGCGGGACGAGGTGGGCGATCCGGTTGACCCAGCGCGGCACCGGCGCGGCGGTCGTCGGGCGGGCGGCGGCGGTACCGGAACGGGCGGTGGTGGCACGGAGTGTCGTCATGCCACGAGCCTGTCCCGGCCGCCGCGGCGGCGACTCCCGCGCGGGTGCCGCCGGCGTCCCTCCCGGGAGGGATTCCGCGAGTCACTCCGCGTCGCGGTCCCCCAGCCGCTCCTCGATGACGATCGTGACGGTGTCGCCCACGTCCTTGCCGATCGCCGCGCGGACGTCGGCCTTGACGGGGAGCTTGTGGGTGCCGTCGCCGAGCGCCATGAACGAGGCGCGGAACGGGTGGCCGTCGATGGTGCCGCGGATCCTGACCAGGCCGCGGGTACCGAAGAAGGCCACCGACCCTGGCCAGATCACGTAGGTCCAGCCACCCTTGTTCGGGCTCTTCTCCAGTACCGCGGTGAACTGCTCGCGCATCCTGAACCCTCCTTACGCCAGTCTCCGCCGGGGTGTCGAGGCTGGCAGGCGTTCTTCGACACACCGCCCGGCCAGCCGCTCGCGGCCGCCCGCCGTCACGGCGCGAGGGCGGCCAGCCGGGTGGGGTCGGCGAGGATGTGGATGGCGGCGATGCGGCCGGCGGCGACGGTCCAGGTCAGCAGGGCCACCGGGCGGCCGTCGGCGGCGAAGTTGAGCACGCCGGGGGCGCCGTTGACGACGACCGGTTCGCGGGAGCCGTACGGGACCCGGCGGAAGGTCATGGCCTGCTCGGCCACCCGGCGGGCGCCGCGGAGGAGTGTCGAGACGCCGGCCGGCGCGGGGCCGCCGTAGTCGGCGCGCAGGACCACGTCGGGGTCGAGCACGGCGACGAGCGCCTCGAAGTCGCCGTCCCGGGAGGCGGCCAGGAACGCGTCGACCACCTCCCGCTGCCGGGCGGGCGGGGCGTCCGGGACCGGCGCCCCGTCCCGGACCCGGCGGCGAGCCCGGCTGGCGAGCTGCCGGGTGGCGTCCACCGACCGGCCGGCGATCGGCGCGATGTCCTCGAACGGCACGGCGAACATGTCGTGCAGGACGAAGGCCAGCCGTTCGGCCGGCGCGAGCGTGTCGAGCACCACCAGCAGCGCCAGCCCGACCGAGTCGGCCAGCAGCGCCGCGCGTTCCGGGTCGCTGCGGTCCTCGCGGCTCACCACCGGGTCGGGCAGCGGCGCGGCCGTGCCGTCCAGCGGATCCTCCCGGCGCGCCGCCCGCGAGCGCAGCATGTCCAGGCACACCCGGCCGGCGATCGTGGTCAGCCAGCCGCCGAGGTTCCGCACGGCGGCCACGTCGGTGCGGTGGAACCGCAGCCACGTCTCCTGGACCGCGTCGTCGGCCTCGGTGAGCGAGCCGAGCATCCGGTAGGCGACGGCCCGCAGGTGGCCGCGGTGCTCCTCGAAGCGGTCCGCCAGCCGCTCCGACCCGGACTCGTCCACGCTCACCCTCTCCGATGACTCTCCGTCACATTGTGACGGAGACAACATGCGGTCACACCACCAGGGCCGGCTTCCGACAGGGCTGTGACGCCGAAGAGTTCCCTGGGAGGAGACAGTCATGGAAGAGCGTACGAAGGTCGCGGTGGCCGGGGCGACCGGGCGGGTCGGCCGGCACGTCGTGGACGTGCTGGCCGAGCGCGGGCACGACGCCGTGCCGATGTCCCGCTCCACCGGTGTGGACCTGGTCACCGGCGAGGGCCTGGCCGACGCGCTGGCCGGCGTGCGGATCGTCATCGACGCGGCCAGCACGCCCTCGCCCGACGAGGAGGCCGCCACCCGGTACTTCACCACCGCGACCGCGAACCTGCACGAGGCCGGCGCCCGCGCCGGCGTCCAGCGGCTGGTGGTGGTGTCGATCATCGGTCTCGACAAGTTCGCCACCGGGTACGGCGCGGCGAAGCTCGCCCACGAGCGGGCCGCGCTGGACGGCCCCGTCCCGGCCCGGATCCTGCGGGCGGCGCAGTTCCACGAGTTCGTCGGCCAGCTCGTCGACTGGGGCCGGCAGGGCGAGGTGGCCTACGTGCCGAGGATGCGCACCCAGCTGGTCGCGGCCAGGGCCGTCGCCGAGGCGCTCGTCGACCTCGCGTTCGGCGCCGGCGGCGACACCGACCGGCCGGCGGAGTTCCCGGAGATCGCCGGGCCGCGGGAGGAGAACCTGGCCGCGATGGCGGCGCTGCTGGTGGCGCGGCGCGGCGACGCGGTGAAGATCGAGGAGGTCAGCGACCCGAAGGTCGCGGAGACCGAGGTGTGGGAGAACGGCGGCCTGCTGCCCGGCCCGCACGCCGCCCTCGCCGGCCCGACGTTCGAGGAATGGCTCGACACGGCTCACGGTGACTCGCGGTAGTAGGAGCGGACGGCGGGCTGGCCCGTGTAGTTGGGGCCGGCCCGGGGGTCCGCGCCGAGGTAGGCGTACGGGAGGTCGACCTCGCCGGGCCCGGTGCGGTCGATCCGGCGCCGGCGCGGGTCGTACCGGAAGCCGGCGGCGCGCAGCAGCGACACCAGCCGCCGGCCCGCCGGCCGCCCGTCCGCCAGCCGCACGCTGTCCAGGTCGAGGTCGGCGACGAACCGGCCGCCGCCGGTGAGCCAGCCGGCCGCCCTGGCCAGCACGCCGAGCTTGTCGCCGACGTAGTGCAGCCCGTGCACGCAGGTGACGAGGTCGAAGCGGCGGTCCGGCGCCCAGCCGGTCACCGGCGCGCACACCAGCTCCAGGCCGGGCAGCGGTTCCGGGACGGGGTCGAACGCCGGCACCAGGTCGACACCCACCAGGCTGGCCGGGGCCACCGCCACACCCCGGCCGCGCAGCCGCTCGGCGGCCTGGATCAGCGCCCTGCCGGTACCGCAGCACAGGTCCAGCCACCCGCCGCCGGCGGCGACCACTCCGGACGGGTCGAACCCCAGCTCCTTGCGGTAGCTGTTGACGCCGGTGAGCTGCCGCTCGCGGTTCATCGCGCAGTTCGCCACCACCGCCGAGGCCGCCAGCGCCGCGTCGTCGAGCAGCCCATCGCCCATGCCGCCATCCTGCCAGCTCAGCTGCCCCACGGGGTGTCGGCGCCGGGCCGCAGGGTCACGGTGCGGACGTCCGCGCCCGGATCGCCGCACCGGACCAGCCAGGCGAAGATGTCCAGCAGGCCCATCAGCTCGGCGCCGTAACACAGCGTGCCGCCCATCCGGGACAGCCCGCTGACCAGGACCACCGCCTCGTGCCGGCCGTCGTCCCGGTGCCGGTCGCGGACCGTCACCTCCCAGAACGAGGCGGCCCGGTCGTCCACGGCCGGCAGCCGGCCGGGTGCCAGCGGGTCGGTGTGCGCGTACCGCAGGCACGGCTGGATCCGCCCGTCACGGCGCACCGACGCGGGGCCGCGTCGCTGGTAGCGGCGGTGGTCGGGAGCCGGCCGGCGGCGGGGGCCCTCCTCGGCCGCCAGCCGTTCCCTGGCCGGCAGCCAGGCCTGCGCCTGGAACAGCAGGGCCGGCAGGCCGTCCTGCCGGGTGGTGACGACCAGCCCGACCGGCAGCACGGTGTCCGGCCGGAGGGTGACGGCGGCCGCCGGCGTGGCCGCGTCCCACGCCGGGCGGAACCACCTGACCCGCTCGGGATCGCGGTACGGGGCCGTCCACCGTTCCAGCCGCGCGGTCAGCGCGGCCGAGGTGGCCGGCGCGGAGCGCGCGGTCGCGTGCGCCAGCCAGGCCAGCAGGGTGGCGGCGGCGCGGAAGGTGCCCTGCCGCCCGGCCTCGCCCTCCTCGGGGAGTTCGAATCCGAGCACGCGGCCGCCGATCCGGGCCAGGCCGGTGTGCCACGTCCTGCCGCCGTCGAGCGCGGCGACGGCCCCGGACGGCGAGGACGTCACCGGCCAGCCGCCGTGCCGCAGCGCGGCGAGCACGTGCCGGCCGGCGTCCGGGGGCAGCGGGACGGTGGCGCCGTGCACGAACTCGGGCGGCACCGGCAGCACGTAGTCGTCGGCGAGCGCGAAGGCGGGCTCCTCGACCGGCGGCTCGCACACCGCGACGAGGCGGTCGAGGTGGGGCGGGCCGGATTCGAGCGCCACCGGTCCCGGCCCGCCGGCGAGCGTGTCGGCGAGCGCCTCCCGTACCGCCGCCAGCAGGCGGGTGTTCCGCAGCGCGCCGTCCACCGTCCGGTACGCCGGCACCTGCAGCGACGCCAGCCCGTCGGTACCGTCGCCGGCGGCGCGGCCCAGCACCGCCCACTCCTCGCAGAACCCCCACGGCGACGGCGCCCCGCAGGAGATCCTGCCGCCCCCGCCGGGCACGCTCTCGGCGCGCAGCACCGACTGCACCGTGCCGGACGGCTCGGTGAACACCGACAGCCGCGTCTCCCCCGGCGCCACCCACGCGGCGCGGGCCCGCCCCGCCGGCACGGTCAGCGCCGCCCGCAGGGTCGCCAGGGTGAGCAGTTCCGACGGGGTCAGCATCGGCAGCTCGCGGGCGACGCCGGCCGCCCACCCGCCGGTCTCCACCGCCTCCGGATTCACCCGGCAGCGGGTGATCGTCCTGTTCAGCCACCCCATGCCACTCACCAGCCCGGTTCAAGGCCCGGGACTGACGTTAGCCGTGACGGTACGCACCACCACCGCCACGTGGCGTATCTGAGGGAGATTCCGGAAACTTCCGGGGGATCGAGGATGGTCCCGGTGCGGCCGGTCGGTTAGGTTCCGCTCGTGAACGGGTGGATCGCGGTACTTCTGCTGGCGGATCTGGTGGGCACCGCGATCGTGGTGGTGCGGGTCTACCGGGCCGAGCCGCTCGACGGCACACCCCGCGACCTGGAACGGCGTGACCTGCGCAAGATACAGGTCACCGAGGCCGGAGTGGACGGCGCGCTGTTCGCGGTCATCATCCTGGGCCTGCACTCGCTGGGCTTGTGGTCGGCGCTGGGGCTGGCATTCAACGCGATGATCGCGGGCCGGGCCTGCCGGCTCGCGGTGGCGTTCCACACCGTGCTGGACGACCCGATCGGGCGCCGGTTCCAGGGCATGACCACCGCGCTGGCGGTCGTGACGACGGCGGTCGTGCCGCTGACCGTGGTCGTGTCGGCGGCGTCCGCGGCAAGCCACCGTACCCAGGCCCAGCGGGACACCTCGCTGTTCGGCGTCCACGTCTCCAGCCGCGAGACGGACGTGCCGACCCGCGTGCTGGCGCACCCGCCGGTGGCGGCCGACAGCGGCCTCGCCGACGGCATTGTGGTGCCGGTGGAGAAGTACCACGCGGAGATCGACGGCACGCTGGTGCTGCTGGTGCCGCACGAGCTGACCTGCCTGCCCGCCGAGGTGCTGCTCGCCCGCGACAGCCAGCTCGGCGCGATCGACGTCGCGGTGGTGTACCGCCCCAGCTGGCTCACCCGGATGCCCGACGGCTCCCTGCGCGGCACCGCCACCCCCACCGCCCTCCCCGACACGTCCTCCCCCGAGACGGCGACGCCGACGCCGACCGGCGGCGCGCCGTCCGACGCCACCGCGTCGCCGTCCCCGTCGTCCTCCCCGCTGCCCGCCAGCGTCTGCCGCACCGACGCCGGGCACGGGATACCCGAGCGCAGCACGATCCAGGTCTCGATACCGCGCGACCTGCTGCCGCCCGCCGTGGACGAGCCCAACATGGTTCGCGACACCGGCGCGGACGGCGCGGCCCTGGAGGTCACCGGCGGCGCCCGCCGCTAGGCCGTGTCTGAGGGTCGGCTTCCGCCTGTGTGCCCTTGGCGGGTTTCGGACCCCTGCGGCCACGATCAAGGACTTGTGCCCGCATTTTCATGTGACAACGCGGCCACAAGTCCTTGATCGTGGCGAGAGGGCGGCGGGGTGGCGGATTTCGGACCTGGCAGCCACTTCGAGCCACGGGCTAGCCCCGGTCGTCCGCGAGCAGTTCGGCGAGGCGGTCCATGCCGTCGTTGATGCCGCGCTCCATGCCGTACGCGATGGCCTGCTCGAGCGCCGCCACAGACGGGAACACCCCGCGCTGGCACACCCGGGTCCGGCCGCCGCCCAGGTCCTCGAACCGGATGGTCTCGATGCTGACCTCGCCGGGCGCGCCCTCCCACTCGAAGGTCTGGATGATCAGCTCGTCCTTCTCGACCGTGTGGAAGACGCCGCGGAAGCGGAACTCGCCGCCCTCGTCGTCGCGGTGCACGTACCGGTAGCCGCCACCCGACCTGGCGTCGTACTCCAGCACCTCGATGCGCAACTCGCGCGGGCCGAGCCACCGGGCGACCAGGTCGGGCTCGGTCCAGGCCCGGAACACGCGGGCCGGGGTGGCGTCGAAATCGCGCCGCACCTCGAGGAAGGGGGTGCCGGGCTGCGCGGTGATCGTGGTGGGGTTGGTGGTCCCGTTCATGGCTGCTCCTTCATCGTGTCGAGTACGGCGTCGAGCCGGCGGAACCGGCGCTCGGCGGCGAGGCGGTAGCCGTCGATCCAGCTGGTCATGGCCTCCAGGGCCGCCGGGTCGAGATGGCAGGGCCGGCGCTGGCCGTCGCGGCTGCGGGTGATCAGCCCGGCCGCCTCCAGCACCTGGATGTGCCGCGAGACGGCCTGCTTGGTGATCGCGAAGGGCTCGGCCAGCTCGTTCACGGTCGCCTCGCCGCGCGACAGCCGCGCGACCAGCGCCCGCCGCACCGGGTCACCCAGCGCGGTGAACGCCCGGTCCAACCACTCTTCGTCAACCTTCATATTGATCAACCTATGTCTTTATCAACAGATCCGTTGACTATAGGAGGTCAGAAACCCGGCCGTCAACCGATTCCTTTCCGGCCCGCGCCCGGTCGGTACGGGTAGACACTCGAGACAGGGAGAGACCGGCGATGCCGACGAAGCAGTCAGAAGCGTTGTGGGACTACCACCGGGCCAGCAACCGGAACGCGGCGCTGGGCCAGCCGCTGCCCTCCCCCAGGGCCAGGGACCTCGAGGACCACTGGGGCGACCTGACCGCCGAGCCGGGCGGCGTCGACTACCTGGAGGTCGACGCGGGCGGCGTGCCGGCGCTGTGGGCGGCGCCGAAGGGGTCCGCCGCCGACCGGGTGATCCTCGGCCTGCACGGCGGCGGCTTCATCGGCGGCTCGATGTACACCCACCGCAAGATGTTCGCCCACCTGGCCAAGACCGCCGGGGCCCGCGCGCTGATCCCGAACTACCGCCGCAGCCCCGAGCACCAGCACCCGGCGCCGGTCGACGACGCGACCGCCGCCTACGGCTGGCTGCTCGACCAGGGCATCCCAGCCGGTCAGATCGCCCTCGCCGGCGACTCGGCCGGCGGCGGCCTGGCGCTCACCACGGTGCTGCGGGCCCGGGAGCGCGGGCTGCCGGACCCGGCCGCGCTGCTGCCGATCTCGCCGTGGGTGGACATGACGCTGAGCGGCGACACGATCGTCACCAACCGGGCGACCGACCTGCTGTTCGGCGGCCACACACCGTTCGACCTCGACGGCCTGGTGCGGATGTTCCTCGGCGACGGCGACCGCACCGACCCGCTCGCCAGCCCGCTGCACGCCGACCTCACCGGCTTCCCGCCGATGTACATCCAGGTGGGCGGCGACGAGATGCTGCTGGCCGACGCCCGCGGGATCGCCGAGCGCGCCCGCGCGGCCGGTGTCGAGGTACGGCTGGACGTCTTCCCCCGCCAGCAGCACACCTTCCAGATGGGCGCCGGGCGCGACCCGGAGGCCGACGACGCGATCGGCCGGATGGCGGCGTGGGTGCGGCCCCTGCTCGGCCTCGGCGCGGCGGAGCCGGCGAGGATGGCGGCGGCGGGTGCGTGACGCGGAAGCGGAGGTGGCGGTGATACCGGAGGAGGTCGGCGGCTCGGTCGACGGCGGGGAGTTCGCCCGCCGCACCGAGCCGTACCGCCGCGAACTGCTCGCGCACTGTTACCGGATGCTGGGCTCGGTGGACGAGGCCGAGGACCTGGTGCAGGAGACGTACCTGCGGGCCTGGCGGGCGTACGGCGACTTCGAGGGCAGGTCGTCGGTGCGCACCTGGCTGTACCGGATCGCCACCAACGCCTGCCTGACCGCGCTCGAACACCAGGCTCGCCGGCCGCTGCCGTCCGGACTCGGCGCGCCCAGCGACGACCCGGACGCGCCGGAGGTCCCGGCCGGCCCGGAGGTGGGGCTGCTCCAGCCGGTGCCGGACGCGCTGGTGGCCGGGGACTCGGCGGACCCGGCGGCGGTCGTCGCCGGCCGGGAGAGCCTGCGGCTGGCGCTGATCGCCAGCCTCCAGCACCTGTCCGGCCGGCAGCGGGCGGTGCTGATCCTGCGCGAGGTGCTGGCGTTCCCGGCCGCCGAGGTCGCCGCCATGCTCGACACCAGCACGGCGGCGGTCAAGAGCACGCTGCAGCGGGCCAGGGCGCACCTCGACCGGGTGGCGCCGGCGTTGCCGGAGCAGGCCGGCGAGCCGGCCGACCCGGCGGCCCGCGCCCTGCTCCAGGAGTACATCGCCGGCTTCCAGAACGCCGACTTGGCGGCACTGGAGCGAGCGCTGCGCGCCGACGCCACGCTGGAGATGGTCGGCTCGCGGACCTGGTTCGCGGGCAAGGCGACCTGCCTCCGGTACCTCGCGCGCTTCCTCGGCACGCCGGGCGACTGGCGGATGCTGCCCACCCGCGCCAACGGGCAGCCGGCCGCGGCGACCTACCTGCGCGGCGACGACGGCCGGCACCGGGCCTTCGGCATCGCCGTGCTCACCGTGCGCGGCGACGGGATCGCCGGCATCACCGTGTTCGGCGGCGCGGACCTGGTCGGCCGGTTCGGATTCCCGCCGGAACCCGACCCACCGGCGTGACCGCCCGCCCAAGCGGGCGGAAGACCGTCACGACGAGGGAGCGGAGCGGCGGGTGGTGGCCCACCAGCCGGCGCCGAGGATCAGCACGCAGCCGGCGAGCTGCCAGACGCTCGGCCGCTCGCCCAGCACGAGCGCGCCGAGCGCCACCGCGCCGACCGGGGTGAGCAGGAGCAGGGTCGCGCCGACGTCGCTGGCCAGGCGGTGCGAGGAGAGCGCGACCAGCAGCCAGCCCAGCACCTGGCCGAAGACCGAGACCGCGAACAGCCAGCCGAGCGCCGCCCAGCCGGGAGCGAGCGTGACCCCGCGCCACAGCGCGCCCGCGACCAGCGACACCACCGCCGCGGCGAGGATCACCTCGGTGTAGGACTGGACGATGTGACCCTGGTGCCCGCCCCGGCGGAGCAGGTACAGGAACAGCGAGTAGCACACCGCGGCGAGCACCGCGTGGATCGTGCCGGCGACCGGGTCGGTGCCGGCGGCCCCGCCCTCGACCAGGCCGGCCGTCAGCACCACGCCGAGCACGAGCACCGGCAGCGCCGCCAGGAAGCGGCGGGCGAGCGGCTCCCGGTCGATGGCGTACGCGAGCAGCGGGACGAGGATGACCTGCACGTTCACCAGCACAGTGGACAGTCCCGCGCCGACCTCGGCGATGGCCCGCGTCCACAGCAGCATGTCGCCGGCGAACAGCGCCCCGGCCACCAGCGCCACCCCGTGCTGCCGGCGCGGCAGCGGTCCCTCCGCCCGCCGCTCGGCCCACCAGAACGGGTACAGCAGCGGCAGCGCGAACAGGCACCGGTAGAAGGAGGCGGTACCCGGCGAGGTGCGCGACAGGTCGATCAGCACGGCCGACGCCGACACGCACAGCGCGCCGGCCGCCATGCTCCAGTACGGCCGCCCCGCCGTGCGCTCCTCGACCTCCAGCAGGTGCCCGAGCTGCGCTCCCATTCCCGACCCCACTCGTCCCGCGTGTCCCTCTCTCCTCCGACCGTCTCAACGGACGCCGACCTCCGCCAGCGCGACCGGTGTCGGGTTCGCGGAGCGTCTCAGCAGGAATCCGGCGAGTATCGCGGCCGCCATGCTGAGGGTGGCGAGCGTGGCAAAGCCGTAGCGGGTGTCGGAGTGGTCGGTGATGGTCGCCACCAGGAGCATCACGGCGATCGAGGCGGCCAGGCCGGCAGTGTTGGCGAGGCCGAAGGCCCTGCCGACGCTGGCCTCGTCCACCGAGGACATCAACAGGTTGCGGGACGCGATCCGGGAGATGCCGAACGTGGAGGCGCCGACCAGGACGCCGGCGCCAAGTACCAGCGGGCCGAACAGGGGCTGGATCACCAGCAGGCCGGCGACCGACACGAAACCCCGTACCGCGACGCGCGCGTCCGTACCTCGGCGGCTGAGCAGCTTGTACGCGGCGGTGGCGAAGAGGAAGCCGAAGCTGCCGACCGCGTCGACGATGCCGAACGTGCCGGCGCCCCGGTGCCATTCGCCCAGCACCAGCTTGGGCAGCAGCGCGTTGAACACCGTCACCACCACGCTGCCCTGGGCGTAGAGGAGGATCAGCGGCATCCAGCGCGGGCGCGGCCCGGTGTCGGCGGACGGGGCGGCGCCGGCCACCGCCGAGTGCTGGGGCGGTGACCGCCGGGTGGCCGGTCGCGGCCCGATGGCGGTCACGCAGAGGGCCGAGGCCGCGAACGTGCCGGCGTTGAAGACCAGCAGCGGCACCGCGCCGAAGGCCTGTACCGCCAGCCCGCCCACGGTCGCGGACAGCAGCATCCCGGCCTGGGTGGCCATTTCGTAGTCGGCGTTGAAGCGGCCCAGCCGCTCGGGCCGCACGCGCTCCTTGAGCAGCGCGTTGCTCACCGGGAAGAACGCCGCCGCGACCACGGCGAGCGCGAAATTGGCCGCGTAGATGCCCGGCCCCTTCGCCCCGCCGCACGTGAGCCAGAGCGGGAGCGCCAGGGCCAGCACCGTGCTGCTCGCGTCGCAGGTGATCCACATCCGCCGGCGGTCGAAGCGGTCGGCGAGCCGCCCGAAGGAGGGCGAGAACAGCGCCTGCGGCACGGCCACGGCGATGAACAGCCAGCCGACGGCCATCATCGTCCGCTCGGTCCTGATCATCACCAGCGCGCCCGCGATGAGCTGCACGTTGTTGCCGAGAGCGGTGACGAACGCGGCCGGGACGAGCAGCCGCTCGGCCCGGGTGCCGGGGGTGAGCAGGGCTCCGGGACGGGGCAGCGGGCCGCGCCGGGGCGGTGCGGTGACGGTCATGCCGCCAGTCTTCAGGTCCCTCCTGACACCTTCTGTCAGGTTCTCCGCGCACACCTTCTCGCCGACGCGTGACCCCGCCACCTGCGCGTTATGCGCCGATTATGCGTACCGCCACACCGGAAGGAGGATGCTGTGCGGATGACCGAGGAGGTGCGGGTCCTCGTGTTGGGACCTGTCGCGGTGAGCACGGCGGCGGGCGCGGTCGTCGCTCCCTCGTCCGCGCAGGCCAGGGCGCTGGTGGGGGCGCTCGCGCTGGCCGGGCCGCGCGGGCTGACCCGGACCGAGCTGACCGGTGCGGTGTGGCCGGACAGCGAGGGCGGCCGGCACCGGTCCGCGGTGGCCGTGGCGGTGCACCGGGCCCGCGCCTGGCTACGGGAGACCACCGGCGACGCGGCCGGCGTCGAGTCCACCACCAACGGGTACGCCCTCGCCGGCGAGGTCGACGCCGCCCGGTTCACCGCGCTGGTCGCCGGCGCCGGGTCACTCCCCGACACCGAACGGGCCCGGGTCCTCGCCGCGGCGCTGGCGCTGTGGCGCGCCGACGAGCCGCTGGACGGCGTGCCGCTCGGCCCCGCCCAGGAGGCGGCCGCCGCCGCCCTGCGCCGTACCCGGCTCGCCGCCACCCTCGACCTGGGCCGGACGCTGCTGCGCCTGGGCCGGGCCGCCGACGCGGTGACCGCGCTGGCCGTCACCGCCGCCCGGCACCCGCTGGACGAGCGGGTGCAGGGCACGCTGATCGAGGCGCTCGCGGCGGCCGGCCGGCAGGCCGAGGCGCTGGAGCGGTACGAGCGGCTCCGGCTCCGGCTGGCCGAGGATCTGGGCGTCGACCCCTGCCGGGACCTCAGCGACACGCTGGTCCGGGTGCTGCGCCAGGAGCTTCCTGGCCGCAATCCCGACACCGCCCCCGAACCGGACCCCGCGCCGGACCCGGAATGGCCGCCGCCGGCCGTACCGGCCCAGCTGCCGCCCGAGACGGCCGGCTTCCGCGGCCGGACCGCGGCCCTGGCCGAGCTGGACCGGTTGCGCGCCGCCGGGGCCGGCGGATCGGTGCTGATCTGCGCGGTCGACGGCATCGGCGGCGTCGGCAAGACCGCGCTGGCGCTGCGGTGGGCGCACCGGGCCGCCGCCGACTACCCGGACGGGCAGTTGTACGTGGACCTGCGCGGCTACGCCCACGCGGAGCCGGTGCCGCCGGTACAGGCGCTGGCCAGGCTGCTGGGGGCGCTCGGCGTGCCGGCCGAGCGGGTGCCGGTCGATCTCGACGAGGCGGCGGCGCTCTACCGGTCGGTGCTGGCCGGTCGCCGGGTGCTGGTGCTGCTGGACAACGCCCGCGACGCCGACCAGGTCCGGCCGCTGCTGCCCGGCTCGCCAGGCTGCCTGGTCCTGGTCACCAGCCGGGACCGGCTGGATGGGCTGGTCGCCCGGGAAGGCGCTCGGCGAATGACCCTCGACGTGCTCGATCCCGGCGAGGCCCGCGCGCTGCTCGCCGGCGTGCTCGGCGAGCCTCGGGTCGCCGCCGAACCGGCCGCCACCGCCGAACTGGCCGCGATGTGCGGGCACCTGCCACTCGCCCTGCGGATCACCGCCGCCCAACTCGCCGCCACACCCGACCAGCCCCTCGCCGCACAGGTCACGCTGCTACGCCAGGATCGGTGGGCCGAACTGGCCGTACCCGGCGACCCGAACGCCTCCGTCCGCGCCACCTTCGACCTGTCCTACCAGCGCCTGCACCCCGCCGACCGGCGACTGTTCCGGCTCCTCGGCCTCGCCCCCGGCACCGACATCGGCCTACCGGCCGCCACCGCGCTCGCCGGCGACCAACCGGCGGCCGCCACCCGGCGCGCGCTGGCCCGCCTGGCCGCCGCACACCTGGTACGCGAGGAGCGCGGCCGGTACTCCCTGCACGACCTCGTCGGCGAGTACGCCAGGGACCGCGCCGAACCCGCCGACACCGACCCCGTCACCGGGCTGTGCCGCTGGTACCTGGCCACCGCGGACAGCGCGTGCCGGCTGCTGTACCCGAGCGCGGACCGGCTGCCGCTGCCCGACAGCCACGCCGGCCCTGCCGGCCCGGCCGCCGAGCCGTTCCTCGACCCGGACACGGCGGCGACCTGGCTGGAGGAGGAGCGGACCAACCTGGTCGCGGTCGCCCGGCACGCCGCCGCGCACGGCCCGCGGGAGGTCGCCTGGCTGCTGGCCGACAGCCTGGGCCGGTTCTTCCGCATCAAGGGGTACCACGCGCAGGGGTCGGTGCTCGGCGAGACGGCGCTTGCCGCCGCCACCGCCGCCGGCGACCTGCGCGGCGTCTCGACCGCGCGGCGGGTGCTGGCGCACGCCTCCCGCGACCAGGGCGCGGTGACCGCCTCCCTGGAGCACTACCGCGCCGCGATGGTGGCGGCGCGGGACGCCGGCTGGGTGACCGGGCAGGCGGCCGGGCTCAACGGCCTGGCCACCGCGTACGCGATGAGCGGGGTTGTCGGCACGGCCGCCGAACTGTTCCGGGAGGCGATCGCGCTCGGCCGCGCGCACGGCCTCACCGGCACCGAGCGGTCGGCCACCGCCAACCTGGCGAACGCGCTGCGCGCGCTGGGCCGGCTCACCGAGGCGCTGGAGTGCCACACCAGGCTGGCCGGCTGGGCCGGGCGGGGCAGCGGCGACGAGGTGCTCGTGCTCGGCAACCTCGCCGAGATCCAGCTCGGGCTGGGCCGGCACGCCGACGCCGAGCGGACCGCGCGGGCGGCGCACGAGCGGGCCCTCCGCACCGGACACCGGACCGCGGCCGGCAACGCCCTGCAGGTCCTGGCCAGGGTGCAGAGCGAGCTCGGCCGGCCGGCGGAGGCGGTGCGTACCGCCGAGGCGGCGCTGGCGATGGCGCACGAGTCGGGCCACCGGTGGCTGGAGGAATGGGTGGAGTGCGCGTCCGGCGAGGCGTACCGGCTGCTCGGCGCGCACGCCGAGGCCCGGCGGCACCTGGACAGGGCGCTGCGGCTCAGCCGGTCGTCGGCGAACGTGCACATCGAGGTGGACGCGCTGGTCCAGCTCGCGCTGGCGCTGGACGCGCGGGACCAGCCGGACGTGGCGCTGGACCATGCCCGGCGCGCCCTCGCGCTGGCCCACCACCGCGGGTACCGGCTGCTGGAGGCCGACGCGCTCGCCGCGCTGGCCACCATCCACCTGCACCGGGGCGAGCCGGGACCGGCCGGCGTGCATGCCGCGCGGGCGCTGCGCCGGTGCCAGGAGTGCGGGGCAGCCGCCCGCGAGTCCCGGGTCCGAGCCCTGCTGGCGGCCGCCGCCAACACCCCCGAACCCGCCAACACCCCCGAACCCGCCGCCGCGCCGGTCGGCTGAGCCCGCCTGAGCTCAGCCGACCGGCGCGGTTTTATGGGCGTACCGGTCAGACCGGGTTGGTCCAGACCGTCTGGGAGGGCGACGCCTGGGTCAGGGTCACCCCGGAGATCGCGTAGTTCTGGATGAAGTACGGCTGCGGCAGGTAGTTCTGGTCCAGGAACATGGCCCGGTCGATCCGCTCCACCTGGATGGTGTCGCCGTTGTCCGGGAGGGCGTTCGGGGACCGGAACGCGATGATCTGCTCGATGTCACTCGCGGTCGTGCCCACCGGCAGTTCGACGGTCGTGGCCGCTGGATCGTCCCGCTGCAACGTCCAGCCGGGCTGGGCGTGGTCGGAGCGGTACAGCGTGTCGCTGCCCTTGAGCTTGACCGCGACCCCGGCGCCGACCCACGGGCTCTTGGTGTTGTCGGACGGCCCCGTGGTGGTCTTCTTCAGCACCAGGTACAGGTAGTTCCGCTCATCGGACAGGTCGGGGGTGTTCGGGTCCGCTGTCGCCTCGACCTTGCCCTCGCGCTGCATCTCCCGGGCGGTCACCCAGTAGGTCCAGCCGTTGCGGTCCATCATCACCTCGCGGGCCTGCCCGGCCGGCAGCTCCTGCGCCACCGACAGGGTGAACCGCATCGGGTGCGCCTGCGCGTCGGCGTCGAGCTGGTCGCAGACGTTGTTGTTGTCGGTGCACGTCTGCAACACCGGGTGGTGGTTCTCGTAGTTCCCCGCGAACGGCACGTTGCCGTGCTGCGGGGCCTGGTAGAACTCGCTGCCCGGCACCACGTTCCCGTCCGGGTCCAGGGTCAGCTGGTAGACGCCGGCGTGGTAGATCCACTCGATGTCGGTGGTCCGGCCCCAGCGCGCCATCAGCGACGCCGGCGCCAACCCGGTACCACCGTCCTCATTGGACCATACGATGGTGTACCGCAGCTGGGTCGACCCGTCCGGCTGCGGCGTCGCCTCGTGCCAGGCGATGAGCGGCACGTCGGTGAACGCGTTCTGGAACGGGCCGCCGTACTGCGCGAGCGTGCGGCCGTACAGCACCGGAGCGTGCGCGTACACCGCGTAGTCCGGCGAGCCCTCGGTCACCGTGTGCATGCCGATCCCGCTGAGGATGGCGGCGTTGCCACCCCGGGACCTGTCGGTGGCGAGGGTGAAGCTGAGCGAGTGCGCTCCGGCGGCCAGGTGGCCGAGGAAGAACTCGCGGGCGATCGGGCGGCTGGACGGGATCACCACGTCGGTGACGTACTTCCCGTCCACGAACGTCGAGACCACTGTGGACTCGTGCCCGGTCACGCCCCAGTCCACGCCCGGCGCCGCGGCGGTCAGGTCGAGGATGCTCTCCCCCGGCTGGCTCAGCCGGAACTGCAATGCCTGGACGCTGTTGGCGTGGACCGTGAGCTGGTGGCTGGAGGCGGCGGGTTCGGCCTGGGCGGAACCCGCCGCCGCCGTGGTGCCCCAGGCGAACGCGCCGGACGCGATCGCCGTGAGCAACAGAGCCCGCATCCGGCGGGCTGATCGACTCTGCACGTGATACCTCCCCGTAGGACGGCAGGCCTCAGAGTCGATCACGCGGGCCTTTCAGATTGCCTACAAAATGGCATCATTCCTGTCTCACTCGCCGAGGGCGGCGAACGCCGTCGCGATGCCGGCCCGGTCGGCGCCGGCCGCGAGCAGCAGCCGCAACAGCACCCTGGCCTTGTACGGGTGCAGGAAGCCGGCCCCGAGCGGCCGCGACCCGTACCGCCGCCGCCGCCGAGCCGGACCACCACCCGCCGCCCCTACGCCCTCCTCGACGTCACCCGGGTCAGGCGGTGGCGTTGTCGAGTTCGAAGGTGTGGACGGAGTACGCCGCCAGCGGGGCCGCGAAGCGCTTGCCGGTGACCGGGATGGCGGGGGTTTGGGCGTACTGCTGGCCGATGGTGCCGTCGGGGCGGGCGTCGGTGGTCCAGTGCCGGGCGGTGGCGCCGACGGCGGTGAAGCGGGACAGGTCGTAGGTGACCTGCTGCGCGGAGTCGCCGCGGACGGTGACCAGGACGAGGCGGCGGGCGGCGGGGTCGTGCGCGGCGACGGTGGCCTGGTCGCCGCTGTCGAGGATGCGCATTCCGGGCCGGACGTGGCGGCTGTACTGGGCCAGCACGAAGTACTTGTTGGCCGCGTCGCCGAGCGTGCCGGTGGCGGTGGTCGGGTCGGTGTAGGTGGCCTTCACCAGGCCCCAGCTGGCGGCGTCCACCGGCTGCCAGTAGCACCAGGCGGTCGGGTGCAGGTACCGCAGGTCGGCGCTGAGGTTGTAGGCGAGGTACAGCCCGTGGGCGTAGCCCTCGCCGTACTCGGTCTGCCACAGCTTCTTCCCGGCGCCGTGCACGGCCGCGTACAGCCCGCGCCGGGCCGCGCCGCTGTCGCCGGTCTGGTACCCGTGCACGTTGACCCTGCCGACCTTGGCGCGGGTGGCGGCGGCGAACCCGGTCCAGGTCGCGGTGGCCGCGTCGTAGCTGTTCTCGTCGGAGGCCGCCACGGCCACCCCGGGCAGGCCGCGCGCGTTCAGTTCGGTGCGCAGGTACCCGAGGACCTGCTCCTGGATGCCGGCGCCGACGTGGCACCCCTCCTGGGTGCCGTCGGCCTTCCACCACCCGGCCGACGGCTCGTTGAACGGCTCCACCGACGTCACGTCCACGCCCCAGTGGTCGCGGGCGCGGGCCGCCACGGTGGCCAGGTACACCGCGTGCTGCTGGTAGTTCCAGCTCTGCAGGTTGTCGCCGCCGTCGGCCGCGCCGGACGGGTTGGAGTTCAGGCACATCCACCACAGCGGCGAGAAGGAGGTCAGCTCGACCAGGTTCACGCCCCGGTCGCTGGCCTTGCCGAGCATGGCCCGCTGGGTCGCGTCGGCCGCCCAGTTCTAGCTCGGCGAGCCGGGATCGGCGCTGTTCCAGTCCAGCCAGTACCCCTCGGTCTGCCGCACCCGCCAGATGTTCGGCGAGGCGACCATCCGGGCCTGCTGGCTGCCGGCCGGCTGCCAGGTGCAGGCGCCGATCTCGTACCGGGCCAGGTTGAGGCCGAGGCCGGGCAGGACGCGGCCGCCGTACGGCACGTCGCCGCGGGTGAAGAACAGGTCGGCGAGCGTGTCGTCGTCGCCGAACGCCCCGGCCCACCAGGACAGCGACGCGCCCCAGCCCTCCCACGCGCCGTAGTCGGTGGCCG
>JBJMIH010000059.1:0-13616 GCA_045806985.1 Mycobacteriales bacterium | reverse complement strand
GTCAACCCGTCGCTGACCACCCAGCGGTGGGACGCCCGGCTGCTGCTGCCGCTGATCGGCCGGGTGCTGCCGTCCTGGAGCCCGATCGGCGGCGACATCCGCAAGCCCGGGGTGACCGAGGTGGCGTACGACCGGACACCGCTGAAGGCGATGCTGTCGCTGCGCGAGTTCTGGGGCGTCGTCCGGGCCGACCTGGCCAACGTCACCCAGCCGGTGCTGCTGTACCGGGGTGCGCACGATCACACCGTCGAACCTGTCAACGCCCAGGTGGTGCGCGAAGGGGTCCGGGGGGAGTACACCGAGAAGGTGCTCCCGGACAGCGCCCACGTGGCCACCCTCGACAACGACGCCGAGATGATCTTCAGCGGCAGCGTGGAGTTCGCCCGGCGGATCGTCGGGGCGGTGCCCGATGCCCGCTGACGCCATCCCCACCGGCCCGGGCCGCCGCAGAGGCAGGCGCGACAACGGCCTGGAGGCGCGCTCGTACGCCTCGCTCGGGGACGTGGACCCGCGGATCGGCGAGCACCTGCTGGACGCGCTGTACGTGCACGGCATCGCCGCGTACCTGGAACCCACCTCCGACCTGGACGCGATCAGCAGGGCCACCTCGCTGCCGCGCCGGCCCGTCGACCGGCTGTGGGTGGACAGGGGCCGGCTCGCCGACGCCAAGCAGCTGCTGGCCGCGTCCGGGGCCGAGCCGCTCGGCGAGCCGGAACCGCCGGCGACGTCCGGTGGCTCCCGTGGTCCCCGCGGTCCTCGCGGCTCGCACGGCTCGCACGGCCCGCACGGCCCGGTGGACGAGGACGCGGCGTGGCGGCAGATCGTAGCGAACTTCGGCGCTGACGACCCGGCGGACGGTGACCCGCCGTGGCCGGCCCGCGAGGACCTCCCGCCCGGCGCCGACCCGGTCGCCGGCGTCGACACCGACGGGCCCGACGGGCCCGACGACGGCACGCTGGACATCGACAAGAAGTCCATGCGCGGCCTGACCGGCCGGGACGAGCTGCGCAGCGGCGGCTGGCGCGACCCGGACACGCCGCTGATGTCCGCCCTCGACGGCGACCTCGACGGCCCGCGCGGGCCGGAGGACGAGGAGGAGCACTACATCCCGCCGCCGCCCCCGCCGGTCGGCCGCGCCGCCCCCCAGACGGTCGTCGCCATCCTCGCCATCCTGGCTGGCGGGCTCCTCCTGATCGACCCCGGCCTGGTCGGCCTGGGCGCCGACGCCAGCAGCTTCCTGCTCGCCGTCGCCGCCCTCGTCCTCGGCGTCGGAATGCTGGTCTGGCGCCTCCGCGACGTCCGCGACGACGACCCCGACGACGGCGCCGTCGTCTAACCCCAACCGCCCCACCCCCGCACCACGGCCCCCCGCCATCGCCGTACCCCCGTGCTGCCGTACTCGCCCGCGCCGCCGCACCCTCGCATCTCAGCCGCCGGCACCGGCCGGCCACCGGGACCGCGTGGTGCCTCCGTACCTCTTCACACCGCCGTACGCCCGTGCTGCCGGTACGCGCGCCGCCGGCACCACCACCGCCGTACCGCCGCTCCGCCGGGCACCGCTTCGCCGGCGCTGCCGCCGTACTGCGTGCACCGCCGTGCCACCTGCCGGCACGGCCCACTCGCCTGCGCCGCCGCACCCTCGCATCTCAGCCGCCGGCACCGGCCGGCCGCCGGGACCGCGGGGTGCCTCCGTACCTCTTCACACCGCCGTACGCCCGTGCTGCCGGTACGCGCGCCGCCGGCACCACCGCCGACGCCGCACCGCCGCACCGCCGGCACTGCCGCACCTGCCGGAACGGCGCCCATCGCCTGCGCCGCCGCACGCTCGGCCGGTACCGCCCGGCTGTTGAGACCGCCGTACCTCCTGGCGCGACCGCCGTGCGTGGGTCACTGGCCCGTTGGCCCTGCCGGCGGCGGTCCCGCGATCGGCGCGGCTCCGCGCGCCGTCAGTGGCCTGCCGGCCGAGGCGCGTCGGGCTGCGGGAGGTCGCTGAGGCGTCCCGAGTCAGGGGGTTCCCGATGGTGGGCCTGTTATCTGGGTGGACGGGTGTGGGTTAGGCTCTGGGCTGACCCTCGACCAACGACGTTCGGGAGCCCAGTCGCATGATGGCCTGCGCCGAGACCGTGGAGTTGTCCGGGCATCTCATGGATGCCGGGCTGCTGGCCCGGGTGCTCGACGACATTCTGGAGTACGGCGGGGACTACTCGATCACGCGGCTGGACGTGGGCCGGGCGCACGATGATCCGTCACGGGCCACGCTGGTGGTGAAGGCGGACGGCGAGGAGCGGTTGCAGCGCATCCTGATGCGGCTCCAGGTGCACGGCGTGAACCAGGTGGATCCGGGCGAGGCGGTGGTACGGCCGGCGCCGGCGGACGGGGTGTTCCCTGACGACTTCTACTCGACCACCAACCTGGAGACCCGGGTCCGGCTGGCCGGCCGGTGGGTGCGGGTGGACAACCCTGAGATGGACTGCGGGCTGCTGGTCAGCCAGGACGAGGCCGGCGGGACGCGGGTGCGCACCGTGCCGGTGTCCGAGGTCAGGGCGGGTGACCTGCTGGTGTGCGGCGCGTCCGGGGTGACCGTGGAGCTGCCCGCGGCCGAGCGGGAGTCGAACGCGTTCGAGTTCATGTCGTCCGAGGTCTCCAGCGAGAAGCCGCAGGCCGTACTGGTCAGCCAGGTGGCGGACCGGATGCGGGAGGCGAAGGCGGCCGGCAGGCGGATCCTGTGGGTCGGCGGGCCGGCGATCGTGCACACCGGCGCGCAGCGACCGGTGGTGGCGCTGGTCGAGGCGGGGTACGTGGACGCGCTGTTCGCCGGCAACGCCCTCGCCACCCACGACATCGAGGCGGCGCTGTTCGGCACCTCGCTCGGCGTGGACCTGAAGAAGGGCTCGGGCGTGCCGCACGGCCACGAGCACCACATCCGGGCCATCAACCGGATCCGGCGGTGCGGCTCGATCGCGGCGGCGGTCAAGGAGGGCGTGCTGACCCGCGGGTGATGCACGCGATGGTGCAGCACGGCAAGGAGTTCGTGCTGGTCGGCTCGGTACGCGACGACGGGCCGCTGCCGGACGTGTACACCGACGTCCTGGCCGGTCAGCGGGCGATGCGCGCCCAGCTCACGGGCGTCGGCTTCGTACTGATGATGGCCACCATGCTGCACTCGATCGGCACCGGCAACCTGCTGCCGGCGTCGGTGCCGCTGGTCTGCGTCGACATCAACCCGGCGACCGTGACGAAGCTCGCCGACCGGGGAAGCGGGCAGGCCATGGGCATCGTCACCGACATCGGCCTGTTCTGCGAACAGCTCGCTCACCTGCTGGTTCCCGGGTACTCACGCGGCGACTCTTGATTTTCGGGCCAAAGCGGGCAGACTATGCCCTGGCTTCAACAAGGGTGCAATTGCATAACGTATCCGCTCCATTACCTCACGCTTTTGAACCAGGGGATGCCCAGGAGGGGAGTCGTCGCAGTGCCGGACCAGCAGCACAGTGTCCACATGGTGGCTGCCAGCGTTGGATTCACATCTTTCGGCTTTCTTTGGCTGGCTGTGGTCTGGGGGATCGTGCTGAGAAGCGGCTGGGGGTTGAGCCGCATCCGGCACGCGACCATTTATGGCATTCACATGACGGTGACCCTTTTCGCCTTCATGCTGGGGTGGGTGCACGGGATCGCCCAGTTGGCGGCCCCTCGGGGGCATGTGCGGGTCATTGACGAATGGGCGCCGTTCGTCAATCCGGTCGACCGTTTCGGAATCGGATTCGGCGTGCTCGGCCTGGAAATCATGACCGCGCTCCTGTTCTCCGTACTCATTCAACGGCGGCTCGGCTACCGGCGTTGGAAGCGGCTGCACTCACTGGCGCACATCTCGTTCGCCATGATCGCCGCTCACATCCTCATCTCGGGGTCGGACACCCGTAACCTCCAGGTACGGGCCATCGTCGCCGGTGCCTGGGCGTTCACGGTGCTGGTATGGCTGGTCGGCAATCCCCGCCTGCACCGGATCCCGCAGCTGGCCAGCGAGCGGATCGCGCTGCGGCTGCGCGGCGGGCAGGCCACCGTGCACGTCGACCCCGGCCGGTGCGCCCGGTTCGGCTTCTGCGAGCAGGAGGCGCCCGACGTGTTCCGGCTGCGCAGCGACGGCCAGCTGGCGTACCGGCCCACGGTACCCGCCGACCAGGTGGAAGAGGTCGTCCAGGCGGCACGGGTGTGCCCGATGCGCGCCATCGAACTGGGTCGCAGGCCCACCACCGTTTTCCTCGCTCCCGTCGAGCAGCAGAACAACAAGTCGCGGCCCGACGAAGGTTGGACCAGGGTGCCCGCGCAGCGGCGCATCCCGGTGATCGACCACGTCGAGGGGGATCGTCCGGAGGGCAGGTCATGAGGGTACGGACCGCGTACAACCGCGCCGATCACATCGTCATCGTCGGCACCGGGCCGGCCGGCCTGTCAGCCGCCGAGGAGCTGCGGGCACGCGAGTTCCACGGCCAGATCACGATGATCGGCGACGAGCCGCCGTACGACCGGACTGGCCTGTCCAAGGGCATCCTCACCGGCCACCAGAAGCCGAAGGACCTGCGCATGCCCGGCGTGGACGAGCTGGACGTGACCTGGCGCATCGGCCAGCGGGCGGTCCGGCTCGACGCCCACTCGCGGCGGGTCTTCACCGACACCAACGACGTGTACCACTACGACGGCCTGGTCATCGCCTCCGGCGCCCGGCCGGTGATGCCGGAGGGCTGGCCGGTGAACGCGCCCGGCGTGCACCTGCTGCACCGGGTGGAGCAGTCCCTCGCGCTGCGCCGCGACCTGCGCGACGCGGACCGGGTGGCGATCGTCGGCGGCGGCCTCACCGGCTGCGAGGTGGCCTGCGCGGTGCACAAGATGGCACGCGAGGCCGTGATCATCAACAGCAAGCGCGCGCTGCTCAGCAACGTGCTCGGCGAGCCGGTCGGCCGCCTGGTCACCGAGGCCCACCAGCGGGCCGGCATCGGGATGCGCCTCGGCCGCCGGGTCGCCGCGATCGAGCAGCGGCGCCGGGAACGGTGGCGGCTGAGGCTCACCGACGGCGACGTGGTGAACGCCGACGTGGTCGTGGTGACCTCCGGCGACAAGCCGGACACCGAGTGGCTGGAGGGCTCCGGCCTGGACATCAGCGACGGCGTGCGCTGCGACGAGATGCTGCGCGCGCTCACCCCGGACGGCATCATCGTGCCCGGCGTGGTGGTGGCCGGCGTGATCGCCCGCTGGCCCAACCTGCGGTACAGCCGCCGCCCGGTGCGTACCGGGCACTGGATCGCCGCGCTCGAACAGGGCCAGGCCGCGGCCAGGACGCTGCTCGGCGGCGACCACATGGGCGGGCGGCCGTTCACCCTGCTGCCCCGGTTCTGGTCCGACCAGCTCGGGCTGCGGATCGAGGTGAGCGGCCTGGTGGGGCCGGAGGCGACCGTGTCGCTGACCGCTCTGCGGCCGGCCAGGAAGGCGGTCGCGCAGGCCGGCGTGCTTGCCCACTTCCACCAGGAGAACCGCCTGGTGGGCCTGGTCGCGGTCAACGCGCCGCGGGCGTTCACGGCGGCGACCCGGGCGCTGCTGGCCGACCCGACCGAGCCGCTGATCGCCGCCGCGATCGCCCTGCGCAACCACGCCGGCGCCGCCCCGGCCCGCGCGCTCACCGCGACCTGAGCTACTCCGGAGTTACTTCAGAGCTACTCCGGAGCTACTCCGGCAGCTCGAGTTCGGCGAGTACCGGCCGGTGGTCGCTGGCCACCCGCACGTCCGGCGTGTCCAGCGCCTCGCAGCACACGACCGTGACGGCCGGGTCGACGAAGATGCCGTCGATCCGGGTGCGCGGGACGGTCGCCGAGTACGTCAGCCCGTCGCCGTCGCCGGCGGCGGCGTAGGCGTCCACCAGCCGGTCGGTGAGGCCGGCCCAGAACGGGCCCTCCGGGGTCTCGTTCATGTCCCCGCCCAGCACCAGCGGGCCGGGCAGGCCGTCCACGGCGGCCCACAGTTCGGGCAGGTGCCGCAGCCGCTCCCCCGGCACCAGGTCGAGGTGGGTGCCGGCGACGGTGAACGGCACGCCGCGCAGCCGGCAGGACGCCACCGCCGCCCCGCGCAGGTGCAGGCCGCGGCGCAGCGAGAACGGCACGCGTCGGGTGCCGACGACGTCGACGGCGAGCCGTACCAGCAGCAGGTTCGCGCCGCAGGCCCGGCCGCCGACGGCCGTCACCAGGCCGGTGCGCCTGGCCAGCTCGACGCCCTTGGCGACCGACCGGAAGAACCGCGGCGCCTCCTGCACGCACACCACGTCCGGCGCGGCGTCCCTGATCACCCTGATCACCGCGGCCCCGTCGTCGCGCAGGGACCGGATGTTGTAGCTCAGTACCCGCAGCCGCACCAGCCGATCATGTCACGTGGCCGGCGCTGGCCGGATCCAGGTTTCGGCTGCCAAGGCGGAGGGGTGCGCCGCGTGCGTTCCTGGCACGCAAGCGCCGGGCCGACAACGCCGGCAGCGGGAAGCGCAGGTTTCCGCTGCCAAGGCGGAGCGGTGCGCCGCGTGCGTTCTTGGCACGCAAGCGCCGCGACAACGCTGGCAGCGGGGACGCGTGGCCGGCGCTGGCCGGATCCAGGTTTCCGCTGCCAAGGCGGAGGGTCGCGCCGCGTGCGTTCTTGGCACGCAAGCGGCGGGCCGACAACGCCGGCAGCGGGAAGCGCAGGTTTCCGCTGCCAAGGCGGAGCGGGGCGCCGCGTGCGTTCTTGGCACGCAAGCGCCGCGACAACGCCGGCAGCGGGAACCTGGGCCGGCCAGCGGTCAGCGGTGGCGGGCGAGGTCGGCCGCTCCTACCAGGCCGGCTGAGGGGCCGAGGGCGGCGCCGACGACGCGGGCGAGGGGGCGGTGGCCGCGGCCGGAGAGGGCGGCGGCGTACTGCTGGCGGGTCGGGTCCAGCAGCAGCGCGCCGGCCTCGGCGACGCCGCCGCCGATGACGAAGCAGCTGGGGTCGAACACCGAGGCCAAGTCGGCGATGCCCTGGCCGAGCCAGCGCCCGACCTCGTCGAAGCATTCGCGGGCGGCGGCGTCGCCGTCGAGGGCGACCTTCATGATCAGCGGGCCGTCGATGCGGTGGATCTTGCCGCCGGCCACCTCGAGCAGCCGCTGCGCGGCCAGCGGTGCGCCGGTCGCGATGTCCTGCGCCTCCCTGATCAGCGCCTTGCCGCTGGCGTACTGCTCCCAGCAGCCCCGGTTGCCGCAGCCGCAGCGCCGGCCGTCCGGCACCACCCGCATGTGCCCGAACTCGGGCGCGATGCCGTACGCGCCGCGGAACAGCTCGCCGCCGATGACCAGCCCGCCGCCGATCCCGGTGCCGAGGGTGATCAGGCAGACGACGGCCTCGCCCTGGGCGGCGCCGAACTTGTACTCGGCCCAGGCGGCGGCGTTCGCGTCGTTCTCGACCACGACCGGCAGCGGCAGGCGGTCGGCCAGCCGGTCCCGGATGCGGTCCCGCAGCGGCTCGTCCCGCCAGGCCAGGTTGGGCGCGAACAGCACGGTGGCCCTGTCCACGCCGATCCAGCCGGCGGCGCCGAGGCCGACCGCGGTGACCGGGTGGTTCGCGCTCAGCGCCTCGACGGTCTCCACGATGGCCGTGGCGGTCTCCGCCACGCTGGTGCTGGGGGTGGGGCGGCGGTACGACTCCAGGATGTGGCCCTGCTCGTCGACGACTCCGCCCTTGACGTTCGTCCCCCCGATGTCGATGCCGATGGTCAGTGACAAGTCAATCCTTCGGTCCCTCGTGTGGCCCCTGCGACCGGTCGGGTTGGCCGAGCCCGGCGAGCATGCCGCCGACCGCCTCGGCGACGGAACCCACCATCCGCGCGATCCGCTCGGCGTCGGTGCCGCGGTCGCCCCGCATCGCCGCGATGAGCCGGCACAGCGGGCAGAACTGGCACTCCAGCGAGTGGGTGGCGATCACGCCGGGCGGCAGCACGTCACGCAGCCGGTCCTGGAACGCCTCGACCAGCCGCCGCGCCTCGACCACGATCGGGCTTTCCGGCTGGTCCTCGGAGGTGGCCTTCGCCCAGACGTCCTCGCGGCCGCCGTACCCGCGGCGCTCGCCGCCGCCGGTGCCGGCCGTGCCGCCGGTGCCGCCGGTGTCCTGGTCGTCGGTCATGGCAGGGCCTCCACCCTGCGCTTGAGTTCCTTCAACGCGGTGTCCATGATCATCCGTTCGGCCTTCCGCCTGAGCATCCCGAGCAGCGGTATCGACACCTCGACGGACAGCGAGTACGTCACTCGCGTGCCGTCGTCCTCGGGCTCCAGCGCGTACGTCCCCTGCTGGCTCTTCTGCATCTGCGATTCGACCAGGTTCCAGTCCACCCGCAGCCCGTCCGCCGCCCACGTGTACTCCAGTGTGTACACGTCCTTGATGATGCCGGCGTCCATGGTGAACTTCACCGTCGCCGGCCGGCCGTCCGGGCCGTCCTCCAGCACCTCGCACGCCTTGATGCTCTGCGCCCACTCCGGGTAGGCGGCGAAGTCGGCGACGACAGCCATCACCTCGGCCGGGGAGGCGTCGACGAGGATCGACTGCGTCGAACGGTCAGCCATCCGGGGAACCTCCTGCTCTGGGGGATGGCGAGTACCGTACCGCTCTCCCGGCGCGAGGTCTCGGCGGCGGGCCGCTCTCGCTACGGGTCTAGGTACGGGCCGGAGTGCCCGGTGGGCGGCCGGCCTCCCACCGGTCCTTTTCCGCCCAGAGCACCCGCTTGGCGTGCCTGGCCCGCCGCCGGGCCTCGCGCAGCGCGCGGCGGGGCGGGCAGGGCTCGCCGCCGGCCCGGTCCAGGCGGAGGTAGTGGTGCAGGATCACGCCGTCGCCGGACGGTTCCAGCCACAGCTCCGCGGTGCCGACCCACGGGCCGGTGACGGTGAAGCGCAGGCCCTCGACGCCGCGGTCGGCGAACACGGCGGCCGACAGGTCGGGCCACAGCCGCCGCCACAGCCCCGGGTCGCCGCAGGCGCCAGCGACCAGCGCCGGCGCGGCGGCGACGAACGTCTCGTCGATCAGATCGACCTGCGGCATGAGGCCGACCTTACTTGCCTACTTCCGGCGAGGCCCGCTGTCCGGTACAAACTCGGGTGGGGGTCGGTGTGCGGGAAGGGGGCCAGCGATGGCGCTGATCGAACGGGATGACCGGGTCCTTCCCTGGGACGAGCGGCTGGAGCGGGTGGCCACGCTCCGTGCCCTGCACCCGCAGGCGTACGCCTGCCTGGATGCCTCCGTCCACGCTGAGCTGGACGCCTACCTGGCCGCGCAGGCCCGCCTCGCCGACGACATCGCCGCCAGGAGGACCCGGCCGTAAGGGTACTTACTGATCGGTAGAACTCGCCGGTAGCCTGTCCCTCTCCCGTTCCGGGCGCGGACGCGATACCTTGCCGCTACCTGCCGGAAACGACGGAGAGGCACCGTGCGCGAGTACACGAGCACCGACAAGGTCGAGCTGGGCGAGGGCAACCTCACCTCGATGGTGTGGAACAACGCAGAGCGGCACCCGGCCAGGGTCGTCCTGTCCCGTCCCGCCGGGGACGGCTGGCAGCCCGTCACCACCACGGAGTTCCGCGACCAGGTGGTGGCGGTCGCGAAGGGCCTGATCGCGTCCGGCCTGCAGCCGGGCGACCGGATCGGGCTGATGTCGCGCACCCGGTACGAGTGGACCCTGTTCGACTTCGCCATCTGGGCGGCCGGCTGCGTCAGCGTGCCGATCTACGAGACCTCCTCCGCCCACCAGCTGGAATGGATCCTCAGCGACTCCGGCGCGGTCGCCTGCGTGCTGGAGCGGGACACCAACCAGCGCGCGTACGACGAGATCGCCGACAAGGCCACCGAGGTCAAGCACGTCTGGCAGATCGAGACCGGCGCGGTGGACGCGCTGGTCGAGGCCGGCAAGGGCATCTCCGACGACGAGGTCACCGCCCGCAGGGCGACGCTGAACTGGGACAGCCTGGCCACGATCCTGTACACGTCCGGGACGACCGGGCGGCCCAAGGGCTGCGAGCTCACCCACGGCAACCTGTACTTCGACGTCGTCTCGGCCACCTCCGGCCTGGCCAACATCTTCAACGACGACAGCTCCACGCTGCTGTTCGTCCCGATCGCGCACGTGCTGGGCCGGGTCATCGAGGTCGGCTGCGTGTACAAGATGGTGCGGCTGGGCCACGTCCCCGACACCACCAAGCTGCTGGACGACCTGGCCAGCTTCCGGCCGACGTTCCTGCTGGCCGTGCCAAGGGTGTTCGAGAAGGTGTACAACGGCGCCAAGCAGAAGGCGTACGACGGCGGCAAGGGCAGGATCTTCGACGCGGCCGAGGCCACCGCGGTGGCCTACAGCGAGGCGCTGGACCGCGGCGGGCCCGGCCTGGGGCTGAAGGCCAAGCACGCGCTGTTCGACCGGCTGGTGTACAGCAAGCTGCGGGCCGCGGTCGGCGGCCGGTGCGTGGCCGCGATCTCCGGCGGCGGGCCGCTCGGCGCCCGGCTCGGGCACTTCTTCCGCGGCATCGGGCTGAACATCTACGAGGGCTACGGGCTGACCGAGTCGACCGCGGCCGCCACCCTCAACCTCCAGCACGCGCAGAAGGTCGGCTCGGTGGGCCGGCCGATCCCGGGCACCGCGGTGCGGATCGCCGACGACAAGGAGATCCTGCTCAGGGGCGGCAACATCTTCCGGCGGTACTGGAACAACCCGGCCGCCACCGCGGACGCGCTGAGCGAGGACGGCTGGTTCTCCACCGGCGACCTCGGCGAGCTGGACGACAACGGGTACCTGACGATCACCGGCCGGAAGAAGGAGATCATCGTCACCGCCGCCGGCAAGAACGTGGCGCCGGCCGTGCTGGAGGACCGGCTGCGGGCGCACCCGCTGATCAGCCAGGCGATGGTGGTCGGCGACCGGAAGCCCTTCATCGCCTGCCTGGTCACCATCGACCCGGAGGCGTGGCCGGGCTGGCTGGAACGGAATGGCAAGCCGGCCGGGGCCACCGTCGCCGAGCTGGTCGAGGACGCCGAGCTCATCGCCGAGATCCAGGCCTGCGTCGACGAGGCCAACAAGGCCGTGTCGCGGGCCGAGTCGATCCGGAAGTTCCGCATATTGGTCGACGATTTCACTGTGGAGAACGAAATGCTCACCCCGTCGTTGAAGGTCAAGAGGAACGTGGTGATGACCGAATACGCCGGAGACGTGGAGGCGATCTACTCGCCGTGACCAGGGCTCGGGGGGACGTGCCACTCGCGCTGCCGGCGCTGTCGCACGCCGATCAGCGCCGGCGGAGGCCGCTGCTGGACGCGCTGGAGCACGGCTTCCACGGTGTCGAGGTGGACGTCTGGTTGCACGAGGACAAGCTGCTGGTCGGGCACGACCGGCACGAGATCAGCCACGACGGCGTGTTCGAGGACCTGTACCTGCGCCCGCTGCTGGACCGGGTCGGCTCCGGCGGGCAGGTGTACCCGGGCCACGACCTGTCGTTCCTGCTGCTGGTGGAGCTGAAGTCGCCGGACGCGGTGGCCGGCTACCACGCGCTGCACGAGCTGCTCGCGAAGTACTCCGACATGCTGGACGAGTACCGCGCCGACGGCACCGTGATCCGGCGGACGGCCGAGGTCATCGTCACCGGCAAGCCGCGCCGCGACCTGATGCGGGCGCAGGAGGTGCGGTGGGCGGCCTGCGACGGCGACATGAACTGGCTGGAGCACGGCGACCCCGTCGACCTGGTGCCGCTGATCAGCGCCCGCTGGCGGCACGTGATGCGCTGGTGGGGCCACGGGCCGATTCCGCAGGGCCAGCGCGCCAACCTGCGCGCCGCCGTGCACCGGGCGCACGCCCAGGGCCGCCGGTTCCGGTTCTGGGGCGCGCCGGACCGCTTCGGCCCCACCCGCCAGCTCGTCTGGCGGGAGTTGGTCCGCGCCGGCGTCGACTACATCGCCACCGACCGCCTCACCTCCCTCAGCACCGCCCTCCGCCGCCACGCCCAGTAACCCCCCCACTCACTCCCCACTCCACTTTTCCGCGCCAGGCCCCTCACCTCCACATTTGCCCGCGCAGCGGCACAGAACCGGGCTGGGTCCGGCCCGCGGGCAGATGTGGCAACCCCCACGCAGCGGCCATGGGTACGGCGCTCAAGGGGCACCCAGGGGCTGAGCCCGTAGGGCCAACGCTGGCACGGGCGTTGGTCGCGGCGTGGGACGGCAGTTCGGGTGGGGATGGTCAGACGCGCTGGGGGGTGAGGAGGGCGTGCAGGCGGTCGGCGAGCAGGTCCCAGCGCCACTCGCGCTCCACCCACGCGCGGCCGGCGCGGCCCATCGCGGCGGCCTGGGCGGGGTCGGCGAGGAGGTCGGCGACGCGGCCGGCGACCTCGCCGACGTCGCGGCCGTCGACGACGTGACCGGTCTCGCCGGGCAGCACGGCGTCGGGTGCGCCGCCGGAGTCGCCGGCCACCACCGGCCGGCCGGCGGCGGAGGCCTCCAGGTAGACGATGCCGAGGCCCTCGACGTCCAGGCCGAGGTGGCGGGTACGGGCGGGCATCGCGAAGACGTCGCCGGCGGCGAAGTACCTGGGCAGGTCGGGGCCGGGCACCTTGCCGGTGAACACGACGTCGTCGGCGACGCCGAGGGAGGCGGCGAGGCGGTGCAGGCGGGGGAAGTCGGGGCCGTCGCCGACGATCACCAGCGCGGCGCCCGCCACCCGGCGCTGGATGGCGGGCAGGGCCCTGATCAGCACGTCCTGGCCCTTGCGAGGGACGAGGCGGGACACGCAGACGACCGTCGGCCGGTCGCGCAGGCCCAGCTCCGCGCGGACGCCGGCGCCGTCGACGGAGGGGTGGAACGCGTCGGTGTCCACCCCGGGCGGCAGCCGCACCAGCTCGGGGTGCGGGCCGAGCGCCCCGGCGATGCGGCGGCGGGTGTAGTCACCCAGGTACGTCACCACGTCCACCTGCCGGCCCACCCGGCGCAGCAGCTGGCGCGCCACCGGGAGCGCCGCCCAACCGGCCTCGTGCCCGTGCGTGGTGGCGACGAACCGCTCGATCCCGGCCCTGCGCAGGCCGGCGGTGAGCAGGCCGAGCGGGGCCGCCGCGCCGTACCAGACCGTGTCGCAGCCCTCCGCCCTCGCCACCGCCCGGACCCGCCGCAGCACGTCCGGGGTGGGTACCAGCAGGCCGGTCGGGTGCCGCACCACCGGGAACGGCTGCGCCGCGTCGAAGCGGGCCGCGCCCTGGTACGTCGAGGCGTAGACGACGAGCGAGCCGGGCGGCTGGCGGACGGCGAGCGCGTGCACGAACGACTGGATACCGCCGATCCGCGGCGGGAAGTCGTTGGTGACCACCAGCGTGCGGTTCATCGCCGGCGCTCCGCCGGGCCCGCCGCGTGCGCCAGCGCCCAGTCCCTGGCCATGGCGATCCGCTGCGGCGCGGTGGGGTGGTCGGTGAACAGCACGTAGTCGACCGGGTTGGGGTCGAGGTCGGACAGGTTGGTCACGGCCAGCCGTTTCTGCATCGTCACGAACGTGTCGGGGTCGCGGGTCAGGTCGAGGGCGTGCCGGTCTGATCTGTAGTGGTTCTTGTTGGTAAAGATTGT
>JBJMIH010000058.1:0-6441 GCA_045806985.1 Mycobacteriales bacterium | reverse complement strand
GTGGGCGCGGCCGACGTGGCCGAGTACGCCCGCTCCCTGCTCGAAACGGAGTCACCCCAGCCCGAACCGGAGTAAGGGGCTACGGGCGCAGGCCCTGCAGGAACAGCAGGTCAGCGAGGGCGAAGGCGAACAGCACCAGCCCGATGACGCCGTTGGCGGTGAAGAACGCCCTGTTCACCCGGGACAGGTCGGTGGGCCGCACGATCGCGTGCTCGTAGGCGAGCACGGCCGCGACCACCGCCACCCCGGCGAACCACAGCCAGCCGTACCCGGTCAGGTACCCGAACCAGAGGTACAGCAGCACCGTGCCGACATGGACGACCGTGGACGCCCGCAGCGCGTTGGCCACGCCGAACCGCACCGGCACCGAGCGCACCCCGATCCGCCGGTCCACCTCCACGTCCTGGCAGGCGTACAGGCAGTCGAAACCGCCGATCCACGCCCCCACGGCCAGCCCGAGCACGAACGCCGGCCACGACCAGTGCCCGGTCACCCCCAGCCACGCGCCGATCGGCCCGATGGCCTGCGCCAGCCCCAGGAAGACCTGCGGGAAGTCGGTGAAGCGCTTGGCGTAGGAGTAGATGATCAGGAAGAACAGGGCAACTGGGGACAGCAGCAGGCAGAGCGGGTTGAGCGCGGCCGCGGCGGCCAGGAAGACCGCGAGGAAGACCACCAGGCCCACCCAGGCCGAGCGCAGTGACAGCACGCCGGTGACCAGCTCGCGCTTGGCGGTGCGCGGGTTCTGGGCGTCGATGTGCCGGTCGATGATGCGGTTGGCGGCCATCGCGACCGTCCTGGCGGCCACCATCGCCACCGTGATCAGCACCAGCGTGCCCCACCACACGTGCTTCCCCTGCGCCCGCATGGCGGTGAGCATCGCGATGTAGGCGAACGGCAGCGCGAACACCGAGTGCTCGATCATCACCAGCCGCAGGAACGACCGCGCCGTGCGCGGCATCGCGACAGCGGTCACCATGCCTCCCGTTCGCTCCGCCGCGCGCCTTCATGCCGCGTCGAGCCAACCATCGGATGCTCAGGCCGTCTCGACGCGGCGGCGCTCGCCTCGCTCACAGGCCGAACTCCTTCCAGCGGGCGTCCACCTTGGCCCGTACCTCTTCCGTCATTCGGACCGGCTCAGGCCAGCCGCGCGCGTACCCTTCCGCCGGCAGCTTCCTGGTCGCGTCGATTCCCACCTTCCCGCCCCAGAACTGCTGGTAGGAGGCATGGTCCAGGTGGTCGACCGGACCTTGGGTGACGATCATGTCGTGGGCGTAGTCGGCGTTGCCGAACGCCCGCCAGGCCACCTCGTTGTAGTCGTGCACGTCACAGTCGGCGTCCACCACGACGATCAGCCGGGTCAGCGACAGCATCATCGTGCCCCAGATCGCGTGCATCACCTTCTGGGCGTGCTTCGGGAACCGCTTGTCGATCGAGACGATGACGCAGTTGTGGAAGACGCCCTGCACCGGCATGTCGTAGTCGACCACGTCCGGCAGCACCAGCCGGAGCAGCGGCAGGAAGATGCGCTCGGTGGCCTTGCCCATCCAGGCGTCCTCCTGGGGCGGCGGCCCGCACACCACCGACTGGAAGATCGGGTCACTCTGGGTGGTCATGCATTCGACGTGCAGTACCGGGAACGGCTCCACCGGCGTGTAGAAGCCGGTGTGGTCGCCGAACGGCCCCTCGTCCCGCCGCTCCCCCGGCTCCAGCCAGCCCTCCAGCACCACGTGCGCGGACGCCGGCACCTGCAACGGCACGGTCAGGCAGTCCACCATCTCGGTCCGCTGCCCGCGCAGGAACCCGCAGAACAGGTACTCGTCGATGTCCGGCGGCAGCGGCGCCTGGGCCGCGTACGTCACCACCGGATCCGGGCTGAACGCGATCGCCACCGGCAGCCGCTCCCCGCGCCGCTCGGCGACCGCGTGGTGGGCGGTGGAGTCCTTGTGGATCTGCCAGTGCATGCCGATGGTGTTCCGGTCGTACCGCTGGAGCCGGTACATGCCCAGGTTGCGCTGGCCGGTCACCGGGTGCTTGGTGTGGGTGAGGCCGAAGTTGAGGTACGCCCCGCCGTCGTCCGGCCAGGAGTGCACGGCCGGCAGCCGGTACAGGTCCACGTCGTCGCCGGAGTACACGATCTCCTGGCAGGGCGCGGTCTTGACCTTCTTCGGCGGCAGGCCCTTGAGCTGGGCGAGCTTGCCGAACGCCTCCCGCAGTCCGGCCCAGCCGACCGGCAGCTCCGGCTTGAGCAGGCTGGCGATCCGGTCGCCGATCTCGTCGAAGTCGGCGACCCCGAGCGCGGCCTCCATCCGCCGCCGCGTCCCGAACAGGTTGATCAGCAGCGGCATCCCGCCGCCGGTGGGGTTCTCGAACAGCAGCGCCGGGCCCTGGTCGCGGAGCACCCGCTGGACGATCTCGGTGACCTCCAGGTACGGGTCCACCGGGGCCTTGACCCGCTTGAGCTCCCCGGATCGCTCCAGTTGGCGAAGAAAGTCCCGCAGGTCGGTGAAGGGGAAGCCGGACATGCGCCCAGTATGGTCACCGACGGTTGGCGCAGCGGCGGCGGGCTCTCATGTCCTACTGTGGGACCATGCTGGTGCTGTCGGCGCTGTTCGGGCTCTTGCTGCTCGGCGCGTGGATCTACTGCCTGCTGGACGCGGCCACCAGCCCCGCGACCGAGGTCCGGCTGCTGCCGAAGTGGCTGTGGGTGGCGTTCATCGCGCTGCCGACCCCGCTAGGGGCGATGTGTTGGCTCATGTTCGGCAGACCCGTCGCGCCGCGCGAGGACGACGACTACGAGCCGGTCTGGGTGGAAGAGGACACCTGGTCGGAGGCCACCCGTAACCCCCGGGTGGTGGGTCCCGACGACGATCCGGAGTTCCTGGCCGAGCTCGCCCGGCGGACCCGCCGGCTCCGCGACGACGAGACCTGACCGGCGGTACGTTGGGGACGTGGACCTCAACGTCAGCAACGCCGCCGAGCGGGACCGGTACGAGGCACGGGACGGCGACACGGTGGCCGGCTTCGTGGAGTACCTGGAGACCACCGGCGCCGTGACCGTCCTCACCCACACCGAGGTCGACTCGGCGTACGAGGGCAGGGGCGTCGGCAGCACGCTGGCCAGGGCCGCGCTGGACGACATCCGCGCCCGCCAGCGGCAGGTGCTGCCGCTGTGCCCGTTCGTGGCCAGGTGGATCGAGCGCCATCCGGACTACGTCGACCTGGTGTACCAGGCGTCCGCGACCACGGTGAGCGACTGATGGGCACCGCCCCGGAGCTCACCGTCACCCACCTGCCGGACGAGCACCGGTTCGAGGCGCACGTGGCCGGCGAGCAGGTCGGCGTGCTGGAGTACGTCGAGGTCAGCGAGCGGACCACCGTCTACCTCAGCACCCGGGTACCCGCCGAGTACGAGGGCAGGGGCATCGGCAGCGCGCTCGCCAGGGCCGCCCTGGACGACGCCAGGGCCCGCGGGCGCGCGGTGGTCCCCCGGTGCTGGTTCGTGGCGGGCTGGATCGACCGCCACCCCGAGTACGCCGACCTGCTGGCAGCCGGCTGACGTCACCAGGGAAGCGTGCCGTTGGCGTCGAAGTAGCCACCGGTCGGGCCGTCAGGCCCCACCTGCGCCAGGCGCGCGATGACCTCGCCGCCCTGCTCGACGGTCTGGGTGCCGGTGTTCCGATTCAGGTCGGTCTTGGTGAAGCCGGGCTCCACCGCGTTGATCCGCATGGTCGGCAACGCCTTCGCGTACTGCACGGTGATCATGTTGACCGCCGCCTTCGACGCCGCGTAGGCGACGCCGGGGTAGGCGTACGCGGGGGTGTCCGGGGTGGTGACCCGGGTCAGCGACGCCAGGCCGCTGCTGACGTTGACCACGACCGGGGCGGCGGAGCGCCGCAGCAGCGGCAGGAACGCGTGCAGGACGCGCACGACGCCGTGGACGTTGGTCTCGAACGTCTCCCGCATCATCTCCGCCGTCGTGTCGGCGGCGCCCGTCACGTTGCCGTCGCCGTCCATCTCGCGCTGGATCCCGGCGTTGTTGACCAGCACGTCCAGCCCTCCGTCGGCCTCGATCGCCTTGGCGGCGGCGACCACGGACGCGTCGTCGGTGACGTCGAGCTGGACCGCCCGCGCGCCCAGCCGCTCGGCCGCACGTCGCCCGCGCTCCGCGTCCCTGCTGCCGACGTAGACCGTGTGGCCGGCGGCGATGAGCTGGCGGGCGGTCTCGAACCCGAGACCCTTGTTCGCTCCGGTGATCAGTGTCGTTGTCATGCCCTCACGCTAGGAGTGAGAGCGCACTCGAAGTCAAACGCGGCTAGAAGATGGCGGCGTCGGCGGCGGTGAACGTGTTGCACTGGGCCGGGTCGCCGGTGGTGTAGCCGCGCAGGAACCAGTCGGCGCGATGCTGGCCGGAGCCGTGTCGCCACTGCGGGCGCGGCAGCCAGGGATCGTCGCCCATGTGCCGCATCGACTCGACCACCTGGTCCAGCGTGCCCTGGTCGATGTGGAAGCCGTCCCGCGCGGTGTGCGCCCAGATGCCGCCGAAGCAGTCGGCCTGGAGCTCGAAGCGGATGCTGTCGGGGTTGGACAGGTTGCCGCCGCCGTCCCGCTGCACCAGCGAGCCGCCGATGCCGGACTCGTCCTGCATGTGGTGGCCCAGCTCGTGCGCCACCATCACGGCCAGGAACACCGGGCTGCCGACGGGGATGCCGGCGGCCTGGTAGGACCGCACCGCGTCGGCGTCGAAGTACACGGTGCGGTTCTTGCCGCAGTACATGGCGCGCGGGTCGACCTTGCCGCACGGGCTGGAGAAGTCGCCCACCCAGATGTCCACGTCGGCCGGCCGGTACGGCAGGCCGACCTTGGCGAACTGCCGCGACCAGACCTGCTGCACGTCGTCGCCGACGAACTCCAGGTACGCCTGGAACTCGGCGGTGGTGTGCGGGTCCAGCGTCGGCGGCGTCAGCAGCTTCTGGGCCGGGAACGCGCCGGCCTTGTACAGGCTGTTGCCCTCGGCCGAGTACACCAGCGGCGGGTGCGTCGGCGACGGGGTGGGCGACGGCGGGCGCGGCGAGAACGTGTACGGCTGCCAGGCCGGGGGCTTGCGGCCGCCGCCGGCCTCGTCCCGGCCGTGCGCGCCGCTCGGGCCGACCGCCACCAGGCCGAGCCCGGCCAGCACCAGCAGCACGATCAGCGCGAGCGCCCCGCTCATCGCGACCGCCGCCCAGTCGCTGCGGCGGCGGTTACGGGAGTAGTCGGGCGGGAACGCTCGGTACAAGGTCTCGTCGGGCGGCACCCACTGCGGGCCTCGCGGTGGCTCGTGGTGGGTCAAGGCGGTCTCCCGTCGTCCGCCGTCACCCTAAAGCATCAGGAATCGGGCAGGCCACCGGCGCAGGTCAGGCCCGGCTCAGACGCCGGCGTACGAGTGCAGGCCGACCACGAACGTGTTGATGCCGAACAGGTTGAACATCATCACGCCCCAGCCGAGGACGGCCAGCCACGCCGCGCCCCGGCCCTGCCAGCGCGGGGTCGACCGGGCGTGCAGGTAGGCGGCGTACACCACCCAGCAGACCAGCGAGGTGGTCTCCTTCGGGTCCCAGCCCCAGTACCGGCCCCACGCCGACTCGGCCCAGATCGCGCCGCCGATGATGGTGAACGTCCACAGCGGGAACCCGACCGCGTGGATGCGGAAGGTGAGCCGCTCCAGCGCGTCGGCGGTGGGCAGCCGGCGGCCGAGCGTGGTCGGGAAGCGCATCGCCTTGCCCTCCCGCCGGTCGTACCGGTCGCGGACCAGGTACGCCGAGGCGGTGGCGAAGCCGACCATGAAGATGCCGGCGGTGGCGACCGCGCAGGTCACGTGGATGAGCAGCCAGTAGGAGTGCAGCGGCGCCGACAGGTCGCCCGGCTTGACGTAGAACACCGTGCCGGCCAGGCCGAGCAGCAGCACCACCGGCGCCATCACGAACAGGCCGAGATAGCGGACCTTGTACCGGTACGCGAACACGCCGAACGCGGTCACCGCGGCGAACGAGATCGACAGGCCGAACTCGTACATGTTGCCCCACGGCACCCTGTGCACCGACAGCCCGCGGGTGACCAGCACGGCCAGGTGCAGTACCCAGCCGAACACCGACAGCGCCACCGCCAGCCGGCCGCCGGCCCGCGCCATCGACGCGGCCTTGGCGCTCTGCCGGGACGGCGGGGGCGGGGTCTGCTCGGCGGGCTCCTCCACCGCGTCCGGGCCGCCGGCGCCGGCGAGCACCGCGGCCCTTGCCGGCGCGGCGACGCGGGCGTCCGCCTCGCGGCGGCCGAACGCGTACTCGACCGCGTAGGCCAGCATCGCGCTCGCGTAGGTCAGGATGGTCGGCCCGAGCAGGTGGTCGGACAGCTCTGACAGGTGGTCGTTGACGGCCATGTCAGCTCCCCTTCAGCCCTTTCACCATG
>JBJMIH010000057.1:0-12489 GCA_045806985.1 Mycobacteriales bacterium | reverse complement strand
GACCGGGGACGCCGGGGAGTACCTCGCCGGCCTCCCGGACGGCGCGGTGGACGTGCTGTTCCTGGACGCCGAGCGGACCGAGTACCTGGGCTGGTGGCCGCACCCGCTGCGGGTGCTGCGCCCCGGCGGCCTGCTGGCCATGGACAACGTGCTGTCGCACGCGGACGAGGTCGCCGACGTGCGCGCGCTGCTGGAGGCCGACCCGACCGTCGCCAGCACCGTCGTCGACATCGGCAAGGGCGAGCTGCTCGCCGTCACGGCCCTCGGCGGGTGAGGTCCATGATCCAGTTGGTCTCCCAGGTCTGGCCGCCGTCGGTGGAGTACGCCTGCTCCCAGCGGGGCGCGTCCGGGGCGGGCACCGTCCACCGGTAGCGGACCCGTACCGGGACGCCGGCCGGCGTGCCGTCGTGGGTGTCGTCGCCGAAGAACTCGCCGCGGCCGTCCACGAAGCGGCCGGTGACCGGCGGCCCCAGCTCGCCGGTGCGGTCGCTCGCCCACCAGATCGACCACTGCCGCCGTTCCGGCTGGTAGAGCCGCAGCGTCATGCCGCGCCAGCCCTTGGCTGGGCAGTCGAACACGTCGTGGTTGCCGGCGCCGCCGAAGAACGGGCGGCACTCGGCGGTGGCGGCGAACTCCTCCCAGTCGTCGCTGCCGATCCCGCCCGCCGGGGCGATCCACCGGTTCGCGACGTGCCAGCTGCCGGTCAGGAAGTCGAAGTCGTCCATGGGTCCATCCTGGGCGGCGTACCTGACATCCTCCGTCAGGAATCCGCGAGCCGCGCCCAGGCCGCCGTCTCGCGCTCGACCTCGGCCCGCAGCCAGTCGGTGAACATCGGAGCACAGGGCGCGGGATCCCCGGCACCCTCGGAGTACCACCAGACCTCCGGGTCGGCGCCGCCGCCGCGCAGGAACGCGAACTGGTAGCCCTGGTGCATCAGGATGACCCGATCCGCGCCGGTCAGCGCGAACGGCACCGCGTTCTGCGCCAGCAGCTCGCGTCCCGCCGCGCCGAGCCCGAGCACGAGGGGGTGGAACACGTCGCTGCCCCGCAGGAAGCGCCCCGCGCCGGCGCCGGCAAGTTCGAGGAAGCGGCGATACCCCGCGCCGAGCGGGGCCGGCTGGTCGCGGTCGACCTCGCGGATCTGCTCCGCTGTCAGGCCGCGGACCTCACCGGGGTGCCGTCACGCCGTCGGCGATCGCGGCCACCAGGGATTCCACGAGGGCTTCCACCCGGGACCTCACCTGATCGTCGGACATGCCTCGCGGTACGGCGTTACGCTCTCGCCATGATCGCGACGTGGGAGCCCACGGCGCCGGGAGTGTTGCGGCTGCCTTCCGGCCGGCTCGTCCGCGGTCGGGGCCTGCGCCGGCCGGTGCCGGCGGGTCCGGCGCCCACCTTCGCCCTGTACCTGCTCGGTCACCAGCCGCCGCCAGTCGAGTGGGAGAGCCGCTGGCTGCGCTGGCCCGACTTCTGGCTGCCGAGCGACCGCGCCGCCACCGCCGACGCGCTGCACGACGCGTGGGCGCGGGCGGAGACCGAGCGGATCGAGATCGCCTGCGCCGGCGGCCACGGCCGGACCGGCACGGCGCTGGCCTGCCTCGCGGTGCTGGACGGCATACCGCGCCGCGAGGCGGTCGCCTACGTCCGCACGCACTACGCCCACCGCGCCGTCGAAACGCCCTGGCAGCGCCGCTACGTACGCCGCTTCCCGCACTACTAGTGCGCGATTTCGGAGGAGCGCCACTCCCGCACCACCGTGACGCGGATCTGGCCGGGGTAGGTCAGCTCGTCCTCGATCTGCTTGGCCACCTCGCGGGCCACCATCTGGGCGCCGAGGTCGTCCAGGACGTCCGGCGAGACCATCACCCTGACCTCCCGGCCGGCCTGCATGGCGAACACCTTCTCCACGCCCTGGTGGGCGGCGGCGATCTGCTCGATCCGCTCCAGCCGGCGGACGTAGGACTCCAGGCTCTCCCGGCGCGCGCCGGGCCGGCCGCCGGAGCAGGCGTCGGCGGCCTGGGTGAGCACGGCCTCGACGGTCTGCGGCGGCACCTCGTCGTGGTGGGCCTCGATGGCGTGCACGACCTCGTCCGGCTCGCCGTACTTGCGGGCCAGGTCGGCGCCGATGAGGGCGTGGCTGCCCTCGACCTCGTGGGTGAGCGCCTTGCCGATGTCGTGCAGGAACGCGCACCGCTTGACCAGGACCCGGTCCAGCCGCAGCTCGGCGGCCATCGCCGCGGCGATGTGCGCGGTCTCGACCAGGTGCTTGAGCACGTTCTGGCCGTAGGAGGTGCGGTAGCGCAGCCGGCCCAGCAGCTTCACCAGTTCGGGGTGCACGTCGGCCAGGCCGACGTCGACCAGCGCGTCCTCGGCGGCGCGCAGGCACAGCTCGTCCACCTCGGCCCTGCTCCGCTCGTACACCTCCTCGATGCGGTGCGGGTGGATGCGGCCGTCGAGGACGAGCTTCTCCAGCGTGAGCCGTCCCACCTCGCGGCGGACCGGATCGAAACACGACAGCAGCACCGCCTCCGGGGTGTCGTCGATGATGACGTTCACGCCGGTCACCGACTCGAACGCGCGGATGTTGCGGCCCTCGCGGCCGATGATGCGGCCCTTCATCTCGTCGCCCGGCAGGTGCAGGACGCTGACCACGCTCTCGGCGGTCTGCTCGCTGGCCACCCGCTGGATGGCGTCCACGACGATCTGCCGGGCGCGCTGGTCGGCGCTCTGCCGTGCCTCGTTCTCCAGGTCCCTGACCAGCAGTGCCGCCTCGCGCTTGGCCTGGGCTTCGATGCCGGCCAGCAACTCGGCCTTGGCCTGCTCGGCGGTGAGGCCGGCGATCCGCTCCCGCTCGCTGGTGTGCTCGGCGACCAGCGCGTCCAGTACCTCGCGGCGGCTGGCGAGATCGGCCTCGGCGGTGGCCAGCTCCCGCTCGCGGAGGTCGATCCGCCGCTCTCGGCCGGCCAGCCGCTCGGCCTGCCGCTCCAGGTCCGCGGCGGCCTCCTCGCCCTGGCGGCGGGCCTGTTCCAGCAGGCTGGCGGCGGTGTCCTCGCCCTTCCGGCGGGCCTCCAGCACGGTGGCGGAGGCGTCCAGCTTGGCCTGCCGGCGTACCGCCTCGGCGGCGGCCTCGGCCTCGGCCCTGACCGCGTCGGCCGCGGCGGCGGCCTCGCTGGCGATGGCCTCGGCCTCTGCCCTGGCCCGGCGCCGGATCGCGGCCGCCTCGGACTCGGCCTTCTGCCGCAGTACGGCGCGGGCATCGGTCTCGGCGTCGTCCCGCCGCCGGCCCGACCGGGCGGCCACCGTACGAACCGCGAGGAGCGCGCCGCCGGCGACGGCGCAGAGAACGATCGCCAGGAGGAACGCCAGACCGACCTGTCCCGCACTCATCGCGCCTCCTCGTCCGGGGTGCCGCGCGGGGCGCGGCACTGTCGCGACGAGAAGCGTCGACCGGCCGGAGCGCACCTTCCCCGCGCCCGCCGGTCTCAGTACCAGGTCAGCGAGCCCCCTGCGGGCCCCCAACGCCGGCCAGTGGGCCCGCGTGAACGGCCGACGACCGGATACGTGTCGTCGGCTCGGCGGAGTGGGGGTCCCGCAGTTCTATCCGAGATATGTCGTTTATGTCGTAATTGCGGTGCACTTGTGTCGGTCTTGCTCCTCGGTCATCCGAGAGGCTAGGCCGCCCCCAACCAAAGGGTCAAGAACTCGCGGTACCGTCTCGCTCACGCACCGCCGCCACCCCGCCCCGCCAACCCACCCACGCACCCCCGCCCGCCGTTCCCAGCGACGAACCGGGCGTGCTCCCGCCCGGCACACCACCGCCACCCCCGCCCACATCGACACGACGCCACCTGCCCGCCCAACCTGACACCAGCCCGACGGACCGACACCACACGGCAGCAGCGTCGCCCTCACGGGCACCCTCGCCATCGCCGTTTCCGACGGCCAGGCGGGGGGTACCCCCGCTCGGCACACCACCGCCAGCGCCGGCCACGTCGACACCAGGCGACCTGCACGGCCAACCTGACACCAGCCCCCGACAGGCGCGACGTCACGCGACAGCAGCGTCGCCCTCACCCGGCACCCCCGCCATGGCCGTTTCCGCCGGCCAGCCGGCGTACTCCCACCGCCCGGCATACCGCCGCCAGCGCCGGGCACTGGGTGGGCAGCGCGGGGGCGTTTGTGGTCTGGTGCCGGCACGGCCGTCGCCATCGCCGTTTCCGACGGCCAGGCGGGGTACCCCTGCTCGGCACACCACCGCCAGCGCCGGGCACGTCGGCACGACGCGACCTGCCCGGCCAACCTGACACCAGCCGACAGGCCCGACACCACGCGACAGCAGCGCCGCCCTCACCGGCACCCTCGTCATCGCCGTTTCTGGCGGCCAGCCGGCGTGCTCACACCGCCCGGCATACCGCCGCCGGCGCGTGGGCGGGCGGCGCGGCGGGGTTTGTGGTGTGGCGCCGGCATGGCCGTCGTCATCCGAGGTGTCGGGGTGTGGTCAGGGGGTGGTGGGGTCGGTTTCCTCGGCGGCCAGGGAGTCGAGGGCTTCGGCGTATTCCTCGTCCAAGGCGTCGGTGGAGAGCGCGGCGCGGACCACCTGGCTGGCAAGGCCGGGCGCGTAGCCCTTGCGGGCCAGCATGGCCACCAGGCGGCGGGCCTTGACCTCGGGGGCGAGGTTGGTCATGCCGGCCAGCCGGCGGTCGACCAGGCGGCGGGCGGTGGCCTCTTCGGTGTCGGTGTCGAGGGCGCCCACCGCCTCCTTGATCATCTCGGCGGCCACACCCTTGCGGGACAGTTCGGCGGAGAGTGCGCGCCGGCCCATGCCCGCGTTCCGGTGCCGGGACGCCACCCAGTGCTCGGCGAAGGTGGCGTCGTCGATCAGGCCCACCTCGGTGAAGCGGCCCAGCACCGTCTCGATGACGTCCTCGGGTACTCCCCGGCGGACCAGCGCGTCGTGGAGCTCCCGCCGGGTCCGCGAACGGAGCGTGAGCAGGCGCAGGCAGGTCGCCTTGGCGGCGGCCTCCCACTCCGCCGGGGTGCGGTCCTCGGGCGGGTCGGTGTCGGTCCGGCCGGCGGAACGCCGCCGGCCGGACCGGGTACGGCGGTCGCCGCCGCCGTCGCCGGCGGGACGCACGCCTACTTCTTCCGGCTCGGGGGCTTCTCGACCGGGGTCGCGGTGGGCGGTGACGCGGGAGCTCCGGAAGCCGCGTCGGCCTCCAGCGACGGCCCGATGCCCAGCTTCTCCTTGATCTTCTTCTCGATCTCGTGGGCCAGGTCGGGGTTGTCCTTGAGGAACTGCCGGACGTTCTCCTTACCCTGGCCGAGCTGGTCGCCCTCGTAGGTGTACCAGGCACCCGACTTGCGGATGAAGCCCTGCTCGACGCCCACGTCGATGAGCGAGCCCTCCTTGCTGATGCCCAGGCCGTACATCATGTCGAACTCGGCCTGCTTGAACGGCGGCGCGACCTTGTTCTTCACCACCTTGACCCGGGTCCGGTTGCCGATCGCGTCGGCGCCGTCCTTCAGCGTCTCGATGCGCCGCACGTCCAGCCGCACCGACGAGTAGAACTTCAGCGCCCGCCCACCCGAGGTGGTCTCCGGCGAGCCGAACATGACGCCGACCTTCTCGCGGAGCTGGTTGATGAAGATGGCGGTGGTGCCGGCGTTGTTGAGTGCGCCGGCAAGCTTGCGCAGCGCCTGGCTCATCAGCCGGGCCTGCAGGCCGACGTGGCTGTCACCCATCTCGCCCTCGATCTCGGCGCGCGGCACCAGCGCGGCCACCGAGTCGATGACCACCAGGTCGATCGCGCCGGAGCGGATCAGCATGTCGGTGATCTCCAGGGCCTGCTCGCCGGTGTCCGGCTGGGACACCAGGAGCCCGTCGGTGTCGACGCCCAGCGCCTTGGCGTACGCGGGGTCGAGCGCGTGCTCGGCGTCGATGAACGCGGCGATCCCACCCGCTGCCTGCGCGTTCGCCACCGCGTGCAGGGCGATCGTGGTCTTACCGCTGGACTCGGGTCCGTAGATCTCCACCACCCTGCCCCTGGGTAGGCCGCCCACGCCGAGCGCCACGTCGAGGGCGATCGACCCGGTGGGGATGACCGAGATCGGGGTACGGGCCTCGTCGCCCAGACGCATGATCGAGCCCTTGCCGAAGGACTTCTCGATCTGAGCGAGAGCCACATCGAGGGCCTTGTCGCGGTCCATTGCTGGCATTGGTTGTCACCCTCCTGTGGCAACGGGGAAGTGTTCCGTGCGTTGCCGACGACCCTAGACACCACCCCCGACATTTCCGGTCCAGCGGAGCGGATCTGTGGACGGAAGTTTCGGCTGTGGACAAGCTACCTCGAACGAGTGTTCGAATATAGCCGACACGCCGGGGAGCGGCGAACCGGCCCCGCTCATTCCCGATCCCGGTCCCGATCCCGGTCCTGGTCGGCGCCCCGGTCCGACCGGTGCCGGGGCGGCAGGTTGGCCGGCCGCAGCTTCTGCCAGCCGCCACGCTCCCCCGCCGGCTCCTCCTCGTCGCCGGTCGGTCCCAGCAGCGGGAGCTGGATGGTGTCCTCGCGGGCGCGGCGGCGGCTCCACAGCGGGTGCTCCCGGTCATTCACGAGGTCGCTCACGTCGTACCGCCACGATCCGGGCACCTCCAGCGCCTCCGGCAGGCCGGTCTTCGCCGCCGGCCCGGCGGCCGGCGGCCCCGCGGGCTCCTTGACCGGGTCCATCCCGCGTACCGGCTCCTCGTCCGGCGGCGACGCGGCCGGTTCCGGCGCCGGCGCCGGCTCGGCGGTCCCGGTGTGCTTGACCAGCAGGTCCGGCTCCCCCTCCGGAACGGTCTCCCGGACCGGTTCCGCCGCGGCGGGAGCGCCGCCCTGCCGCGGTCCGGTGGCCGTGCCGATCGTGCGCAGCACCGGCTTGCCCTCCCGGCGGTTGGCGTACGTCACCAGCGTCACCACGGCGCCGAGGCCGGCCGCCATCAGCACGCCGAGCGCCCACAGCGCCCCGACCGCCGGCTGGATCCCGCCGCCGCCCTTGGCGTCGCCGATCGCCGACACCGTCGTCCGCTCCCCGAACGCCGGCTTCCAGGAGACCGTGTGGCCGCTGACGTCGCCGCCGCTGTTGGCCCAGCGCACCTTGCCGGGGAAGCTGATCTTGACGCTGGTCTTGACGCCGCTGCTGTCGATGGAGCGCCGGGAACCGCTGTCGCCGAGCAGGTCGCGGGTGGTCAGGTCGACGACGCCGTCCACCCGGAACGTCCGGCCCTGACGGCTGATCCGCAGGTCACTGGCCTGGAAGTCGGCGATCGGCACGTGGTGGACGGTGTACTTCATCCCCACCTCCGAGGCGGACTTCACCTTCTCGGAGTCGATGGAGCCCTTCGACGGGCGCATCCCGTACAGCGGCTGCGAGCGGTCCACCCTGGCCAGGAAGTCGTCGGTCCGCTCGCCGGTCTGGCTGACCACCGACCTGTCGACCGTCACGCTCAGCGTGCCGTCCACCGTGTTGTCGCCGTGCACCCGCAGGTTCATGGACAGCCCGAAGCATCCGGACAGGGTGAGCGCGAGCAGGCTGAGGACACCTGCCCGGCACAGCCCTCGCGTCACGCGCATCCGTCTCGCCACCCGAGTGTGCGGGGAACCCCGTGATCGATCGTAGTCCGATCAGCGTTCCCTGGCGGGGACGTCGAAGGCGAGGCAGACCGCCCGCCACACCACCTTCACGTCCTCACCCTCGGCCAGCGCCTGCTCCACGGTCCGGCCGCCCAGCTGGGCGATGACCTGGTCGTGGGCGACCGACCCGGCGTACGCCCGGCCGAAGTGACGTTCCATACGCTGCCAGAATTCCGTACGCCGCACCGGCTCACCCTCTCATACGCTGGGCCGGTGTCCGACTGGTTCACCCCGCGGCCGATCACCGGCAGTCACGTCCGCCTCGTCCCGCAGACCGTCGACCACGTGCCCGGCCTGTTCGCGGCCGGCGGCGCGGACCCCGAGGTGTGGCGGTGGCTGTCGGCGCCGATGCCGGCCACCGAGGCGGACCTGGCCGCGATCGTCCGCGGTGCCCTCGACCAGCAGGAACGGGGGCTCCGGGTGGTGTACACGATCGTGGACGGGGCCACCGGCCGGATCGCCGGCACCACGTCGTACTACGAGCCGGTGCCGGAACGCCGCAAGATCGAGATCGGCTACACCTGGCTCGGCCGGCCGTGGTGGCGTACGGCGGTGAACACCGAGGCCAAGCTGCTGTTGCTGGCCCACGCCTTCGACGTGCTCGGCTGCGTCAGGGTGATGCTCCGCACCGACCTGCGCAACGAGCGGTCGCAGCGGGCGATCGCCAGGCTCGGCGCGGTCCGCGAGGGCGTCCTGCGCAAGCACATGCAACGCCCGGACGGCAGCTGGCGGGACTCGGTGATCTTCTCGATCGTGGACGACGAGTGGCCGGCGGTACGGGAACGGCTGGCGGCCGCGCTGTCGCCGGCGCGGCCGTCCTGACCTCTCAGCAGCCGGTCAACAGCCGGTCAGCGGCCGGTCAGCGGCCGAACTGCCAGGGCTGCGGGCCGTCCGGATCGTCGGGGTCCTGACCCTGCTGCGGCAGCGCCTGGGTGGGATGGTCGGGGTCCTCCCCCGGCACCCGCCGGGTCGGCTCGTCGGTGCCGCCGCCCGTCGCGTACGGGCTGCCGCCGCTGCCGGCGGCGTACGGGGACGACCCGCTGCCGGCCGCGTACGGCGAGGTGCCGGCCGGGCCGCCGGCCGCGTACGGCGAGGCCGGCGGGCTGCCCGCGGCCCACGGCGAGGGCTGCTCCGGCCCGGTCGCGGTGGGCGCCGGCGGCGGGGTGTACGGCGGAGGTGTGTACGCGGCCTGCGGGGTCTCCGGCTGGTACCCGCCCGGCGCCGCCGGGCCGGGGCCGACCCCAGCACCGGCGTAGGCCGGCTGGCCGCCGCCACCGCCACGCCTGCGCACCAGCAGGAACGCGATCAGGCCGCCGATCGCCAGCAGCGCGACCGCGCCGCCGCCGATCGCGGCCGGCGACTTCCACGCCGCCTTCTTGCTGTCCGAGGCGCCGCCCGCCCCGGTGGCCTCGGCGACCGCGTGCATCACGGTCTTCTCGCCGGCCTTGGCCTTCCAGGTGACCGTCGTGCCCTTGAGCGTCCCGTTGTGCTCCAGCACCTTGCCGGGGAAGGTCAGCGCGATCTGGATGTCGAAGCTGCTCAGCAGCTGCTTGCGCAGGGCCGGCGGGATGCTGTCGCCGCTGTCGCCGCCGTCGCCGCCGAGCGCGCTGTCGCTCAGGTCGAGCGTGCCGGACACCGTGTACCTGCCGCTTGCCTTGTCGATCCTGAGCACGTCGCCGGTGGCGCCGGTGGCGCTGCCGTTGCCGTTCATCGCGGCCAGGAACTCCTGCCGCGGCACGTTGTCCACGATCAGCTGGGCGCCGCTGTAGCCGTCCTTGTCGTACGGCTTGACCTGCGCCTTCCCCCGGGAGAACTTGGCCCTCTTCAGGTCGGAGGAGGGATCGTCCGAGCTGGCGCCGCCCGCCTTGGCGGCCTCCATCAGGCTCTTCTGCATGCCGACCACCACCGTGCCGCTCACGGTGTCGTCCGCGTGCAGGGTGGCGTCGACGTGGTACCGGATGCAGCCGGTCAGGGCGAAGAGGAGCAGGGCGGCGGCGGCCGTCAGGCGGTGCCGGCGCGCGGGCCCGCGCGAACGAAACATGGGCGCCATGCTCCCATCTGTCGACCAGTACCTGAAACTCAGGACGGTGATCCACGGACAGTTGTTCCCCGTTCACCCGGGGCTCAACCACGAGAAAATGTCGTACCCCTGAGAGACCATCTCCTCATGACCGGAGTCCTCGACCGCTTCACACCCGCTACCCGGGACTGGTTCAGCGGAGCGTTCGCCGAGCCCACCCCCGCCCAGGTGGGGGCGTGGGACGCGGTGAGCGCCGGCCAGCACGCGCTGGTGGTGGCGCCCACCGGGTCGGGGAAGACGCTGGCCGCGTTCCTGTGGGCGCTGGACAAGCTGGCCGCCACCCCGCCGCCCGCCGACAAGGCCCGCCGCTGCCGGGTGGTGTACGTCAGCCCGCTCAAGGCCCTCGCCGTCGACGTCGAGCGCAACCTGCGCGGCCCGCTGGCCGGCATCCGCCAGGCCGCGCACCGGCTCGGCCTGCCCGAGCCGGACGTGCGGGTGGCGATGCGGTCCGGCGACACGCCCGCCGACCAGCGCAGGGCGTTCACCCGTACCCCTCCGGACATCCTGATCACCACACCGGAGTCGCTGTTCCTGATGCTCACCAGCGCCGCGCGGGACTCGCTGCGCGGCGTCGAGACGGTGATCGTCGACGAGGTGCACGCGGTCGCCGCCACCAAGCGCGGCGCGCACCTGGCGCTCACCCTGGAGCGGCTGGACGCGCTGCTGGACACCCCGGCCCAGCGGATCGGCCTGTCCGCCACCGTACGGCCGGTGGAGGAGGTGGCGACGTTCCTCGGCGGCACCCGCCCGGTCACCGTCGTGCAGCCGGCGGCCGCCAAGACCTTCGTCCTCGACGTGGTGGTGCCGGTGCCGGACCTCACCGCGCTGGAGGAGGCCGCCGAGGAGACCGGCGACCCGCGCCGCCGCTCGGTGTGGCCGGCCGTGGAGGACCGGATCTACGACCTGGTGACCGCGCACCGTTCCACGATCGTGTTCGCCAACTCGCGACGGCTGGCCGAGCGGCTGTGCGCCCGGCTCAACGAGATCCACTGGGAGCGCCAGCAGATCGGGGTGCAGGCCCAGGACCTGGGCGAGGGGACGGGTCCACCCACCCAGGGGCCGGCCGCGCACCCCGGGCAGGGCGGCACCGGCGCCGGCGCGCCGGTCGAGATCGCCCGCGCCCACCACGGCTCGGTCTCCCGCGAGCAGCGGCGGGAGACGGAGGAGGCGCTGAAGGCCGGCCGGCTGCCGGCCGTGGTCGCCACCTCCAGCCTCGAGCTGGGCATCGACATGGGCGCGGTGGACCTGGTCGTGCAGGTGGCGGCGCCGCCCAGCGTGGCCGCCGGGCTGCAACGGGTCGGCAGGGCCGGGCACCAGGTCGGGGCCGTGTCGCGCGGGGTGATGTTCCCGAAGCACCGCGGCGACCTGGTCACCAGCGCGGTGGTGGCCGAGCGGATGGTGGCCGGCCAGATCGAGTCGATCCGGTACCCGCGCAACCCGCTGGACGTGCTGGCCCAGCAGGTGGTCGCGATCGTCGCGATGGAGCCGTGGCAGGTCGCCGACCTGGCCGAGCTGGTACGCCGGGCGGCCCCGTACGCCGGACTGCCCGCCTCGGCGCTGGAGACCGTGCTGGACATGCTGTCCGGGCGGTACCCGAGCGACGAGTTCGCCGAGCTGCGGCCGCGGCTGGTCTGGGACCGCGGCGCCGGCCTGCTCACCGGCCGCCCCGGCGCCCAGCGGCTGGCCGTGACCAGCGGCGGCACGATCCCGGACCGGGGGCTGTTCGGGGTGTTCCTGGCCGGCGCCGACGGCGAGACCGGGTCGCGGGTCGGCGAGCTGGACGAGGAGATGGTGTACGAGTCCCGGGTCGGGGACGTGTTCCTGCTCGGGTCCTCCAGCTGGCGGATCGAGCAGATCACCCACGACAGGGTGCTGGTCTCGCCCGCGCCCGGCGAGCCGGGGCGGATGCCGTACTGGCACGGCGACGCGCCCGGCCGGCCGCTGGAGCTGGGCCGGGCGGTGGGGGCGTACCTGCGCGAGCTGTCCACGCTGGACGACGAGGCGGCGAAGGCACGGGTGCGGGACTCCGGACTGGACGACTGGGGCGCCGACAACCTGCTCGGCTACCTTTCCGAGCAGCGGGAGGCCACCCGGCACCTGCCGGACGACCGCACGCTGGTGGTGGAGCGTTGCCGGGACGAGCTCGGCGACTGGCGGATCGTGGTGCACAGCCCGTTCGGGGCGCAGGTGAACGGCCCGTGGGCGCTGGCCATCGCGGCCCGGCTGCGGGAGCGGTACGGCATGGACGCGCACACCATGCATTCCGATGACGGCATCGTGGTCCGGCTGCCGGAGAGCGACGGCGAGGCGCCACCCGCCGAGCTGGTGGTGTTCGAGCCGGAGGAGGTCGAGCCGCTGGTCACCGCCGAGGTGGGCGGGTCGGCGCTGTTCGCGTCCCGGTTCCGGGAGTGCGCGGCGCGGGCGCTGCTGCTGCCGAAACGGCGGCCGGGGACCCGTACCCCGCTGTGGCAGCAGCGGCAGCGGGCCGCGCAGCTGCTCTCGGTGGCCGCCGACTACGGCAGCTTCCCGGTGGTGCTGGAGACCATGCGGGAGTGCCTCCAGGACGTGTTCGACGTGCCCGGGCTCACCGAACTGATGCGCGACGTGGCGGCCCGGCGGGTCCGGCTGGTGGAGGTGGAGACGCCGATGCCGTCGCCGTTCGCCCAGTCGCTGCTGTTCGCGTACGTGGGCGCGTTCATGTATGAGGGCGACTCGCCGCTGGCCGAGCGCCGGGCGCAG
>JBJMIH010000056.1:0-39819 GCA_045806985.1 Mycobacteriales bacterium | reverse complement strand
GCCCTGGGTGCCGATGTAGATCCACGAGCCGGCCGTCATCTGGCCGAACATGGTCAGCCCCAGCGCCTCCAGCCGCCGGAACTCGTCCCAGTTGGCCCAGTCCGGGACCAGGTTGGAGTTGGCGATGAGGACGCGCGGCGCCCACTCGTGGGTACGGACGATCCCGACCGGCTTGCCGGACTGCACCAGCAGCGTCTCGTCGGGGTGCAGGTCGCGCAGGGAGGCGACGATCGCGTCGTACGCCGGCCAGCTGCGGGCGGCCCGGCCGGAGCCGCCGTACACGACCAGCTCGTCGGGATGCTCCGCGACCTCGGGGTCGAGGTTGTTCATGAGCATCCGCAGCGGCGCCTCGGTCTGCCAGCTGCGCGCGCTGAGCTGGGGACCGCGCGGCGCGCGGACCTCGCGTGGACCGGACTGACCGGATGGGCTGGACACCGTTGTCCTCCTCCTGCCGAGCTACCTGCCACTAGACGGTAACCGGCAGGAGGAGGACCGGCCCAGCGTCAGTTCCCGTTGACCGACTGAATCTGCTGCACGGTCATGGTCGCGTTGCCCGGCATGGTGGCGTTGTCGTCCATGTCGGGCGCGCCGTTGACGTGGCCGTGGGCGTGCCAGTTCACCCGCGCGGTGATGGTCCGGGTGTCGCCGATCTGGTGGAACCGCAGCACGCAGTGGTCAGCCTCGGACGCGCCACAGTTGGACGCGGTGAAGCCATCATCGGTGGCGAAGGTGTCGCCCACGTACGTCGCGTCCACCCGCGCTACCACGCCACCCAGTTCGGCCTCGACGTACCGGGCGCCGATCGGGTTCGGGTTGGTCATCCAGGCGTACGTGTCGAAGTTCACGTAGGTGGTGTTACCGGTCGGGTTGTGGCCAAGGGTCGGGGTCGGCAGCGTCATGGCGCCCCACGCCGCCTCCAGCAGGACCCGCGGCGGCACCCATTGCGGCTGCGGCGGATTGCCGCCCGGCACCACGAACTGCGGCGGATTCTTGGCGATGAACTGGGTGTAGTCGTCGGTGTTCACGTCGCCCTTGCACTCCGCGCTGTACCAGGTGCCCTGCTGACCCCAATGGTCGAGCACGGACTGGTCCCAACCCTTGCCGTACGGGCCACTGTCGGCCTCGCCGTGCGCGTCGGCCTTGCCCCAGGCGTCGTCGGCGGCGGCCTGGAACTTGCTCTTGTCGCCGCCGTACTCGGAATAGATCTCCTGCTCGTCAAATGCCTTGCTCATCCAGCACGGGGACGGGACGTACCCTCCGGTGGCGACCGACTTGGCGCCGGGGAGGGAGCCGCCGGAGCCGAGGCCGGTGCCGCTCAGGTTCACCCGGACCTGGTAGCTGCCGTTCCCGCTGGAACCGGTACAGCCGCCGAGCCAGCCGCACGCTTGCGCCGACGGCGCGGCGACGACGGCCATCCCGGCGCCGAGCAGCAGGCCTGCGGCCACGGCTGCGGCACTTCTGACGACGACTCGGGTGGACATGTGGATCATGCCTTTCTCTGAACACAACCGCGGCCGGGCTCGTCGTAGCTGGAGACGAACCAGGCGCCGTTGACCTTGGTGAGCTTGACCTCTACCGAGGTGGTCGGGGCGTCCACCGAGTCCACCGGCTTGCCCTGGGAGTTGTAGATCCTCGACTGGCTGAAGTCGGCACAATCGGTGATCGTCGCGCTGGTGTCAGTGACGTCGGTGATGGTCGGAGACAGCACCACGGCACCCTTCTTGGTCTGCTTCTGCACCGCGAGTTGGTGGAACGTGGTGACGAAGGTTCGCTTGGCCGGGTCGGTGGTCACGGCCTCCAGGCCGGCGATCCCGTTGAGCGGGTCGTTGCCCGCGTCGTAGAGCGCCTTCCAGAAGTTCTGGTACGCGACCAGCACGGCCTGCTGACCATCGTTCCTGAGCTTCGGCGGCCTGATCGTGAGCTGCTGGTAGGTGAAGGTGCCGGCCTTGGGCTCGGCGGTGGGGCCGGAGGTGTCCGGGCCGGCGCCCTTGCCGAGGTGGGGTTTGGCGGTCTTCGCGTGACTTCCGCAGGCGGTCGCGAGCAGGCACAGCAGCACCGCCGCCGTCACCGTCCGCGGCGTCATCACGCGTCTCACGGGCACATCGGCCACCCTAGCCACCCAACCCTCCCCGAAGGTAACAAGACGGCCATATTTCCCCCGTCGTTACCTTACCCGGCGGTGGCCGGGGTAAACCAGCAGGTCCTACGGGGTACCGAGGCCGGCGTCAGAGGAGAGCACCAGTCCCATCTGCACCTGACCCTGGCGGGTGGCGGACTTGATCAGCTGGAAGTTCTCGCCGTAACCCTTGAACTGGGTGAACTTGATCCCGTAGGTCTTCTCCAGCCCCGGCTGGCAGAACGGGCGGTTCTTGCACTCGGTGACGCCGCCGAGCACGAGCTTGCCGCCGTTGCACTTGCTGGCCACGTCGCTCAGCGACTTCACCTTGTTCTTGGTGGCGAACTTCTTCGTGACCGCGAAGGCGTTGGTGTCGACGGCCTTGGACGGCTTGCCGAACTTCAGGTTGACCTTGCTGCCCAGGTCGGTCAGGGCGGAGACCGTGCTGTCCACGTCCGTGGTCGCCTTGGCGGCGGCGTTCGGGCCGTTCTGCTTGTGGTTGATGAACTCGGTCAGCGTGGCCGCGTACTCCGGCACCACCTGGATCTTGTTGCTCTCCAGGTCCGGCAGGTACGACTCCCGGTTCTGGATCGGGGTGGTCAGCTTCACGTCGTACCCGGCCGCCGACAGCACCTGCTTGTAGACGTTGGCGACCGACTGCACCTCGTTGAAGGTGACGATGCCGATGGTGAGCGAGCCGGAGCCCTTGGTCACGCCGTCGGTCAGGTGCTTGGACCTGACGAACGCGGTCGCCGCCTCCTCGGGCGTCTTCCGGTCGATGTCCGTCTGGGTGTTCATCTTGACCAGGTCGGAGGTGGTGAGCGCGTCCGAGACCTTGTCCAGGTTGGCGATCAGCGTCGGCGACGCGGCGGCGGTGTTCACCGCCGGGAGCACGTTGTCGGCCAGCTGGAGGTGCTTGTCGTCGGCGAGGACGACCAGGTCGTTGCCCTTCTCCGGGGTGCAGCCCTTGCCGCTGGAGCTGGACGACGAGCCGCTCTTGCCGCAGGCCGCCAGCCCAACGCCTAACAGGAGAATGCTGGCCCCTACTGCCACGGTCCGTACCATCTCGCCCGCCTTCTGTGTCCCGCTGCGCTACCCGCAGTCGCGTGTCCGACGGGCGTGCGCCCGCGAGATCCACCAAACCGCATCCACCGACCGGCCGCAACCGATCAGACCGTGACGGAGGTTTCAGTTTGGCTTCGACGGAGCTTCCAGCGCAGCCGGCGGCGCTCGTGGGCCGGGGTGACCAGCCGCTGCACCCCCGCCAGCGCGAACTCGACCAGCAGCGCCAGCGCCGCCACCAGTACCCCGCCGGCCACCACCTCGGGCTGGTTCTGGTTGCCGACCCCGTCGGTGATGATCACGCCCAGCCCGCCGCCGGCGACCAGGGCCGCCAGCGAGGCGGTGGCCACCACCTGTACGGCGGCGGTGCGGAACCCGGCCGCGATGAGCGGCACCGCCAGCGGCAGCTCCACCTTGAGCAGCACCTGGAACGGCGACATGCCCATGCCGACCGCGGCCTCCTTGATCTCCGGGTCGATCTCGCGGATGCCGACGTAGGTGTTCGCCAGCAGCGGCGGCACCGCGAACACCGCGAGCGCGATGATCGTCGGCCGGTTGCCGAACCCGAACGAGGACACCGTGGCGAAGATCGTCAGCAGCGCGAGCGTCGGCAGCGCCCTGCTCACGTTGGAGATCACCACGGTGAGGCTGCCGCCGCGGCCGATGTGGCCCAGCCAGGCGGCCAGCGGCAGCGCCAGCACCGCCCCGATCAGCACCGCGGAACCGCTGATGTACAGGTGCTCGATCGTCCGGTGCGGCACCCCGTCGACGCCCTGCCAGTTGACCGGGTCGTTCAGCCAGGTCCACGTCCCACTCAGGGTGTCAGACATGCTCACGACTTCTCCCTCGCTCCGCTCGGGGAAGTCGCTTCGCGACTCACTGTGCTTCTGGTTCGCTCGCTGCGCTCGCTCACCGCGTCCGCCCCTTCGCCCAGGGCGACAGGATCCGCGTCAGCCCGAGCAGCAGCAGGTCGGCCACCAGCGCGAGCAGGACGCACAGGGCCGAGCCGGTCGCGATCTCGGCCCGGTAGAAGTTGTTGTTGAAGCCCTCGTAGATGAGCTGGCCCAGGCCGCCGAAGCCGAGGATCACCCCGACCGTGGTGAGCGCGACCGTGGACACCGTGGCCACCCGGATGCCGGCCATGATCGTCGGCAGCGCCACCGGCAGCTCCACCCGCCACAGCATCTGCACCGAGTTGTACCCCATCCCCCGGGCCGCCTCCCGGACGTCGGCCGGTACCCCGTCCAACCCGGCCAGGATGTTCCGGACCAGGATCAACAGGGCGTACATCACCAGACCGATCAGGACGGTCCTGCGGGTACGGCCGGTGATCGGCTGGAGAAACGCGAACAGGGCCAGCGACGGGATCGTGTACAGGGCCCCCGACACTCCCAGGATCGGCCCGGCCAGCCACCGCCAGCGGCGCGCCACCAGGGCCAGCGGGAACGCGATGATCAGCCCGACCAGAACCGCCTCGACCGTGAGGGTGACGTGCTCACGCAGGTACGTCAGGATGGTGTCCTGGTTGTGACTGAGGTAGTGCCACGAGAACCACGGGTTCGCCGCCGTCGCGCTCGGGGCTGAGGGAAGGGACGCCACCCATTGGACAGTACCGCCATCAGCCTCGACCGTGTGAGCAAGAAATATCCGGACGGCACGGCCGCGGTGCGCGAGCTCAGCCTGGACATCGCAGAGGGTGACCTGTGCGTCCTGGTCGGACCGTCCGGCTGCGGCAAGTCCACCACGCTGAAGATGATCAACCGGCTGATCGAGCCCACCAGTGGGCGCATCATCCTCCAGGGCGAGGACGTCACCCGGGGCGACCCGGTCAAGCTGCGCCGGCGCATCGGGTACGTCATCCAGCAGGTCGGCCTGTTCCCGCACCAGAACGTGCGGGCCAACGTGGCCACCGTGCCGCGGCTGCTCGGCTGGAGCCGGGCCAGGCTCAACGACCGGGTGGACGAGCTGCTCAGCCTGGTCGGCCTGGAGCCGGCCACGTACGGGCCGCGGTACCCGCACCAGCTCTCCGGCGGCGAGCGCCAGCGGGTCGGGGTGGCCCGGGCGCTGGCCGCCGACCCGGTGGTGCTGTTGATGGACGAGCCGTTCTCGGCGATCGACCCGATCGTCCGCGACCGCCTGCAGGGTGAGTTCCGCCGGGTGCAGGAGGAGGTCGGCAAGACGGTCGTGTTCGTCACCCACGACATCGAGGAGGCCGTCCGGCTCGGCGACCGGATCGCGGTGCTCTCCGCCGGCGGCAAGCTGGAGCAGTACGACGACCCGGCGACCCTGCTCGGCAAGCCGGCCTCCGACTTCGTGGCCGACTTCGTCGGGTACGACCGGGGCCTGAAGCGGCTCGCGGTCACCCCGGTCAAGGTCGAGGACCTGGAGAAGCCGCCGGCCGTCCGGGTGGACCAGTCGCTGGCCGAGGCGAGGGCCGCGCTGGAGAAGGCGGCCGCGCGCTGGGCGATCGTGCTCGACCAGAAGGACGAGCTGCACGGTTGGCTGTCCGCCGACCGGGCCACCGGCGACGGCCAGGTGCGCGACCGGGCCCGCCGGATGGACGCCTGGGTACCGGTGGACGCCACCCTCAAGCAGGCGTTCTCGGTGATGCTCCAGCAGGACGCCGGCTGGGTGGCGGTACTGGACGGCAGCCGTTTCCTCGGCGTGCTCACCCCCGAGTCGCTGCACGCCGCCCTGCGCCGCTCCGTCGACGATGCCGTACCGGAGACCGCCGGAGCGGTCTGACCTACGTGGTGGGAAGGCCCGCGGCCTTCCAGGCCTGGAAGCCGCCGATCACGTCGGTGGCGTGGCGGAGGCCCACGTCCTGGAGGTCGGCGGCGGCCAGGCTGGAGGAGTAGCCCTCCGAGCAGATCACGATCACGTGCAGGTCGGGGCCTGTCGCCTGCGGGATGCGCGCGTCGCTGTGCGGGTCGAGCCGCCACTCCAGGACGTTGCGCTCGATGACGAGCGCACCGGGGATGCCACCCTCGGCGGCCCGCTGGGCGGCCGGCCTGATGTCCACCAGCAGCGCGCCGCCGGCCATGGCGGCGGCGGCCTCCGCCGGCTCCAGCCGGCGCAGGCGTACCCGGGCTGCGGCCAGCACCGTGTCGATACCGGCGACGGTCATGCGACGACCTCCTTCTGGTTGATCTCGGTCGCACCGGGCTCCGGTTGGCCGGTCAGCGCGGTGCGGGTGCGGCGCAGCGCGCCGGCCGGGTCGACCTCGTAGTAGTGCATGGCGGTGAGCGGCGGCGAGTACGCGTGCACGCTGATCGCGGGTGTGTCGTCCAAATTGACCACGTCGTGGACGTGGCCGACGGGGAAGCCGGCGCCGCCGCCGGCCGCCAGGGTGCGGGTGCGCAGGCCGGGCGGCGGGCCCTGCGCCCACCGCCGCTCGGTGAGGGTGCCGGTGACGACGGTGAGCGCGCCCAGCGAGCCGGCGTGGTCGTGCAGCTCGGTGGCCTGGTCGCGGCTCCAGCCGATCAGCCAGACGTCGGCGTAGGTGTCCCGGCGCAGCAGCGAGTACCAGCGACGGTCCGGGTCGGCGCGTGCCTCGTACCGGCCGGCGAGCACCTCGCCGGCCACGGTACGGGTGAGTTCGCGGAGGTCAGAAACTGTCAGCGGGGTGGGCCCGACGGCCCACCGCGGAAGGGTGGTCACGGTTCGCTCCAGCGGTCGCGACGGATGAGAGGACGGACTCATCCGGCTGACAGCACTGGTCGAACAGGTGCGGGCGACGGCCGACCCAGAACGGGTCGAGCAGGGAGGCGATCATCGCGCGCACCCCACCAGTACACCAGAGACCGGGCGGTGAGGGAAAGCGGATCAGCCGTGGGTGGTCAGGTACTCGAGGAACGCGGCGCGGATGACCGGCTCCTCGTCGCCGTACTCGTGCTGGGTCCACTCCCGCCACAGCGCGACCGCGTCCGTGACCGAGGTGGCGATGGAGCCGCCGGACCAGTCCTCGCCGGCCGCCTCGTCGGCGCGCGGAAGGTGCTCGAACAGCCGCCAGAAGAACTTCACGTCGTGCCGCTTCTCGGCCAACGCGAACGCGCGCCTGCGGAGCTCGTCGGTGCCGAGCTTGTCCAGTTCCTGGAAGGTCTCCGTCACACCGCCGAGCGTAGCCCTGGCCGCTGCATCCCTGCGTGTGGCACTTTTTGGGACGTATCAGCAGCTCACTTTCCTGGTACCGTTTTTAGGAGATTCGTTCCGCAGCGTCACGGGGGTGCACGTTTCTGCTCGCGTGTCCCCGTGTCGCGATCGTCCACGGGGAGCCTGCATGCACGAGACCATGTCCGCCCGAGGGACCAGACGCGACAGGGATGACGGGCCGGAGGACCCGCCCGACCCGCTCGCCGGGATCCCCTGTCCGGCGGGGGACCCGGACCGCGCGGTGGCGGCCGCCGACCGGTACGCCGCGCTCGCCGCCGCCCTCAACGAACGGGTCGAGGCGCTCGCCGCCCGGCTGGCCGGCCGGGACACTCCCGTCGCGGTGTCCAGGGCCAGGCAGCTCGCCGAGTCCTACCACGAGGGCGCCGCCACCCTGCTGGCGTACGCCGCCGACCTGCGCCAGGCCCAGGACCGCTGGCGGACGGCCCGCGCGCTGGTGGAGAGCGGCATCGCCGCCGGGGACGGCGCCGCCGCCAGCGGCGACTTCGCCCGCGGGCTCGCCGCCGACGCCGTGGCCGCGTCCCGGCGCGCCGCCGAGACCGCCGCCTGCGTGCTGGGCCGGCTGCTCGCCCAGTGGGACCGGGGCCGGGGCGAACCGTCCGGCTGGGGCCAGTAGGGCCGGCGGTCAGACGGCGATCACGCGCAGCCCGGCCGCGGTGAACTCCGCCAGCGTGCCGGGGTCGGCGCGCTGGTCGGTGACGATCGTGTCCACCTCACCGAGCGGGCAGATCCTGGCGAAGGCGTGCCGGCCCAGCTTGGAGCTGTCGGCGACCACCACGATCCGGCGGGACCGGGTGGCCATCAGATGGTTGATGGCGGCCTCGCCCTCGTGGTGGGCGGTCGCGCCGCGCTCGGTGTCGATGCCGTCCACGCCGAGGAAGGCGATGTCGAGCGCCAGGCCGTCGAGGACGCCGGTGGCCAGCGGCCCGATCAGCTCGTAGGACTGCGGCCGGGCCACCCCGCCGGTCACCACGATCTTGACATGCCGGCGGACGGTCAGCTCGGCGGCGATGTTGAGCGCGTTGGTGACCACGGTGACGGCCGGGTTGGTGCCGTCGCCGCGCAGGTCGGCGCGGGTGGCCAGGGCCCTGGCGACCTCGCTGGTCGTGGTGCCGCCGTTCAGCCCGACGGTCGCGCCCGGCTCCACCAGCGCGGCGGCGGCCGCCCCGATCCGGTTCTTCTCACCGGCGTGCCGGGCGGTCTTGTACCGCAGCGGCAGGTCGTAGGACACCTGGTGGGCGACGGCGCCACCACGGGTGCGGGTGAGCATCTGCTGCTGGGCGAGTTCGTCGAAGTCGCGGCGGATCGTCGCGGCGGACACGGCCAGTTCCTTGGCGGCGTCCTCGACGTCCAGCCGGCCGCGGCCGGCGAGGAGCTCCAGCAGCGCGTTCCAGCGTTCGTGTCTGCTCATTGGTTTCACCTCGGGGCACGCACACCCCCCTCGGCGCGTGCCCCGGTGTGAAACCGGCCCGCGCAGGGGCCGGATGTACGCGCGGGCCGGTAGATAAAGAATGCGCCCGGACACCCTCGGCAACATCGGGGGAATCCCTAGGGTCAGATACTGTCCCTAACACGGGACAGCCCTACGTCTGATGGCCGACGATCCCCGCGAGCCCGGCGCGTGAGGCGACACCGAGCTTGTGGTAAATCCGGGACAAATGTGCTTCCACGGTCTTCGGCGACAGGTAAAGCCGCGCGGCGATCTCCCGGTTGCTGTGCCCGGCCGCCACCAGTTCGGCTACGGTGCGTTCCCGTTCGGTGAGCACCCTCAGGTCGGTGGGGCGGTCGCCGCCGCCGCGCTCGCCGCGGCGGGCGCCCGGCCGCCGGCGGGCCCGCTCGGCCTGCTCGACGAACAGCCGCGCGCCGGCCCTGGTGAACAGCTCGATGGCCTTGGCCAGCCGGTCCCTGGCCCGGTCCAGGTCGCCGAGATCGGCCAGCGCCTGCCCGGCCAGCAGCAGCGACCGGCCGACGAACACCTGGTCGCCGGCGTCCCGGAAGTGCCCGGCCGCCTCGGCGGCGATCGTGGCGGCCGCCGCCGGGTCGCTGTGCAGCAGCGAGTACGCCGTGGCCAGCCGGGCGAACCCGCGCCGGCGCGGGCTGTCCAGCATGGCCGCCAGCCGCTCCGCCCGCATCGCCCACTGGCGCGCGTTGCGCGGCGTCCCGCGCGCCACCTCCGCCTCGGCGAGCAGCTCGTACCAGGAGATCCGGGACGGCACGTCCATCGCCGGCAGGTCCACCCCGCCGCCCGCCTCCAGCAGCGCCCGGATGCAGCCGGCCGGGTCGCCGGCGAAGTGCAGCGCCTGCGCCCGGATGGCCGGGGCCATCGCGGCGAACCAGTCCTTGCCGGGGCCGGCCGCGGCGACCGCCCGGTCCGCCATCCGGACCGCCTCCTGCGGGTCCTCGTGCCAGCTCATCACCCAGGCGCGCTGGGTGAGCGCCATCGTCAGCTGCTCGTCGCTGCCGGTCAGCTGGGCCAGCTCGATCGCGTCGTCCAGCACCTCGGCGGCCTCGTGCAGCCGGCCCATCCCGGCCAGCACCGTCCCGAGCAGCGTCCGCAGGTACACCACCTGGTGGTCCTGGCCGGTCGCGGCGGCCAGCGCGAGGCCGCGGGTGAGATGGCGGTGGGCGTCGGCGTGCCGGTCCGAGTACATCTCGATCATGCCGAGCCAGATCAGCGCGTCCAGCCGGGGCGCCAGGTCGGCGTCGGTCAGCCCGTCCACCAGCCGGGCCGCCTCGGACATCTTGGCCTCGCAGGCCTGGATCGGCCGGCCGCGCAGGAAGTCGGCGGAGGCCGCGAGCCCGAGCGCCGCCGCCACCTGCACCGGGTCCTGCTGCCGCCGCGCCGAGGCCAGCACCTCGTCCGTCCAGGTCTGCTCGGTGTCCCAGTCGCCGGCCAGCATCCCGCTCAGGCCCAGCTCGTACCGGAGCAGGTTGGCGCCGGGGGTGTCCGGATCGGGCTGGCGCTCCAGCTCCGCGAGCAGCAGCGCCCGGGCCTCGGCGAACCGGCCGAGCAGCCGCTCCAGCACCGCGCAGAACATCACCACCTGGATGCGCTGCCCGGTGGCGTCCAGCGGGGTGAGCCCGAGCACCTGGTGCAGCACGTCCCTGGCCTCGGCGAACCGGCCGGTCACGCCGAGTGCCCTGGCCCGCTGCGCCAGCAGGCCGAGCCGGCGTTCCAGGGTGGACGGCTGGTCCGGGAGCAGCCGCAGCGCCACCTCCAGCCAGTGCGCGGCGCTCGCCGGGGTGGTCGGCATGGTGATCCTGGCGGCCTGCAACAGCACCTCGAGGGCGTCCTCGTCACCGACGTCGGCCGACCGCTCCAGGTGTTGCGCGCGGACGGTGGCCGGGGCGCCGCGCTCCTTCAGCACGGCGGCGGCCCGGCGGTGCGCGATGATCCGCCAGCCGGCGCCCGCCGACCGGTACACCGCCCCGCGGACCAGCGGGTGCCGGTGGGTGAAGCGGGCGGTGCCGGTGACCGGCCGGACCAGGTCGCGCGCGGCGAGCACGTCGACGGCGGTGAGCACGTCCACGACCGGAACGTTCGCGATCGCGGCGACCAGCTCCACGTCGAACTCGTCGCCGGCGATGGCGGCGGCGCGCAGCACGGCCAGGCTGGCCGGCGGCAGCGTGGCCAGCTCGGCGGCGAGCGGGTCCTCCCGGCCCGGCTCGCCGAGCCTGATCAGTTCCTGGAGGTAGAAGGGGTTGCCGCCGCTGGCGTCGTAGAGCGCCGTCCGCTCGGCGCGGCCCAGCTCGGGCGGCAGCAGCACGGCCGAGTCCGTCCACTTCAGCGGCCCGACCACGATCCGCGTGGTGGTGGTGTTGCCGGCGGCGCCGTCGACGATGCCGGCGGCCCGGCCGGTGAGCTGGCGCGGCCGGTACGCCACCGCCAGCAGCACCGGGGTACGCGGCGGGTGCCGGATCAGGTGGCCGAGCAGCTCGACCGAGCCCTCGTCGGCCCAGTGCAGGTCGTCCAGGGCGAGTACCAGGCCGGCGGGCGGGGTGAGCGCCTCCAGCAGCGCGCGTGCCGCGCGATGCAGCCGGTACCGCTCGACGTCGCGCAGCTCGGCGCCGTCCGTGGGCAGCGCGGGGAACACGGTGCCGAGCAGGCGGAGCGCGTCGTCGCCGAGCGCGGGGCGGTCGGCGGCGGGCAGCGCGGCGAGCCGCTCGACCCCGTCGCCGAGGGCGTCCACCACCGCGCCGAACGGCAGCTGGCGTTCGAACTCCGCCGCCCGCCCGGTGAACACGGCGCAACCACGGTCCGCCGCCTGGTCGGCAAGCACCCTGAGCAGGCGCGTCTTACCGATCCCAGGCTCCCCCGTGACCTGGACGAGGTCACCGCTTCCGGCACCGAGCCGGTCCAGCGCCGCACGCAACGTCGCGAGTTCCGGCTGCCGACCGACGAGGGGCTGTTCGCCAGCCACGATCGGACTCTATGCGTAGCCAGTGTCCGTTCGCGCGGGAACGGGAAAATGTCAGAAATCAGACACTAGAGAGTTCTGTCCGAAAGTACTTGCTAGCTGCGGTTTTCGGTCTGGTCGGGTTTGTCCGGAGTGCGGCACGCGTATTCGAGCCAGAGCGCGGCGGCGACGAGCGCCAGCGACGCCGCACCGCCGAGGATGGCCACGACCGAGTCGTGCTTGGCCACCACGTAGTACGACCGCTTGCCCCACAGGTAGACGGCCATGCCGCTCCAGTAGCCCAGGCTCAACGCGCCGACCAGCGAACTGGCCTTGGCCAGCGCCAGCGTCCTGGCCACACCGATCGGGTCGATCGGCTTGGTGTCCGGCCGGCGGTGCACACGGTTGCGGGTGGCCCAGCCGGTGGCCGCCTCGCCGAGCGCGAACACGAACACGAACACCGGCACCAGGCTCGGCGGCGGCACGTCCGGGTAGAAGCGCCGGGCGAAGCCCCAGCCCAGCACCCCGGCGAGCACCGCGAGCAGCAGCAGGTGCCTGATCTTCGTGGGCGCGACACGGCCTGTGCTCATGCGACCGCCTCGCTTCGCTCATGATTCGGTCGCTGGGGCTCGCTCATGGGCACCTGTCTACCAAACGGAGATCGTCGCGGCGGCGGACGGCGGACGGGTCGGCACGCTCGGCCGCGGCGGCCAGCTCCGCCACCCGGCCGTGGCCGGCGAGCACGGCGTCGGCGTCCACGTCCCGCCACGGCACCAGCACGAAGGCGCGTTCGCCGGCGCGCGGGTGCGGCAGCGTCAGCTCGGGATCGTCGCTGGTCATGCCGTCAACGTCCACCACGTCCACGTCCAGGGTGCGAGGTCCCCAGCGCACCTCGCGGGTACGGCCGCGCGCCGCCTCCAGCGCCTGCGCCCTGGCCAGCCAGTCGCGCGGGCCGGCGGCCGGGTCCCGGGCCAGCACCACGATGTTGAGGTAGTCGTCCTGGGCGACCGGGCCCCACGGCGCGGTCTCGTACACCGGCGACACCGCCACCACCGCCGGCCCCAGCCCGGCTACCGCGGCCCGCAGGTGGGCGAGCCGGTCGCCGAGGTTCGACCCGATCGACAGGACGGCGGTGGTCATCAACGGTCCCGGACCACGGTCACGGCCACGTCGGCGAACGCCAGCGGGATCGGCGCCTGTGGCTTGTGAACGGTCACGGTGGCGCGGCCGACCAGGGGGTACGCCAGGCACACCGCCACCAGCCGGTCGGCGAGGGTCTCCAGCAGGTTGACCGGCTCGCCGGCCACCACGTCGGCCAGCCGACCGGCCAGCTCGCCGTAGTGCACGGTGTCGGCGACGTCGTCGGAGGCGGCGGCCGGCCGGGTGTCGAGCTCGAGGGTCACGTCCACGACGAAGTCCTGGCCGCGCTCGCGCTCCTCCTCGTACACCCCGTGCCGGCCGAAGACCCGCAGCCCCGTGAGCGTGATCGCGTCACGCATCCGGCGCCTTTCCGTCCATCCACGCGGCGGTCACGGTCAGCGCGTCCACCGTCGGCCGCACCGCGTGCACCCGCACCCCCCACGCGCCGTTGACGGCGGCCAGCACCGAGGTGGCGACCGTGGCGTCCTCCCGCTCCATGACCGGGCGGGGACCGTCCGGGCCGGCCAGCAGCCTGCCCAGGAACGACTTGCGCGAGATGCCGAGCAGCACCGGGTACCCGAGCGAGCGGATCGCGTCGAGGTCGTGCAGCAGCGCCCAGTCGTGCGCGGGCCGCTTGGCGAACCCGATGCCCGGGTCGAGCACCAGCTGCTCCGGGCGCACCCCGGCGGCCAGCGCCGTGCAGATCCGCTCGTCCAGCTCCCGGCGTACCTCGGCGACCGGGTCGTCGTAGCTGGCCAGCGCGTACATGTCCCGGGAGTGGCCGCGCCAGTGCATGAGCACCCACGGGCAGCCGGCGTCGGCGACGACCGCGGGCATCTCCGGGTCGGCCAGCCCGCCGGACACGTCGTTGACGACGACGGCGCCGGCCTCCAGCGCGGCGGCGGCCACCGCCGCCCGGGTGGTGTCCACCGAGATGACCACACCCGCGCCGGCCAGCTCACGGATGACCGGGACGACCCGGCGGATCTCCTCGGCGGCCTCCACCCGGTCCGCGCCCGGCCGGGTCGACTCGCCGCCCACGTCGATCAGGTCGGCGCCGTCGGCGGTGAGCCGGATGCCGTGCGCGACGGCGGCGGCCCGGTCGGCGTACCGGCCGCCGTCCGAGAACGAGTCCGGGGTGACGTTGAGCACGCCCATCACCACCCACGGCAGCCGGTGCCGCAGCTCGGCGACGGAGCGCAGCGTCATCGGCCCAGAATCAGGTTCATCGCCTCGGCTCTGGTGGAGGCGCTGCGTTCCAGCACGCCCCGTACCGCCGAGGTGAGCGTCTTGGCGCCGGGCTTGCGTACCCCGCGCACGGCCATGCAGAGGTGTTCGGCCTCCACCACCACGATCACGCCCTGCGGCTTGATCCGGTCCATCAACGTGTCGGCGATCTGGGCGGTCAGCCGCTCCTGCACCTGCGGTCGCTTGGCGTACGCGTCCACCAGCCGGGCCAGCTTGGAGATGCCGGTGATCGAGCCGCTCGGGATGTACCCGACGTGCGCGACCCCGTGGAACGGCAGCAGGTGGTGCTCGCACACCGAGTTGACCGAGATGTCCTTCACCACCACCAGCTCGTGGTGGCCCTCGTCGAACACCTTGTTCAGGACCTCGCCGGGATCCCCGATCCGCAGGCCGGCGAACGCCTCGGCGTACGCACGCGCCACCCGGGCGGGGGTGTCGCGCAACCCCTCCCGGGTGACGTCCTCGCCGATACCGGCCAGCAGCTCGCGGATCGCGGCCTCCACCCGGTCACGGTCGAACTCTGTCAGTGCCTGTCCTCCGTGCTCGACCCGCCAGGCTGCGGCGGCTGCGGCGGCTGGCCGCCGGGCGGCGGCCCTGGCTGCGGACCCGGCTGGGGCCGCGGCGACGGGCTCGGCTTGACCGTGCTGATCACGGCCCCGGTGGGCTGTGGCTGGCCGTTGCCGTTGACCGTGCCGTTGCGCAGCGCGGCCAGTTCGGTCGGGGTGAGGACCGGCGGCTTGTCCGACGGCTTGCGCTTGCCGAACGCGTAGCTGTTGTACGGCGGGCGCTTGTGCACAGGGTCGAAGATGCGGGAGAGGTCCTCGCGGTTGAGGGTCTCCTTCTCCATCAGCTCCAGCACCATCGCGTCGAGCACGTCGCGGTGCTCCAGGAGGATCTCGTAGGCCTCGTCGTGCGCGGCCTCGATCAGCCCGCGCACCTCCTCGTCGATCGTCGCGGCGATCTCGTCGGAGTAGTCACGCTGGTGGCCGTAGTCCCGGCCGAGGAACGGCTCGCCCTCGGTGGTGCCGTACTTGACCGCGCCGAGGCGGCTGCTCATGCCGTACTCGGTGATCATGGCGCGGGCCACCTTGGTGGCCTTGTTGATGTCGTCGCTGGCGCCGGTGATGGGCTCGTGGAACACCAGCTCCTCGGCGGCCCGGCCGCCCATCGCGAACGCGAGCTGGTCGATCATCTCCGACCGGGTGCGGCTGTACTTGTCCTCGGTGGGCAGCACCAGCGTGTGCCCGAGCGAGCGGCCGCGGGGCAGGATGGTCACCTTGTGCAGCGGGTCGAGGTTGGGCAGCGCGTACGCCACCAGCGCGTGCCCGCCCTCGTGGTAGGCGGTGATCTTCTTTTCCTTCTCGCTCATCACCCGGGTCTTGCGCTCCGGGCCGGCGATCACCCTGTCGATGGCCTCCTCGAGGGACACCTCGACGATCACGCTCTGGTTGCCGCGGGCGGTGAGCAGCGCGGCCTCGTTGATCACGTTGGCCAGGTCGGCGCCGGTGAAGCCGGGGGTACGCCGGGCGATGGTCTCCAGGTCCACGTCCGGGGCGAACGGCTTGCCCTTCGCGTGCACCCGCAGGATCGCCTTGCGGCCCTCCAGGTCGGGCGAGTCGACGGCGATCTGCCGGTCGAACCGGCCGGGCCGCAGCAGCGCCGGGTCGAGGATGTCGGGACGGTTGGTGGCCGCGATGAGGATCACGCCGCCCTTGGTGTCGAAGCCGTCCATCTCGACCAGCAGCTGGTTCAGGGTCTGCTCGCGCTCGTCGTGGCCGCCGCCGAGGCCGGCGCCGCGGTGCCGGCCGACCGCGTCGATCTCGTCCACGAACACGATCGCCGGGGCGTTGGCCTTCGCCTGCTCGAACAGGTCGCGGACCCGGGAGGCGCCGACGCCGACGAACATCTCCACGAAGTCGGAACCGGAGATCGAGTAGAACGGCACGCCGGCCTCGCCGGCCACCGCGCGGGCGAGCAGCGTCTTACCGGTGCCGGGCGGGCCGTACAGCAGCACGCCCTTCGGGATCTTGGCGCCGATGGCCTGGAACTTGGCCGGGTTCTGCAGGAACTCCTTGATCTCCAGGAGCTCCTCGATGGCCTCGTCCACGCCGGCCACGTCGGCGAACGTCGTCTTCGGCGTGTCCTTGTTGACCAGCTTGGCCCGGGACTTCCCGAAGTTCATGATCCGGCCGCCGCCGCCCTGGAGGCGGGACATGAAGAAGAACAGCAGCAGCAGCGCGATCCCGAACGGCACCACGAAGCCCAGCGCCGACAGGATCGGGTTGGGCTGGCTGACCTTGGTGTCGAACTTCTTGCCGCTCCCGCCGGAGCTCTGGTTGTCCTTCAGCAGCGTGAAGATCTGCGAGCTGGCGTCCGCCGGGAACGAGGCCTGGATCTTCTTGGTGCCCGACACCTCGTCCTTGGTGTCGATCTGCAGCCGCTGCTCGCGGTCCTCGAACTTGACCTTGTTGTAGTTCCCGGACTCGATCTGGGACAGCGCTACGGAGGTGTCCACCTTCTTGTAGCTCGCGGTGCCCCCGACCAGCTGCATCAGCAGCAGTACGGCCGCGATCAGCAGCGCGATGACCAGGAACGGGTTCCGGATGAGTCGCTTGTAGTCCATCGTCCCTCACAGAGCCGACCGCGGAGCCGGCCCCGTCCCCTTTCTTGCTGCCGGATATCGCCAGTACGAACGTACCGCCACCGTGAGACGTTCCCGTCCGGTCCCCCGCGTTCCGATTCTCTCACGGCGCGAGACTGGTCAACCCGCGTAGACCTCGGGCTTCAGAACCGCGATGTAAGGCAGCTCACGATAACGCTCGGCGTAGTCGAGCCCGTAGCCGACCACGAACTCGTTCGGGATGTCGAAACCGACGTACCTCACCGGCACCGAGCTCTTGAGCGAGTCCGGCTTCCGCAGCAGCGTGACCACCTCCACCGAGGCGGGGTTGCGGCTCTGCAGGTTCTTGAGCAGCCAGGACAGCGTCAGGCCGGAGTCGATGATGTCCTCCACCAGCACGACGTGCTCGCCGGCGATGCTCCGGTCCAGGTCCTTGAGGATCCGCACCACCCCGGACGAGGAGGTCGAGGCACCGTACGAGGACACCGCCATGAACTCCAGCGTCACCGGGCGGGACAGCGCCCTGGCGAAGTCGGCCATGAAGACGAACGCGCCCTTGAGCACGCCCACCAGCAGGATCTCCTTGCCGGCGTAGTCGGCGGAGACCGCGTCAGCCAGCTCCTGGACGCGCGCCTCGATCCGCTCCCGCGGGACGATCACCGACTCGATGTCCCCGGCGTAGATCTCACTCACTCCCCTGCTCCTGACTCCGGTCGCTTCCGGCCAACAGGAGCTTGCCAGATGCCCTGGTCACCACCAGCCCGGGGAGGTGGACGGGGCCCTGCCCGCGCCACGCGGTGACCAGCGCGTCCACGGCCGCGAGGTGCGCCAGGGTGAGCGCGCGGGCGCCGGCCTGCCGGGCCGCGATGCGGATCGCCCTGGTCCGCAGGGCCGCCGGGGCGGCGGCCAGGGTCGCGATGTCCAGCGTGTCCACGGTGCCGGTGAGGTCGCTCCGAAGGTCGCTCGGGGCCTCGCCGGCCGCCACCCTGGCTCCGTCCACCAGCTCCTCGGCCAGTACGTCCAGGGCGTCGGCGTCGGAACGGAGCAGCCGGGCCGACCGGGCCAGGCCGGCGATGACGCCGGGACCGGCGGCCTGCTCCAGGGCGGGCAGCAGGGCGCGTACCCGGGAGCGGGCGAAGGCCGGATCGGTGTTGTGCGGGTCCACCCACGGGGTGAGGTGCTCGGCGGCGCAGGCCGCGGCCGTGGTGGCGCGGGGCAGGTCGAGCAGCGGGCGGCGGTACCGGCCGCGCACCGCCGGCATCCCGGCCAGGCTGCGCGCTCCGGAGCCGCGGGCCAGTCCGAGCAGGACGGTCTCGGCCTGGTCGTCGCGGGTGTGGCCGAGCAGGACGGCGGCCGCGCCGTGGTGTTCGGCGGCCCGGTCCAGTGCGGCGTACCGGGCGGCGCGGGCGGCCGCCTCCGGCCCGCCGGCGTGGTCCACCCGGACGGTCAGCACCTCGACCGGGTCCAGGCCGGCCGTGCGGGCCCACGCCGCGACCTGGGCGGCGACCTCGGCGGAACCGGGCTGGAGCTGGTGGTCGACGGTGAGCAGGCCGGCGTTCAGGCCCGCCCGGGGCGCCTCGAACGCGGTGGCAGCGGCCAGCGCGAGCGAGTCGGGGCCACCCGAGCAGGCCACCAGTACGAGCGAGGCCGCCTCGAGGTCGGTCAGGCTGGCGCGGACAGCGCCCCGTACCGCCGCCACCGCGGGGGCGGGGCCGGTCATGGGGTGGGTGGCTCGTCCTGCCCGCCGGTGTCGCCGGTGCCGTCCCCTGACGTGCCGTCCTCGCCGGCGCCCTCGCCGGTCTTCTCGCCCTTGCCCAGTTCGAACCGCTTGGCGTGGACACGGCGCACCCACGCGGACGGGTCGCTGATCTCGGCCTGGGTGGGCAGCGTGTTGGGCGAGCGCCAGATCGCGTTGAAGCCGTCCATGCCCACCTCGGTGACCACGGCGGCGACGAACGTGGCGCCCTCCGCGTACTGGCGCATCTTCAGGTCGATGCCCAGCAGCTTTCGGACGGCCCTGTCCAGCGGGTTCGTCCCCTGGCGGCGGGCGGCGAAGCGGCGCTTGATCTCGTCGACGGTCGGTACCACCTCGGGGCCGACACCGTTCATCACGTACTCGGCGTGCCCCTCCACCAGCGTCATCAGCGCGGTCAGGCGGGACAGCACGGCCTGCTGCTCGGGGGTCTGCACCAGCTCGATGAGGTTGACGTCGGTGTCCCGCTCGCGAACCGCCCGCACCAGCGCGTTCGCCACCCGCTCCAGCCGCTCGCGGAGCGCCTCCGGGTCCAGGTCGGCCGCGTCGACGTAGGCGTTGACCTCGGCGAGGAAGTGGTCGCGCAGCCACGGCACGGCGGTGAACTGGGTACGGTGGCAGACCTCGTGCAGGCACACCCAGAGGCGGAAGTCGCGGGAGTCGACCGCGAGCTGGCGCTCGGTCGCCACGATGTTCGGCGCGACGAGGAGCAGCTGGCCCGGGGCGGCGGAGAACACCTCGTACTGCCCCAGCACCTTCCCGGACAGGAACGCCAGCACGGTGCCGACCTGGGCGCCGGTGACGCGGGAGCCGATCTGGGTGACCAGCGGGCTGGGCGGCGAGGCCCGGCGGGCGGTCAGTCGCTCCGCCACCGGCACGAGCAGCGAGGAGAACCCGGACAGGTTCGCCTCCGCCCAGCCGGGACGGTCCACCACCCTGATCGGCGCGTGCTCGGTCCTCGGCTCCAGCCGGGTGAACGCCCCGACGTGGCCCTCGGCCTCCTCCGCCAGCATCCGCAGGTCGCTGACGACGGCCGTGGCCTCCTCCAGCGTCACCTGCGGCCCTGGCCGCATCAGCCGGCGAGCCGTGGCCGCCGCGAACTCCCAGTCCACCATCTGGGTCACACCGCCCACCGTACGCGACCAGCAGCCCCCCGTCTCCAGTCGCCGGTATACGCCGGTAGTCGTGCCCCTCAGTCGCCGGGAACGAGGGTGGCCGGGTCGAGCTTGACACTCAGGACGTCGCCAGGCTGGCGGCCGATCACCAGCGGGATGTCGGCGACGGCGCCCGCCGGGTACACCGTCTCCTGCCAGGCGCCGTACCTCAGCAGTCCGACCACCAGGGCCGGGGTGCGGCCCTGGTACCCGCGCCACCGCCAGCGTTCGAGCCGCCAGTAGCACGGAATGCCGTGGACGGCATACAGGTCTCGCTTGTCCACACGGTCCATGACCGCGTGAGAGGGCGAGACGACCTCCACGACCGTGTGGGCCATGGCGACCGGCAGCTTGTCGGCCTCTGGGCGCGGCTCGATGGTCATGACCAGCAGGTCCGGTATCGAGCAGTCGCCATCGTCCAGGTACAGCCCGGTGCCGGGTACGGCCTCCGTGCCCTCCGGCAGCAGGCTGGCGATCAGCCTGTCGAGCCGGCTCACGGCGCGCTGGTGTTGCAGGCCGGGTGCGGGGGACACGCTGATCCAGCCTCCGAGGACCTCGTAGCGGTTGCCGTCGTCGGGCAGCTCGTCCAGGTCGTCCGCCGTGTATGGACCGCGTGGGACGGTCATCACGGACGGCCTCGGCTCGGGTTCGGCGAACGCGAAGGACATCGAGCGCACCTCCTTCCCCCGGCGAGATCTTGACATATGCGAATCTTGTTCGCAAATGATGCAGGAAGTGGGTCAGCGGCAGCCGCAGCTGGCGAGGGTGGTGGCCAGTTTGTCGAGGGCGAGCATGGCGGCGTCGCCGGCGCCGGTCCTGACCTTGTCGGCCATGAAGGCGAAGGCGAGGAGGCGGCCGTCGGAGGTGGTGAGGATGCCGGCGAGGGTGTTGACGCCGTCGAGGGTTCCGGTCTTGGCGCGGACGATGCCGGCGGCGCCCTTGGTGGCGGGGACGTTGAAGCGCTTGTGGGCGGGGTCGAGGGTGCCGGAGAAGCCGGCGACCGGGAGGCCGGCGAAGACGGGGCGCAGCTCGGGGTGGGACTTGCCGGCCGCCAGCGCGAGGGTCTGGGTGAGCAGCTTGGGCGGTACCGCGTCGCCGTGCGAGAGGCCGGAGCCGTCGACCGTGTGCAGGCCGGTGGTGTCGAGGCCCAGCTTGGCCAGCGCGGCCTGGACCGCGGCGGCGCCGCCGGCGTAGTCCGGCGTCCTGTGCTGGGCGATGGCCACCTCGCGGGCCAGGCCCTCGGCGATCACGTTGTCGCTCTGCTGGAGCATCGACTGCACGGTGACGGTGAGCGGCGGCGAGTGGACCGCGCCGAGCTGCTTCGCGCCCGACCCGGCCGTACCCCTGGTGACCTGCCCCGACGGTGCGCCGAGCAGGCCGGCGAGGGCGCGCCCGGCGTCGAGGTCGGAGTTGTTGCTGCGGGCGGCGTGCGAGTTGGTGAGGTTGACCCGGCCGGCGTTGAGCATGACCGGGGCGAGCGGGGAGAAGTTGCCGGTCTCCACCATGCCGGTCTCCCAGCCGGGCCCGAGCTGCGCGCCGGTGTACCGGGAGTCGTCGACCAGTACCCGGGTGACCGGCGCCGGGTGCGCCTTCTTCACCCGGGCGGCGAGGTCCTCGAGGGTGGCCGCGCCGGTGTAGCCGACCTTGCCGCCGGCCGCGAGCGTGACGTCGCCGCCGCCGACCAGCACCACGTCGCCGGGGCCGGGCCCGGCCACCACGGACGTGGTGAACGTCGTGTCGTCGCCCAGCGCGGACAGGGCCGCCGCGGCGGTGAGGATCTTGTTGGTGGACGCCGGCGTGGAGGCGATGTCGGCGCCGCCGGCGAGCAGGGTCTGGTTGGTGAGCGGGTCCACGATGCTGTAGTCGAGGCGGCTGCCGAGGGCGGTGCTGTGCAGCGCCTGGCCGAGCGCGGCGGTGAGCCCGGCCTGGGTGGGTACGGGGACGTTCTGGCTGGTCGCCGGCAGCACCGGCGGCGGGTCGTCGGTCCCGATCACGTACGCCTTGTCGGACTTGCCGCCGTTTCCGGACAGCGCCAGGTACGTCGCCGTGGACGCCCCGCCGACCGCCGCCGCCGCGCACATCGCGACCGCGGTCCAGTACAGGCGCCCCATCGACACAACCTCCGGCTCCGGCTCCACGACCCGTGCGTCAGACTAGACGCCAGGACCCGCCTCAGAGTTGAGGAGCCTTTCACCGTGGAGTTCGACGTCACCATCGAGATCCCCAAGGGCCAGCGCAACAAGTACGAGATGGACCACGTGACGGGGCGGATCCGGCTGGACCGGATGCTGTTCACCTCGACCCGCTACCCGGCGGACTACGGCTTCATCGAGGGCACCCTCGGCGCCGACGGCGACCCGCTGGACTCGCTGGTCCTCGTCGACGAGCCCACCTTCCCCGGCTGCCTGATCCGCTGCCGCGCGATCGGCATGTTCCGGATGACCGACGAGAAGGGCGGCGACGACAAGGTGCTGTGCGTGCCGTCCGCCGACCCGCGCCTGGAGCACATGCGCGACATCCACCACCTGCCGGAGTTCGACCGGCTGGAGATCCAGCACTTCTTCGAGGTGTACAAGGACCTGGAGCCCGGCAAGTCGGTGGAGGGCGCGACCTGGGTCGGCCGCACCGAGGCCGAGCAGGAGATCAAGGAGTCGGCCCGCCGGCTGCACGAGGCCGTCGAGGCCGGTGAGATGGCGCACACCGAGACGGCGGGAATTCTCACGCCCCCGCTGCGCTAGAGCGTCATACCTTGAGGGCGAACCTGAGGAGGGACTCGTGACCACCGACAAGGACATCGTGGCGGAGATCAGCCAGCTCGCCGACGAGGAGAAGAAGCTCCGCCTGCGCGGCGGCGAGCTCGGCGACGACGAGCGCGGGCGGCTGCGCAGCCTGGAGGAGCGCCTCGACCAGTGCTGGGACCTGCTCCGCCAGCGCCGCGCCCGGGAGGAGTACGACGAGGACCCGGACGCGGCGCAGCCCCGTCCCGTCGACGAGGTCGAGCACTACCTCCAGTGACGTCAAGAGCCCGGCCGGAGGAAGGTCGGCCGGGCTCTCCACGTGCTTCCGTACTACGTCCGTTCAGGCCCCCAACGCGGCGGCGTTCGCCTCGGCGTTGGCCGCGACGTCGGACTCGCTGGTCGGGTCCGGCTCGGTGGCGCTCTTGCGCAGCGTCTTCTCCTTGAGGAAGAAGCTGAGCACGAACGCCGCCAGGATGATGGGCACCCCCACCAGGTACACCGTGTGCAGGGACTTCACGAACATCTCCAGGACAGGGCCCCGGATTCCGGCAGGGAGCTTAGCGATCCTGGCAGGGTCGTTGAACAGTGCCCTGCCGCTGTTCTTGAGCTGCGCCGCCGCCTCGGGTGGCAGCAGCCGCGGCCGCCAGTAGGTCAGCCGAGCGCTGAACACCGCGCCGAAGATGGCCGTCCCGAACGAGCCGCCCAGCGACCGGAAGAACGTGGACGACGAGGTCGCGACGCCCAGGTCGGCGATCTCGACCGCGTTCTGCACGGCCAGCACCAGCGTCTGCATCACCAGGCCCAGGCCGGCGCCCATGATGATCATGAAGCCCCACGCCTCGAGGATCGAGGTGTGCACCTTCAGCAGGGAGAACAGCATCAGCCCCGCGGTCATCAGGCCGGTGCCGACGATCGGGAAGACCTTGTACCGGCCGATCTTGGTGATGATCCGCCCGGACACGATCGAGGCGAGGAGCAGCCCGAACATGAAGGGGATCATCGTCAGGCCGGACTTGGTGGGCGAGTACCCCTTCACCACCTGGAGGTACAGCGGCAGGAAGACGATCGCGCCGAACATCGCCAGGCCGACGATGAAGCCGACCGCGCTGGTCACCGCGAAGATGGGGTTGCGGAACAGCCGCAGCGGCAGGATCGGCTCGCTCGCGTAGTGCTCACGGACGAGGAACAGCGCGCCGAACACCACACCGGAGACGATCAGCCCGACGATGGTGGCCGAGCTCCACGCGTACTCCTGGCCACCCCACACGGTGACCAGCAGGATCGAGCACACCGAGGCGACCACCAGGGCCGCGCCGAGATAGTCGATCTTGTGGTCGCGGTGGATCCGCGGCAGCTTCATGACGACCGCGATGACGGCGAGCGCGACCAGGCCGACCGGCACGTTGATGTAGAACACCCACCGCCACGAGACGTGCTGGGTGAAGAACCCGCCGATCAGCGGGCCGGCCACCGACGAGACGCCGAAGACGCCGCCGAACAGGCCCTGGTACTTGCCCCGTTCGGCCGGCGGGATGATGTCGCCGACCACGGTCAGCGTCATCGTGATCAGGCCTCCCGCGCCGAGGCCCTGCACGGCGCGGCCGAGGATCAGCACGGTCATCGAGTTGGCCGTGCCGCACACCATCGAGCCGCACAGGAACGCGACGATCGCGAACAGCAGGATCGGCCGGCGGCCGTACAGGTCGGAGATCTTGCCGTACAGCGGGGTGGAGGCGGTGGAGGCGAGCAGGTAGGCGGTCACCACCCACGACATGTGCTCCAGGCCGCCGAGCTTCCCGACGATCGTCGGCAGGGCGGTGGAGACGACGGTCTGGTCGAGGGCGGCCAGGAACATCCCGACCAACAGGCCGGACAGGATGATCCAGATCTGCCGGTTGCTCATCCGCGCCGGGGTCGGGGGCGCGGGGGCCTTGCTCAGGCTGGCTGACATTCACTTCTCCCGTGAGGTGGCGTGCCCGGCGAGCGCCTCTGGGGTAAGGCGCCGTCGCATCTCCTGGTTGAGCTGGCTGAGCAGGCGGGCGAGCTGGTCGCGGTCGGCCGGGCTCCAGCCCGAGACCAGTTCGCGGAGGAAATCCATCCGCCGCCGGTGGGTGGACTCCAGTAGGGCGAGGCCCTCCGGAGTCGGGTGGAACAGCACCGCCCTGCCGTCGTCGGGGTCGGGGTGGCGTTCCGCCCAGCCCCGGGCTTCGAGCGCGGCGACCTGCCGGCTCACGGTGGAGATGTCGAGATGGACCGCGGCGGCGAGGGCGGTGAGCCGGTGCGGCCCGTACTCGACGAGCTGGCTGAGCAGCCACAGCGCGGTGGGTTCCACCCCGTGCAGCGGGTTGTCGGCGTCGTGCCGCTTGGCCCGCGTGATGGTGCGCATCAGCACGGTCAGCTCCCGTTCGATCTGCGCGTACGCATCGTCGGACATCTGCGGCTCTCCGGCTCGGATCGGGCGGTATCCCTACCAGGATGCGCTCAGTTAGTTGCTTGACGCAAACAGTTTTTCTCGTGACCAGTGTCACACGTTGTCATCGACTCATCCCCGAACAGTCCTCGCTGAAGGACATTTTCTTCACATTCTGGTAACGGGGTCGCTAACGTCGTGCCCTGCCGTCGTCATCAGGGCCAGATCGGCTACGTCCAGACCCCTTGGAGGTACATGTGCAGAACAGACCCGCCCGCCGCCTGCGGGCAATCCTGCTCACCGCGGCCGCGGCCAGCGCCGCCGCGGTGACCACCACCGCGTGGAGCCCCGCCGCCCACGCCGACCCGGGACCGTCCGTGGTGGTCCGGGCCGGCGGCCACGACCCGCAGGTGCCGTTCCTCGTCGCGCGGGAGGGCGAGGCCATGGTCAGCTTCACCGCGCGGGCGCCCGGCGTGGACTGGGGTGTCACCGGGCACGAGTCGGCCGTGGTCTCCGCCTCGGTGGACGGCACGTACGTCACCGACGTGGTGATCCCGTCCGACCAGTCCATCCCGCGCGAGTTCTTCCTCGGCCACCTGCACCGCGGCCTGCACCGGCTCACCTTCCACCTGGCCACCGACCGCACCCGCGGCGGCGACCTGGCGGTCCTCCGCGGCATCTCGTTCCGCACGGTGACACCCGGCTCGGCCGACTACGCGGTGTACGCGCACGCTCCCGTGCTGTACGGCCGCACGCTGGCCCAGTGGGGCGGGCCGTTCCAGAACGCGTTCACCGACGTGCCGCTCATCGCCTGGCATGAGGTGACCCCGCAGCCGGACGGCTCGCTGGAACTCCGGTACACCATCGTCTGGTCCAATGAAGACGGTGGTACCGGGCTGGCGCCGGCCTCGCTGATGGCGCGCTGGGGCCGCACCACCGACATCGAGTGGATCTACCACGTCGGCGTCTACCAGCTCCGCCTCGACCCGGACGGCAACGTGGTGCCGGGCAGCGAGATCTACCAGGCCCCGCAGCACGGCAGCATCCCGTTCGCCGGCAAGTACGAGGACCACCACCCGATCCTCCAGACCTGCACCGACAACAACAACGTCTGCGACCAGCTCGACGCCGACGCGCAGGCGCACCCGATGCGGTTCACCCTGTCGATCTCCCAGGCGCTGCCCACCGGGCAGGCCCGCGAGGTGATGATGGACCGCAACGGCTGGACCTACTGGGTCACCGCCCGGGAGATGCAGCGCGAAGGCAAGATCGAGGCCACCCCCGACACCAACACGCCCGACCTGTCCGACGAGCGGAACTACCTGTACCTGGTGCTGAAGAAGACCACCACGGGGCCGTCCGACAACACCAAGAGCCCGTGGGTCGGCGCCGGGGTCGCGGTCAAGCTCAAGGGCAGCGACACCCTGTACCGCTCCGACCACGCCCAGCTCGGCTGGACCGTCCAGCGCGACGACCCGGCCGCCACCACGGTGGAGCTGCCACCCGGCACGAAGTCCGCTGACATCGAGCAGATCTACGTGTTCCGGGCGCCGAACTCCGCGACGGACAACGGCGACTCGATCCAGGTGCAGCGGATCGACCGGGCCATGTTCCTGGACCAGAACTACCGGCCCGAGCCGTACTTCATCCAGAACTACACCACCCCCGCGGTCACCCTGACCGCGGCGCAGCCGGCCGCGGTCGTCTGGACCAACCAGGCGTAACCCGCACGGCGCACCGACAGGGGTCCCGCCCGAGCCGCTCGGGCGGGACCCCTCGGCATCCGGGAGCTCCGGTACCTCCGGCAGGGTCAGCGGCACTCGCCGCACAGATGCGGCGTGCGGACGGTGGCCGGGGCCCACAGCGGCAGCGCGTCCAGCGGGTCGTCCTCCTGGCCGGGCCGCATGACCTCCACGAACTGCGGGATCGCGGCGAGCGCCCGCACCGCGTCGTAGGCGCGCAGCGCGTCGGCGCCCTCCGGCGGGGTCGACCAGCCGGGGCCGGCCAGCGCGGTGCCGTCCTCGAACACCAGCACCGGCACCGGCACCTTGGCCAGGTCCGTGCCGTAGGCGGCCGCGCACTCCCGCATCCGTGCCTTGATCGGCCGGTCCCACAGCGGGTCGGAGGCCGCGGCGATCATCGCCGGGTCGAGGTCGAGCACGGCGAGGATCTCGGCGAGATGGAGGTCGGTGACGGACACCCGCTCGTGCTGCACGCAGACCTCGAAGGCCTCGTACACCCGGCGCACCGACGGCTCGCCGTACCGGTCCCGCACCGCCTCCATGATCCGCAGCAGGCCGAGGCTGGCGTCGCGACGGGCGAGCGGCTCGGGCGGGAGGATGTCCTCGCGCCGCAGCCGCATGCTGTACCCGTGCACGCGGAGGTCGAGCGGCCGCAACTGGTCCACCTCGCGCAGCCAGCGGTACGTCAGCCAGCAGTCAACACAGATCGGATCCGCGAAGATCCGAACAGATTCAGTCATTCACCCTCCCGCCGGCTGCTTGTTCTTGTCGAACGTCGCTCCGGGCACCAGATTTGTTTCAATTCGTACTCACGTTCGGGTCCCGCGGTTACCCTGAAATCCCGACGCGCGAGCGGAGTGCGCGTATGGAGCCGCTCGGATTCGCCCTGGACGCCGACGGGCTGTGGTGCGGCACCCAGCCCGGACGGGCGACCGGTCACGTCCGCGCCCTGGTGGAGGGTTGGCTGCGGCAGGTGCCCACGCTCGTTCCCTTCCACGATCAACTCGTCGCGCTGCTCACCCGCGCCTGCGTCGCCGGCGCCGAGGCCGCCGCGACGGCGGTCTGCCTGCTGGCGGTGCCCCGGGAGAGCATGTTGTTCACCGGCGTGCTGTGCGTGGTGCTGCGCCCGACCGACACTACCGACCCGGACCGGATCGCGGCGGCGTTTCGCGCCGAAGTGGGCGACCTGGACATCGACGGCCTGTGCGAGGTCGGCGTGGTCGCCCTCGACGACGGCAGCCCGGCCGCCCGCATCCGCGTCCTCGACGAGGTCTCCGACGCGCGCGGCGAGCCGGTGACGGTCGACAGCCTGCGCTACTACGTCCCGCATCCGGCCGTACCGGTGCTGGCAGCGCTCGAGTTCGCCACCGAGCACCTCGAGGCCGGCGACCCTCTCATCGCCCGCGCCGACCGCGTCGCCCGCACCTTCACATGGGTCAACGAGTGACGCGGGAAGGGTGTCAGGTGTTGGTCTTGACCGACTTGAAGACGGCGTCGAGGGTGCCGGCGGGCGGGGCGTGGACCTGGGTGTTCACGGAGGCGGCGACGTAGGCGACGGTGCCGTTGCCGAGATCGATGGCGGCGACCCTGAGCGTGCCCGGGGTGGCCTGCTGGTCGCTGGGCTTGAAGTCCTGCGTCTCGGTGTAGGCCTTGTGGCCGTCGATGTCGTCGTTGCTGCTGCTGACCTTGACGCCGGTGCCGAAGCCGATCCGCAGCGCGACCAGGTCGCTGAGCTTGTCCCTGACGATGCTGGTCAGGTCGGTGGCGGAGCCGGCGGTGGCCTTGCCGGAGTACACCACCCCGGCGTAGCAGGTCTTGCCGTTCGGGCAGATGTACTGGCCCCACAGCATCTCCGCGCCGACCTCGTCGCCGTCGGTGTCCTTCGCGTCGTCCTGCCAGCCGTCCGGGCGCTGGTACGTCATGCCGGTGGCCCGGTCGTTCTCCAGGCCGACCATCTTGACGCTGGCGGCGTTGCTCGGCTTGGGGTTGGCCTTGTCGTCGTTGCCGCCGCCCTTGCCGGCCAGCACGATCGCGATCGTGGCGCCGCAGGCGACGATGACGACCGCGCAGATGACGCCGACGATGAGGCCGGTGTTGCGCCGCTTCGGCGGCTGCGGGACGCCGTACTGGCCGCCGATCGGGGCCGTGGGGGCGGTGGCGTACTGGCCCTGACCGTACTGGGCCGCCCCGACCGGGCCGCCGGCCGTGGCCTGCGGTTGGGTCGAGGCGGTCCAGTTCACGCCGTCCCACCAGCGGAAGGCCCCGGGGGGCCCGTTCGGGTCCTGGTACCAACCGGGTGGTGTGGGTTGAGTCACGACGGGGAGCCTAACAACCGCGCACCGGCGCATCCGGTCAGGTTTCGCTCAGCCGCACCCTCGCCGAGACCCGGCGCAGCGGGCCGGGCGCGTACCACGCCGCCCTGCCGAGCAGCCGCAGCACCGCCGGTACCAGCACGCCGCGGACGAGCGTGGCGTCGAGCAGGATCGCCAGCCCGCTGCCGAGCCCGAACATCTGCAGGAAGCTCACCGAGCCGGTGCCGAAGGCGAGGAAGCTGACCGCCATCAGCGCGGCCGCGGTGGACACGATCCGGCCGGTGCGGGACAGCCCGACGGTGACGGCGGCGGCCGGCGACTGCCCCTCGTCGTGCAGTTCCTTGATCCGGCTGGTGACGATCACCTCGTAGTCCATGGACAGCCCGAAGGTGATGCAGAACAGCAGCACGGTCATGGCGGTGTCCATCGGCCGCGGCGTGAAGCCGAGCACGGAGGACAGGTGGCCGCCCTGGAAGATCCAGGTCATCACGCCCAGCGTGGAGGCCAGGCTGAGCCCGTTGAGCAGCAACGCCCGCAGCGGCTGCACGACACTGCCGGTGAACAGGAAGAGGATGACGAACGTGGTCAGCACCACTATCAGCCCGGCCACCGGCAGCCGGCTGCCGATGCTGTGCTTGGTGTCGATGAGCTCGGCGTCCTCCCCGCCGACCAGCGTCTCGACGCCGCCGGGGGCCGGGGTGGCGCGGATCTGGCGGACCAGCTCCTGGGCCTTGCCGGACTTGGGTTCGAGGGTGGTGACCACCGACAGCCGCTGCGGACCCGGCTGGTGGCTGAGCGTGTCCACCTTGACCACGCCGGGCAGGTGCGAGATCCGGCCGGCGTACGCGGACAGCGCCGCCTGGTCGACCGGGCCGGTGACGATGTCCACGGCGGCCGAGGCGTTGCCGGCGAAGCGGGTCTCGAGCGCGTCCGACACCTGCCGGCTGGACGAGTGCTTCGGCAGCACGCCAGAGTCCGGGGTGCCGAACGACACACCGAGCAGCGGCAGCGCGAGGATCAGCAGTACCAGCGCGACCGGCAGCGCGGTGAGCGCCGGCCGGCGCATCACTGTCCCGGCCAGCCGGCCCCAGAACGCCGACTCCGGCGTCCAGCGCCCCGCCCACGGCAGCCGACCCCGGTTGACCCGGGTACCGAGCACGCTGAGCAGGGCCGGGATCACGACCAGCGCGGCGACGGCGGCGACGATGACCACGCCGATGCCGGCGTAGGCGAACGAGCGCAGGAAGTACAGCGGGAAGACCAGCAACGCGGACAGCGCGATCGCGACCGTGGCCGCGCCGAACAGGATCGTCCTGCCGGCGGTGCGGACGGTGGTGACGACCGCGTCCTCCACGCTGTTGCCCGCGGTCAGTTGCTCGCGGAAGCGGCTGACCAGCAGCAGCGCGTAGTCGACGCCGAGGGCGAGGCCGAGCGCGGTGGTGAGGTTGATGGCGAACACCGACACGTTGGTGATCGAGCCGAGCACGAACAGCTCCGCGAACGTGCCGAAGATGGCGATCACGCCGATCACCAGCGGCAGCGATGCGGCGACCAGGCCGCCGAAGACGAGCACGAGCAGCAGCAGGGTGAGCGGCACGGCGATGGCCTCGGCGAGGGCCAGGCTCTTGCTGACCTCGCCGGGCACGTCGTGGCTGGCCGCCGCGGTGCCGCCGGCCTTGACGGTGACCGCGCCGCCGCCGGAGTACGCGCTGCCGGTGTACCTGCCGATCAGCGCGCCGGTTCGGTCGTCGAGCGTCTTGTCCTCGCCGCCGACGTGCATGGCGACCAGCGCGTCCCGGCCGTCGGTGGACTTCAGCACGGGCGCGCCGGTGGTCCAGTAGGAGGCGACGTTGTGGACGTCCGGCTCGGCGGCGAGGGCGGCGGCGAGCCGGGTGCCGGCCGCGCGGACGGCCGGCGAGTCGGCGTCGCCGGACTTCGCGTGCACGAGCAGGACCACGTTGGTGGAGCCGCCGAACCTGTCGTCGACGAGCTTCTGCGCCTTGGTGGACTCGGCGTTCGGGTCCTGAAACCCGCCGCTGGTCAGCTTGCCGAAGGCGCCTACCCCGAGGACGGCCACCACGACCATGGCCGCCCCCGCCAGTACCAGCACGAGGCGTGCGTGCCGGTACACGAATTGACCGTAGTTTCGCAGACTGATGTTCACGCCGTAAACTTAGACCGGGACGTTAACGGTGTCAACATTGACAGGATGAGGACGTGGCCACGAGTTCTCGACGCAGCACCTACCACCACGGCGACCTGGCGAACGCGCTCACCGACGCCGCCACCGAACTGGCCCGCGAGGGCGGACCGGAGGCGGTGGTGCTGCGCGAGGCGGCCCGCCGGGTCGGCGTGTCGGCCACCGCCGCCTACCGGCACTTCGCCAACCACAGCGACCTGTTCCACGCGGTCAAGGCCCGCGCCCAGGACCAGCTCGCGGACTACATGGAGGAGGACGTCGCCGCCGCGGCCGACCCGGTCGAACGGCTGCGCGCCATCGGCTCGGCGTACCTGCGGTTCGCGCTCGCCGAGCCCGGCCTGTACCGGACCGCGTTCTCCCGGGCCGACCAGAACTCGACGCACCACGCGGAGATGTTCCGGTCGTACCGGATGCTCCAGACGGTGCTCGACGAGATCATGGCGGCCGGCCTGCTCGACCCGGCGCGGCGCGCGCACAGCGAGACCGCCGTGTGGTCCGCCGTGCACGGCCTGGCGCTGCTGCTGCTCGACGGGCCGCTCGGCGCGATGCCACCGGACGTCCGGCAGCAGGCGATCGACCGCACGCTGGAGGTCAGCCTGGACGGGATCTGCCCGACCCGTCCCCGTCCGGACGGCCGTCCAGGGCCTGGATCCACTTGACCGCGACGGCCGCCACCTGGACCAGCTCGGCGCGGAGCCGGTCAGGGTCGTCCTCGGCGAACGCCTCCGCCACCTCCTCGGCCAGGATGTGCCGCCAGCTGCCCGCGCCGTCCCGGAACGCCGCCCCGCAGGCCTCCCGCAGCGCGTCGGCCTCGCCCGCGTACGCCGGCCCCGTCCCGTCCGGCGGGTCCTGCGGCCCCCACCGCGCGTCCTGGGCGGCCCGCTCGGTGGCCACGTCGGCGAGCACGGCTTCCAGCGGCCCGTAGCGCACGGCGGCTCGACTCATGGCGTCAGACTCCCACCACGCCGTCGAGCAGCTCGCGGAGGATGTCCAGGTGCCCGTTGTGCCGGGAGGTCTCCTCGACCAGGTGGAACAGGATCCAGCGCAGCGTCACCGTCCCGCCGTCGCGGATCGTGCGCCGCCCCTGCTCGTCCAGGCCATGGGCGGCGACCAGCTCCCGGTACCGCTCGGCCTGCGCCTCGTACTCGGCCAGCAGCCGGTCGAGCGGCACGTCCAGCGCGATCCGCATCTCCCGGTCCGGGTCCTCCTCCGTCCAAGGACCCCCGTCCTCCTCGCCGAGGAACACCACCTGGAACCACCAGTACTCCACCCACGTCAGGTGGCTGATCAGGCCCGACACGGTCATCAGCGGGGAGTCCGGGAGCACGGCCCTCCGACTGTCCGCCGCGGAGATCCCCGCGCACTTGGCCCGCGCCGTGGCGCGCGCGTAGTCGAGGAAGGTGGCCAGGGTCGTCCGCTCGTCCCAGCGGGCCGGCAGGTCGGTGCGCGCAGTCGTCATGCCGTGAGGGTGGGCCACGGACCCGGCGGTGTCGACCGGTTAAGTGGCTGGTAGCGGACGATTCGGTCCAGATTGTCACAATCCCGTAACGGGGGCTTTGATCACTCGTTGGGCTGTTTGGGCCGCGCGGCGCTCCCACTCCGGTAGGCCGGCTGGCAGGCGGGCTTGGAGTAAATGGGAGAGTCGCGCGGCTCCACGGCACGAGCCCTTGGCAGGTGGGGGTACATAGGGGTATACAGGGGTATGCCAAAAATCAACGTGTACCTGCCCGACGAGCTCGCCGAGGCGGTCAGGGCGACCGGAGTACCGGTCTCCGCCGTCTGCCAGCGGGCCCTCGAAGAAGCGGTCCGGCGGATGACAGCGCTGCGCGAGGTCGGCCCGAACGCCCTCGACCTGGACGACCCCCACAGCCAGCTGGGCAAGCTCACCACCGCCCGCGTCCGCGAGGTGATCAAGCTCGCGGCGGCCCGCGCCCGCGAGGCCGGCCAGCCCGAGGTCGGCACCGGGCACCTGCTCGCCGGCCTGCTCGACGAGGGCACCAACCTGGCCCTGCGGGTGCTGTCCGCGCTCGAGGTGGAGCCCGCCGCGGTACGGAGCGCGCTCGCCGCCCGCGCGGCCACGGCGACACCGGCGCCGGCCGGTACCGGCGAGTCGGCCGGGCTGTTCGGCGCGCACGCGGTGGCCGCGATGGAGCTGAGCCTGAGCGAGGCCATCTCGCTCGGCCACAACTACGTCGGCTGCGAGCACCTGCTCCTCGGCCTGGTCGCCGAGCCGGACGGCACCGCCGGCCAGGTGCTGCGCGAGCTCGGCGTCGAGCCCCGGCTGGCCCGCCGCGCGGTCGCCGCCGCCCTGGCCGGCTACGTCCACCTCCGCGCCAACACCCAGTCCAGCACCGCCGCCACCCCCGCCACCGCCGCCCCGACAGCCCTGGCCGAGGCGATCCAGCGCGAGCTGCGACCCCTGGTAGAGCGCCTGGAACGGCTGGAGGCGCGCATCACAGAGTGAGAGGGAGGGTTTCGCTACGGACGGCCGCCGGGTATGTACAGAGGTGACACCGTCTGGAGGCGACGATGACCATCCGGGTGGACCCGGCGATCCTCAGCGACACCGCCAACTCCGTGGCCGCCTTCCGCAGCGGCGTCACCTCGGCGCGCAAGAACGCGGCCACCGCCAGCGTCGACGCCGACGACCACACCGGAGCCCCGGACAGCGACCAGGCCCAGCTCGAGCTGGGCCTGCAGCTCGCCGAGGCGACCATGCGGCTGGAGAACACGCTGCTCCAGCTGTCAGTGAACATCGCGATGTGCGGGGTGGCGTTCGACAGCGGCGACTACCGGGCCTCGCTGCCGCTGATCCAGCCGCAGCCACCCGCGCGCGGGCCGATCGCATGAGCGCACTCAGCACGCCGTTCCCGCCGGTGGACGAGCACGCGCTGTCCGCCGCCGCCAAGGCGTACCGGGACGCCGCGACGCAATGCTCCACCTGCCGGGCCAACCTGGACAGCCAGGTCACCCAGATCCTGTTCACCGGCCGCGACGCCTGGACCGGCCAAGCCGCCGACGCGTGCAGCTCGCTCGTGTCCGACCTGCACGGCGAGCTGTCCACGCTGGAGCAGGCGTACAACGACGCGGCCGCCGCGCTGGAGACCTACGTCAAGGTGGTCACCCAGCACCGCACCGAGTACAAGAACGCCGACAGCAGGTACACCGGCGTCCTCGACGAACAGGACCGGCGCGGACCGCGACCACCCGACGAGGGCCAGCTCAAGGCCGCCGAGCGCGCCGGATCCGACGCGGCCGACGCGGTGATCACCGCCGCCCACACCCTCGCGAACGCCCTCACCGCCGCCACCGACCTGGCCCGCACGGTCCCCGACCACAGCCTGGGCGGCACGCCACTGGACACGCTGCCGGCCGAGAAGAACCCCGCCAGCCTGGTCGACCCGAACCTGTTCACGATCCTGTTCGGCAGCGTCATCTCCAACAAGGCCGCCGGCGACGCGTTCGAGGCCAAGGTGCTCGACGAGCTGGGGTTCACCAAGAACACCGAGAGCTACACCGTCACCGTGCCGGGCCGCGGCAGCATCACCACCATCCCGGACGGCCAGAACGACCAGGTCTTCATCGAGGTCAAGAACGTCGACGCGCAGCACCTGTCCGGCCAGCTCATGGCCCAGATCCGGGCGGCCCAGCTGAGCGGCAGGGTGCCGGTGCTGGTCACCGACGAGCGGACCAAGCTCACCGGGCCGCTGAGGGAACTCGCCAAGAACGGCCAGATCAAGATCTACCAGCGGACCGGCCCCGGCGAGTACACCAACGCGGTCACCGGCGACAAGATGAAGGCCGATCCCGCCAACCAGGCGATCGTCCCCAAGGACCCGGGCAAGTCCAAGGACCCTGGTACGTTGCGGCCAGGTGGAGGCGACGACGAGGGCGCGCCCGGCGAGCCCGTCGAACCGGTCGAGCCGGTGGAACCCGTGGAGCCCATCGAACCGATCGTGCCGATCGAGCCGATCGAGCCCATCCCGTGAGGAGGGACCCGTGTTCGACACGTTCGCCGGCCTGGTGACCGGGGACCCGCTCAGCGAGGCCGCCTCGGCGCGGGTGTTCTTCGACCTGCTGGCCGAGCACGCGCCGGCCGCCGCCCCGCACCGCTGGGGCATCTCCGAACCACTGGACCAGCCGTGGACCGCCGGTATGCCCGACGAGCGGCGCTGGCCCGGCGACTGGATGGTCATCTGGCGGCCGGAGTCGTCCAGCGCGGCCGAGGGCACGGTCTCGCCGCCGCCGCCGGCCGGCGCCGTCAACCGGGTGCCGAGAGCCACGGCCAGCGTCGCCGCCGACCGTACGCAGGTGGACCCGGCAGCGCTCGTCGCGTTCGTCCGTGCCGCCGCGGTACCGCTGCGGGCCGAGTACGGGTACGTGCACGTCGCCAGCGAGCCGGACGCGGTGACCGCGACGCCGCGGTCGTACGGGGCGGTCACCCGCGAGGACGACGGCGAGCTGTCGCTGTCGGTGTCCGCGTACGCGCTGGTGGAGGACGGCATCCCGGAACTGCTGTGGGGCACCGTGCTCGGGCCGGCGTACGTGGCCATGGCCGGCGGCCCGGCAGTGGTCGAGTCCGCACCGGCCGCGGTCGTGGAACGGCTCGGTCCGGACACGTACTGGCTCCAGGTCACCGCGGCCCCGACCGATCCGCTGGCCGACTGGCCGGCGTTCGACGCGGCGCGGCAGAAGGTCAAGCGGCACCTCGGCGACGACCTGTTCTGGGCGCCCGGCCGCACCGCACGCCGCCGACCGGAGTGGACATGAGTTACGACCTGCTCGTACTGCTGCGGGAACGCCCGGACCAGGCGACCTACGCCGACTTCGCCGCGTCGCACGCGATCTCGGTGACTGGCGAGATCGGCGCCGGCGGCGGCGTCCGGCTGGACCGGGACGGCGCGCCGGCTGTCCTCGCCGACCCGCCGATCCAGGTGGCCCCAGCCGAGGTCGAGCGGCTCACCGGCTGGCGGCCGCCGGGCGACCGCTGGTGGGCCGAACTGCACGTGCCCGCCGCCGCGACTGTCGACGACCGCCGGCTCGCCCACCTGCTCGGCCGGCTGCTCGCCGCCCGCCACGACGGCCACCTGCACGACCCCCAGGCCTGAGGGCGGTGGCGATACGGGCCCGTTCGCGGCAGCCGGCCGCCCCACCCCGCACCAACTCGACCACACGTGCGGCCGTCCCGCTCAACCCCCGGCCTCGCCGCCCTGCCCCGGCGGTGCCCTCGTTCTGGCGCTCGGCGTCGGGAATCCACGGTGACCGTCAGGTCATCCCCCAGGACGCGTCAGCGCCGTTGACGCCGTCGCCGAGCCCAGGCACCCTGCCCGGCTCGGGACGCGGCGGGTAGTCTGTCCGCGCTGAGACGGAAGATGACCGGCCCAAGCGTTCCCCCGTGCGCCTGGGCCGGTCTTCTTTCATGTTCAGCCTCCGGCTCGCACACCAACGGGGCCGGCGCGCCGGCGCCTCGACTCGAATCCCGCTGCGACCAGGGGACGTGCCGACGCATCTGGAACCGCGGCGGACCCGTGGTCGGTGATCGTTCTTCTCACCCTGCCCTACCGTCTGCGCGGTACGAGCCCGGTTTCGAAGGCGATGATCGCCAGGTGGACGCGGTCCCGGGCCTCGAGCTTGGCGAACAGGCGCGCGACATGGGTCTTCGCCGTCGCCGCGCTGATGACCAACTGCTCGGCAATCTCAGTGTTCGACAGTCCCTGTCCGACCAGTGCCAGCACCTCGCGCTCCCGGTCGGTGATCCCCGCGATGAGACTTGAGTCCGTGGCGGGCTCGGTGTCCGGTGTGGGGGCCGCGGGGGTGGCGGAGGTTCCGGCGAAGTCGGCGATCAGCCGTCGGGTGACGCTCGGCGCGATCAGCGCGTCGCCGGCCGCCACCACGCGGATCGCGTCCAGGATCGCGTCCAGGGCCATGCTCTTGAGCAGGAATCCGCTGGCGCCGGCGCGGAGTGCGCCGTAGACGTACTCGTCGTCGTCGAAGGTCGTCAGCACCAGCACCTTGGGTGGGTCCGGCTGGGCGGTCGCCTGCCGGGTCGCCTCGATCCCGTCCATGCCGGGCATCCGGATGTCCATCACCACGACGTCCGGCCGCAGCTCGCGTACCAGGCGCACCGCCTCGCGGCCGTCGCCGGCCTCGCCGACCACCTCCAGGTCGTCGGTGTCGCCGATCAGGATGGCGAGCCCGACCAGCATCAGGGGTTGGTCGTCGGCCAGCAGGACCCGCACGCTCATGCCGGAAGGCGCGCCGTCACGCGGAATCCGCCCTCCGGACGCCGGCCCGCGCTGAACTGGCCGGACAGCAACGTCACCCGCTCGCGCATGCCGAGCAGGCCGAAGCCGCTCCCGCCGGCCCCCGCCGCGAACCTCGGACGGCCCGGCCCGCCGAGACCGTCGTCCCCGTCGTCCACCACCTCGATCCTCACTCCTGTCGGCTCGTAACCGACCGCGACCCGGCACGTCCGCGCCCCGGAATGCCGCACCACGTTCGTCACCGACTCCTGGATGATCCGGAACGCCGACAGTTCGATCTCCGGCGGCAGCGGACGCTGCTCGCCCCGCCAGGCCACGTGAACCCGCACCCCGGCGTCGGCCGTGCGTTCGGCGAGCTGCGGGACGTCGGCCAGGCTGCCGGCCCGTGCCAGCGGAGCGGCCTGCGGCATGGCGCCGTCCGGCTCGGCCCGGCGGAGCGCCCCAAGCATGCGCTGCAGCTCGAGTAGCGTCTGGCGGCTGGTGGTCTCGATGCCGGTCAGCGCCTGCCGCGTCTGCTCGGGCTTGGTCTCCACGACCCGCGCCGCCGCTCCCGACAGCACCGTGATGATCCCGATGCTGTGCGCGACGCTGTCGTGCAGTTCGCGGGCGATCCGCAGCCGCTCGGCCATGATGGCGCGGGCCGCGGTCTGCTCGTGAAGGGCTTCGAGGTATTCACGGCGTTTGCGATACACCCCCCCGAAGACCCACGCGACCGCGAACCACACCGCGAGCCACCCGGTCCACTGGGCCAGGTCGCTGACGGACTGCCCGCGGACGTGGATGTCGTTGACGAACGCGGCCGCGACGCCCGCGACGGAGCCGACGGCGGCAGCCTTCGGCCGCCGGGCGGCGATGTACCCGCTCAAGGCGACGAGCAGGATGAACATGACCAAGGGCCGCGCGCCGAAAATGTCGCCGAGGACCGATTCGCCCAGGACCGCCGCGAAGACGGTCGCCGGCAGACGGCGCACCAGCAGGATCGGAAGGGCGAGCACGACGCAGAGACCTATCGTCTGGTAGGCCCCGAGGTCGGGGAACCGGAACAGGCCGTCGGCAGGGCTCCCCATCGTCAAGGGGAGCATCAGCGCGTAGAGGCAGGTGGTGGCCAGCACCACGGCCTGGTCAGTCAGCCAGGTCATGTGCTTCGATCTGGAGAGACGCTGGAGAAGCTCTTCCACACGGGGATCGTATTCAGTGGCGTCGGCTCTGCGCGTCGCCTCGGGGATGTACGCGCGGTACACCGCCGGGCCGATGGCCTGGGGAATGGTGACATCCACCGACCGACGCGATGGATCATGGTCCGTTCCTAGGTTCATGGCCATGACGAATCCGCCGATGATCGCTCTCCAAGGCGTGACAAAGAAGTACGACGACGGCCCGCCCGCGCTGGCCGGTGTGACCTTGTCCGTGGCGTCCGGTGATTGCGTGGCGATCCTCGGCCATTCCGGCAGCGGGAAGTCCACGCTGCTGAATCTGATCGCCGGCCTGGACAAGCCTTCCAGCGGCACCGTGACCGTCAACGGCACCCGCGTCGACCAGCTCGGTGAGGCCGGTTCGGCGAAGTACCGCCGGGCCTCGATCGGCATGATCTTCCAGTTCTTCAATCTGCTCGACGACCTGACCGTGTTGGACAACGTCATGGTTCCGGCGCAGCTGGCCGGGATGGGCAAAGGCGAAGCGAAGCGGCGGGCCATCGAGCTGCTCGGCTCGCTGGGCATCGACCAGCATGCCAAGGCCTACCCGCAGCGGCTGTCCGGCGGGCAACGGCAGCGGGTGGCGGTGGCCAGGGCCCTGATGAACAAGCCCGCGGTGCTGCTGGCCGACGAGCCCACCGGCGCGCTGGACTCGAGCTCGGCCGAGGACGTGCGCCAGCTGCTGCTGGACTTGAACGCCGAGGGTCAGACGATCCTGCTGGTCACCCATGACGTGCAGTTGGCCGCGACCACCGCGCGGCGCACGATCGAGTTGGTGGACGGCGCGGTCATGCGGGACGTCATCAACAACGGCAGCGGTGCCGGCCCGGCCGCCCGCACGCCGCTGACCCGTCCGGCGGGAGCGATCGGATGACACTGCGCGAGCCGCCGATGCCCCGGCGCCTCTTCGAGGTCGGATTCCGGGCCGTGGCCCGCCTGCTGCTGGCGGTGAGCCGGTGAGCGCCTTGGGCAAGGTCGTACGCTCCGGCGTGGGCCGGCGTCGGGTCCAGTCCCTCGTCATGGCCCTGACAACGTTCGCCGCGGTGACGTCCTCAGTACTCTCCCTCGGCCTGCTCGCCGTCGTGCAGGCCCCGTTCGACCACGCCTTCAGTGCTCGGAACGGGGCGCACCTGGCGGTCCAGTTCGACGGCTCGAAGGCCACGGCCGCGCAGGCCGCCGCCACCGCGCACGCCGCCGGCGTCACCGAGGCGGCCGGACCGTACCCGATCGCCGCCGCCCTGGACACGACCGTCGGCACGGACTGCCCCAAGAAGGATTTCGCCGGTCACCACAACGGTCCG
>JBJMIH010000055.1:0-53976 GCA_045806985.1 Mycobacteriales bacterium | reverse complement strand
GGCTGCGGGAGCGATGGCCGTTCGTCAGCGTGGACGAATACCAGGACATCGACACCGCGCAGTACGAGCTGCTCCGGGCCATCAGCGGCGCCGGGGCCGGGCTGACCGCGATCGGCGACCCGGACCAGGCCATCTACGCCTTCCGCGGCGCAGACGTGCGGTTCTTCCTCGACTTCCGGCGCGACTTCCCCGGCGCGAGGGTGGTCGCCCTCACCCGCAACTACCGGTCCAGCCCCGCCATCGTCGCCGGCGCGCTGGACGCGATCGCGCCGGCCACGCTGGTACCCGGGCGGGAGCTGCGCGCGGTCGGCACCACGCCGGCACCGGCCCGGATCGTCGTGCACACCGCGACGGACGAGGCCGACGAGGCGGGCTGGCTGGTCCGTACCGTCGAGGCCCTGCTCGGCGGGTCGTCCCTGCACGCGCGGGACACCGGCGTCGGCGACACCGAGGGCGTGCACCTGTCCTTCGCCGACATCGCCGTGCTGTACCGGACCGACGCGCAGACCGGACCGCTGGTGGAGGCGTTCGACCGGGCCGGCATCCCGGTCCAGAAGCGCACCCACGACCGGCTGGCCGACCGGCCCGGCGTCACCCCGGTCGTCCACCACCTCCGCCTCGGCGCCGGCCCGCTCCCCGACCGCCTCAAGGCGGCCGCCCGTACCGCCGCCGCGGCCGCCGAGGACGGCGGAGCCGAGGGCGCGGCGCTGGCCGCCGCCGACCTGCTGGCGCCGCTCGCCGCCCGGTACCCCGACGACCTCGACGGCTTCCTCGACGAGCTGTCCCTGGGCGCGGAGGTCGACACGCTCGACCCGCGCGCCGACCGGATCGCGCTGCTCACCCTGCACGCCGCCAAGGGCCTGGAGTTCCCGGTGGTGTTCGTGGTCGGCTGCGAGGACGGCCTGCTTCCCCTGACCTACGGCGACCGGGGCGACGACGACCTCGCCGAGGAACGCCGCCTGTTCTTCGTCGGCCTGACCCGCGCCAGGCAGTACCTCTTCCTCAGCCGCGCCCGCCGCCGCCTCCGCCAGGGCACCGTCCGCGACCAGGCCCCCTCCCCCTTCCTTGCCGACATCCGGACCACCCTCCGCGACCACCGCGAAACCACCACCGCCCGCCCCCGCCCCCGCGAGCGCCAACTCCGCCTCATCTGACGCAGCACTCTCCGCGCCACCCCCAGCGGGAGTGGCGCGGAGAGCGGGCCTGTCTGCGCTTCCAGGATCGGGTCAGCTGCGGGCGGTACGGGTTTCGCGGCTGGCGCGCGGGGCGGCCTGCTGGCGGGGTACGGCCGCGGGGGTGGGTCTGGGCTGGTCGGCCTTGACGGTGGCGGACCGGCCGTTGGACGGCTTGGCGCCGGACCTGGCCGGCTTGGCTGCCGGCTTGGCGGCGGGCTTGCCGGCGGGCTTGCCGACCGCCATCCTCGAGTCGCCGCCGGACCGCATGGCGATGGCCTCGCGCAGGTGCCGTTCCTGCTCGTCGCTCAGCGAGGTCTGGAGCAGCTCGCCGTTGTGGTTGGGCCCGAGCCGGTTCAGCACCTTGTCCGGCGTGGCCGACTGGACGAGAAGTACGAGGGCCGCGCCGCCCGGCCGGAGCGCGTTGCCGAGCCGGCGGGCGAAGTTGTCGTCGATCCCGGTGTCGGTCATGGCGCCGCTCGCGGCGCCCACCCCGGCGCCGACGGCCATGCCCAGCAGCGGAACGAAGAACAGCAGCCCGATCAGGCCGCCGAACAGCGCTCCTCCGACGGCACCGCCGGCCACCAGGTTGCGCCCCTGGTGCAGCTTGATCGTGCCGTCCTGACGGCGTTCCACGACCACCGCGTCGTCGAGTTGGATGAGGTTCTCGCCCTGCATATCGTTCAATTCCGCGAGGACTTCCCTGGCGTCCTTCATACCGGGATAGGTGATCGCCAGCAACGTGCTCATTCGCTCCTCCTCGGCTCGGGTACGCCACCCATGTTGCGGTCCGTGACCGGCGGCCGGAGGCGGAACGGAACCGTGCCCCCGGATATCGTCGGCTGCCACCGGCGGACCCCGTTTGGGATGTCTTGACCCCTTTAGGCCGCGCGCATACGCTCGCCCTCACGAGAGATCCGATATCTGTACGCCCATCTCGCCTAAAGTGGCGTACTGATGCCTTCGCGATCCTCGAATGATCTGATGAGTCGGGGACCGAGGAGACGCAACCCATGGCCATCACCAACCCCGCCACCCCACCCCACGCCCACCGCCGCCGTACCTGGCGGCTGGCCCTGATCCTCGCCGTACTCGCCGCGCTGGTCGGCGTGCAGGCGAGCCCGCGCCCCCGCGCCGAGCTTTTCAACCCGCGCCAGCAGATGCTCCGCAACTCCACCGCCGGCCTCTTCCTGCACTGGGGCATGTTCACCGCGCCGCTGCACACCGACTGCGCGCAGTGGGAGGCCGACGTCACGAACGGCGGCTGGGACCCGAACTACTGGCCGAACGAGGCCGTCAAGCTGCACGCCTCCTACCTCGTGCTGGCCACCTTCCACAGCCGGCTCGGCTACGCCCGCCCGTGGCCGTCGAAGATTCCGGGCAGCTGCGCCACGAAGCGTGACTTCCTCGGCGAGACGATCGCCGCCGCCAAGCGGAAGGGCCTCAAGGTCATCCTGTACATGACCGACGACCCGAAGTGGCACAACGAGCAGGGCTTCGAGACGCTCGACTCGGCCGCGTTCTCCGCCTACGCCGGCCACCCGGTCGACCTGACCACCCGGGAGGGCTTCGGCGAGTACAGCTACGACCTGTTCTTCGAGGTCATGCAGCGGTACCCGCAGCTGGGCGGCTTCTGGATCGACAACGACAACAACTACTGGGAGCGCAACGGGCTGTACGAGCAGATCCGCAAGCTCCGGCCGAACTACACGCTCAGCAACAACAACGAAGACACGCCGATCATGGACATGATCAGCAACGAGCAGAAGACCGGCATGACCCCGCCGTACGACTACCCGCAGGCCGCCTACACCGCGCTGCCGCGCCTCATCGAGGGCGACTACAAGCTGCCGACCGGCGGCACCTGGTGGTACGACGGCCAGGACCGGGACGTGGACTACCAGCTCAACATCGGCCGGCTGGTCACCAACGCCGGCTCCTCCATCAAGTCGCTGGAGGACGAGACCGCGATGGTCAACGGCAAGTTCCCGCCCAAGCAGGTCGACTTCAACAACTTCATGAACGGGTACCTCGACAGGATCTGGGACTCCCTCGGCGGCACCGTCGGCGGCGGCTACCTGTACGGCGGCATGCAGCCCGGCGCCTGGAACGACGGCGCGTACGGCGTCGTCACGGTGAGCAAGGACCACCCGGACACGCAGTACCTGCACGTGGTCACCAGGCCGACCGGCGACACGCTCAAGGTCCGCGACGCCGGGTACCGCGTCCGCCGGGTCACCAACCTGCGTACCGGCCAGCGCCTGCGCTTCAGCCAGGCCGACGGGTACCTCACCGTCGACGGCATCACCGACTGGGACACCTACGACACGGTGCTCAGGGTGCAGACCTCCGGCCGCGAGGACTTCTACCCGCAGTCCAGCATCAGGACGCAGGTGTCGGCCGCGAAGCTCGGCCAGCCCGGCTACTTCCTCACCGACGGCAGCTACCTCAACTACTGGGACAACGGCGGCACCATCCCGGTGTCCATCACCCTCGACCTCGGCCAGGCGAAGAAGGTCGCCTCGCTCGCCCTCAACCAGCGGGAGTGGTCGGTGTCCTACCCGCGCTCGGCCACCGAGGACTCGGCCCGCGTCAAGGACTACGAGGTGGCGGTGAGTGACGACGGCGCGACGTGGAGCGCCCCGGTGAAGACCGGCACGCTGCCCAGCGCCCGCGGCATACAGTTCATCGACCTCAACCTGCCCAGCGCGCGGTTCGTCCGGCTCACCGTGGACAGCACCTGGGCGGCCGCCACCGCGACCAACTTCTACCACCTGCTCGGCATCGACGAGATGTACGTGACCTCCGGCTACGTCACCTCGAACGGGGGGTGATTTCCGGCAGCCGACCGAATCGCGGAACGGAACTGGCCGCGATCGTCCGTAGCCTCCCTGGTACGAACCTGATGCCAGGGAGGCAACCATGTACCTCGTCACCGCCGCCACCGCCCCGGTCGGCCGGTCGCTCGCCGAGCAGCTCGTCGCCGCCGGGCACCGCGTGCGCGCGCTCACCCGCGACCCCGAACGCGCCGACCTGCCACCCGGGGTGGAGGCCGCCGGCGGCGATCTGTCCGATCCGGACAGCCTGAAGTCCGCGCTCCACGACGTGACCGGGGTGTTCCTGCTGGCCGTGGTGCCCGGGTTCACCCCGGCCCTCCTGGCGGCGGCGCGGGACGCGGGGGTGCGCCGGATCGTCTTCCAGTCCAGCGGGGCGATCGAGGACGGCGCCGACCCGCAGCCGAACGAGATCGCCGCCTTCCACGGCGACATCGAGCAGGCCATCCGCGCGTCCGGCCTGGAGTGGACGTTCCTGCGGCTGGAGGTCGCCTCCGCCGACGCCTTGCAGTGGGCGTACGACGTGCCGGCCCAGCTCAGGGCCGGGGACGTGGTGCGCGGCCCGTACGCGGAGGCGGCCGGCTCGCCGATCCACCCGGCCGACCTCGCCGCGGTGGCGGCGGCCGCGCTCACCGACGACCGGCACGCCGGGCAGGTGTACCGGCTGACCGGGCCGGAATCGGTCACCCACCGCGAGCAGGTGCGGCTGATCGGCGCGGCGGCGGGCCGGCCGCTGCGGTTCGAGGAGCTGGACCCGGTGGTCGCGCGCCGCACGATCAGCCCGTACGCCCCCGCCGACGTCCTGTTCGAAACCTGGGAACACCACCTGACCAGCCCGGCGCCGGTGACCGACACGGTCGAGCGGGTCACCGGCCGCCCGCCGCGCACGGTCGCCGAATGGGCCGCCGCGTACCCGGTCGGCTAGGCCCTGTCTCAAAGTCGGCTTCCGCCTGTGTGCCCTTGGCGGATTTCGGACCCCTGCGGCCACGATCAAGGACATGTGCCCGCATTTTCATGTGACAACGCGGCCACAAGTCCTTGATCGTGGCGAGACGGGCGGCGGGCTGGCGGATTTCGGACCTGGCAGCCACTTCGAGACAGGGGCTAGGACCCGGGTCATGACTCCCAGCTCTAGGACTCCTGGGTGTCGAAGTGGGGAGCCGGGCTCGTGCTCGCGGTGACGACCGACCTGCGGTGCGCGCTGGTGAACGTCACGACGACGGTGCCGGCGGCCGGCTGGGCGGTCTCCACGTCGAAGCCGAGCCGGGGCAGCGCCGAGATCAGGCACACCCCCGACGGGGTGAACCGCACCGCCACCAGGCCGCCCTTCGCCTGGTCGCTCTCGATGTCACCGGACTCGTCGGCGCAGATCGCGACCGTGTCGATCAGGCCGGGGTCGCTGCTCGGCGGCGGTGCGGACGGGCGGCCTCCGTGCGACGGCGTGTGTCTGGGCGACGACGGTGAGGTGGGTCCCGCGCTGGCGGTCGGCGCGGGCCGCCCCCGGGTCGGGGTGGCGACCGGCGGCGCCGGCACCGGGCTGTAGCTCTCCGGCGCCGTCACCAGCGCGAGCGACGGGGCGGTCGTGTGCACCACGAACCGCACCGCGGCCACACCCACCGTGACACTGGTGGCGGTGGCCGCGAGCCAGGCTCCGGCGTACGGCAGGGACTTCCACACGCACTGCATCTTGGCCGATCCGCTACCTTTTCTCCATGGTGTCCGTACTCGTGGTCGAGGACGACGCCGTCATCAGGGCGGCACTGATCCGCGCCCTGTCCGGCTTCGGTCACACGGTGCGCAGCACCGGTACCGCGCTGGACGCGCTGCGGGAGGTGACCCAGAACCAGCCTGACCTGGTGGTTCTGGACCTTGGCCTGCCCGACCTCGACGGGGCCGACGCATTGAAGATGATGCGCGGCGTGTCGTCGGTGCCGGTGATCGTGGCCACCGCCCGGGACGACGAGGCCGAGATCGTCCGGCTGCTGAACGCGGGCGCCGACGACTACCTCGTCAAGCCCTTCTCCAGCGCCCAGCTCGCGGCGCGGATGGCGGCGGTGTGGCGGCGGGCGGGGCAGTCCGGCCAGCCCACCAGACTCGTCATCGGCGACCTGCGGATCGACGTGGGCGGCCGGGAGGCGACGCTCGGCGACCGGCCGCTGCGGCTCACCCGCCGCGAATTCGACCTGCTGCTGTACCTCGCCGAACGGCACGACACCGTGGTACCGAGACGGGAACTGCTCACCGAGGTGTGGCAGCAGCCGTACGGCGACGACCAGACCATCGACGTGCACCTGTCCTGGCTGCGGCGCAAGCTCGGCGAGACGGCGGCGCGGCCGCGCTACCTGCACACCGTGCGCGGTGTCGGCGTGAAACTGGCAACGCCCGAATGAGACGCGTCCTCGTACTCGTCTCCACGGCCGTGACGTCGATGGTCGTGCTGTCGTTCATGATCCCGCTGGCGCTGCTGGTCCGGCAGGCCGCCCGGGACCAGGCGGTGAACGCGGCCGAGCGGCAGGCCGGCACGCTCGCGCCGGTACTCACCGTGACCACCCGGCAGTCCGACATCGCCAGGGCGCTGGCCAGCACCGCCGCCCCCGACCGGCTCGGCGTGCACCTACCCGACGGCGCGGTCGTCGGCACCGCCCGCGCGCCGGCCGACCTGCTCGCGAACGTGTCCCGGTACCGCCGCTCGGTCGGCAGGGACATCCCCGGCGGGTACGTGTACCTGCAACCGATGGTGCTCGGCAGCCAGCAGGCGAACAGCTCGGTGACCGGCGTCGCCGTCGTGGAGGCGTACGTGCCAGCCGCCGACCTGCGCCGCGGCGTGGCCACGGCGTGGCTGCTGATGACCGCGCTCGCACTCGGCCTGATCGCCGGATCGGTGCTGATCGCCGACCGGCTCGGCTCCCGGGCCGTCCGGGCCTGCCGCGACCTGGCCCGCGCGGCGCGCCGGCTCGGCGGCGGCGACCTCCAGACCCGGGTCCGGCCGGCCGGGCCGCCCGAGCTGCGCGAGGCCGGCGAGGCGTTCAACCTGATGGCCGACAAGATGGTGACGCTGCTCGCGAACGAGCGGGAGCTGGTCGCCGACCTGTCGCACCGGCTCCGCACGCCGCTCACCGCGCTGCGGCTGGAATCCGAGGGGCTGGACGGCGCGCCGTCGGCGCGGCGGGTACAGGAGTCGATCGGGCGGCTGGAACACGAGCTGGACGGCATCATCCAGGCCGCCCGCGAGCCGCTGGTCTCCAGCACGCCGGCGCCGGCGCAGTGCGACGCGGTCGAGGTGGTGCGGGAGCGGGCCGAGTTCTGGTCGGCGCTGGCCGAGGACCAGGGCCGGGAGCACCTGGTGGAGCTGCCGGACCGGGCGATCGCGGTGCCGATGGCGCGCGCCGAGCTGGCCGCGATGCTGGACACCCTGCTCGGCAACGTCTTCCGGCACACGCCGGAGGGGACCGCGTACGCGGTACGGCTGGAGCGGTCGGTCAGCGCGGCCACGCTGGTCGTGGAGGACGCCGGGGCGGGGATCGCCGACCCGGAGGCGGCGCTGCGGCGCGGGTCCAGCGGGAGCGGCTCGACCGGGCTCGGGCTGGACATCGTGCGCCGGTCGGCGGCGGCCACCGGCGGCGGCGTGCGGATCCTGCGGAGCCCGATGGGCGGGGCGGCGGTACTGGTGATGCTCGGCCTGCCGGCCGCGGGCCGCGGTACCGGGGTCAGCCGGCGGGCCGCCCGGCGGCCGGGCCGGCAGGGAGGCCGCCGGCGTCCGGCACGCCGCTGAGGAGCGCGGAGCAGCGGAGCAGCGGAACGTGCCGGACGCCGAAGGCGTCGTCCGCGGGACCCCCCACCGCGGACCTGCGGGACCCCCCAGGACGCACCGCACTGGTTCCTGGGGGGTCGCGCCTCACCACCGGAACGGAGCGGACCGGAGGTGCGGTCGTGGGTTCGCCTACTTCTCCGCGCCGAGGTCCAGCACCCACCGCGGGTCGACCTGGTCGGGGTGGAAGCCGAGGCCCACGTCGGTGAAGCCGCAGTCGGTCAGCGTGGTCTTCGACTGGCTGTCGTCCATCCACGAGGTGAACGCGGCGGTCGCGGTCTGCTGGCCGTGCGCGAGCGTCTCGCCCAGGCGGATCGACAGGTACCCCTCGACGCCCACCCGGCTCAGCAGCGTCGAACCGTCGGGGCCGAGGTGCGACAGGACGTCCTTGGCCGGGTTGTCCGGGACCAGGTCCGCGAACTTCTGGGCGGCCGCGTCGAGCTTCGGGACCTCCTTGAGCGGCAGGCAACCGGCCTGCGTCCGCTCCTGGTTGACCATGGCGAGCAGCTGCGCGACCGCGGCCTTCGGGTCGGTCGGCACGCTCGGCGCCGGCACCTTCGGCAGCGGCACCGACGGCACGCTGACCGGGGGCTTCGGCACGGCCACGGGCGGGGTCTCGATCGGAACGTTCACCGGCGGGGCCGGCAGCTTCTTCACCGTGTCGGTGACCTTGTGCACGACCGGGGCCGCGTTGTTGTCGGAGCTGCTGCCGCCGGTAAGCGAGGAGACGTCGGCGAGGCCGGTGCCCTCGGCCGCGAGGGCGGCGCCGGCGATCACAGCGGCCGCGACCACCGCGACCCGGACGGGAGTGAAGGCAAAACGAGACCGCGGCGCGGAGCTGTCCTGGTCGGACTCGGCCCCGTCGTGACGCCCGCGCTTCAGGAGAGTCATCGTATTCCTGTTCTGCTTGACAATCGGATCGGGGAGATCAGGCCCGCTCCGCCGCCATGTGGGGGGAGGGAAGCGGCGGGGCGAGCCGGGACCGACTCTAGGACCAAATCCTGCCCGTTTCGCCTGCTACAACCCGGTTTATGGCTGCCTTAAGACCGGGTTCACCGCCCACTACGACCGGTCCCACTCAGAACGTGATGGGCCCCTGAATGTCCCGCGCCTGCACCACCGGCCCCTGCACCTGCGCACCCCCCTGAATGACGTTCTCCACATCCCCACCCCCGAGATGAGCCGCTCCGGCGAACCACTCGCGCAGCGCCGCCGCGAACTCCGGGTCGCTCCGCATCAGCTCCAGCAGCTGGGCCGCCAGCTCCCCGGCGGTGGCCTCGTCGTCGGCGGGTGGCCGCGCCGGTTCCCGCCCCAGCGCCCGGCGTACCAGCGAACTCAAGCCGGCCCACGCCGCCTGGCCCGCCTCGCCGCCGACACCCTCAGCGACCCGCATCAGCACCGCGGTCAGTACCGAACCGGTCAACGCCGCCGTCACACCCCACCACCACCCGAACGCGCCATCCGCTCACCCTAACGTGATAAATCGTCCCCATGGAGGACTCGAACTGGACAGAGGTACCGGTCGGAATCAACGCGGGCCGGTGGACCACACGCCCTGACTGCCGCACCGTGCTGGCGGTGGTGCACACCCTCACCTCGCTGAACCGGCTGCACGACTTCGTCGATCTCGTCAAGCACGACCTGCGCGTCCAGGTGGTGTTCACGCTGGCGCCCGACCCGCTGGGTGCCAGCGCGCGGCGCGCCGTGGCGGCGCTCGACGCGGCGGTCATCCCCTGGGAACAGGCCGTCCACCTGCGGTTCGACCTGGCGATCGCGGCGAGCTACAGCCAGCTCCACCGGCTGCACACGCCGCTGTTGCTGGCTCCGCACGGCGCGGGGTACGCGAAGCTCGCGGGCCGGCCGGCGAACGGCGGGCCGCCGGTGCCCCGCGACGTGGTGGGGTTGGACCGGCAGCGACTGCTCTTCGACGGCCGGGTGATCCCGAGCGCGCTGGTGCTGTCCCACTACCAGCAGCGCGAAATGCTCGGCCAGACCTGCCCGGAGGCGCTGCCGGTGGCGGTCGTCCTCGGCGACCCGAGCGCCGACCAGATCGCCGCCAGCCGCCCGCACCGGCCCGGGTACCGCCGGGCACTCGGGCTCGACGGCGGGGAGAAGCTCGTCGTCGCCGTGTCCACCTGGGGCAGGCGGTCGTTGCTGGGCCAGCACCCGCGCCTGTTCCCCGGGCTGGCGGCCGAGGCCGCGGCCGGTGGCGGCTTCCGGGTGGCGGCGATCCTGCACCCGAACTGCTGGACGGTGCACGGGAAGTGGCAGATCGAGGCGTGGTTCGCGGAGGCGAGGCGGGCCGGCCTGCTGCTGATCCCGCCGGAGCGCGGATGGCAGGCCACGCTCGCCGCGGCCGACGCCGTCATCGGCGACCACGGGTCCGTCACCCTGTACGCGGCGGCGCTCGACATCCCGATCATGCTCACCAGCGGGTTCCCGCACCGCGACCTGTCCGGCGCGGCGGCGCAACGCCAGCTGGCCCGGCTCGCCCCCCGGCTGCGGACCGACCGGCCACTCCTCCCCCAGCTGGTGACGGCGGTGGACGGCCACCGGCCGGGCCGGTACGCCCCGGTCGCCGAGCTGATCACCTCGGAACCGGGCCGCTTCGCCGAGGTGGCGCGCTGCCAGCTGTACCGGATGTTGCGGCTGCCGGAGCCGGAAGAGCCGGCGGCACAGGCGATCGCGCCCGCGCCCCTGGTCCGCGGTCCGGACTAGCTCAGCTCAGCGCCGGGTGTTGTTGTCGGGGGGTGGGGTGTGGAGGTCGTAGCGGGGGGCGTTGTCAGGCGGGGCCGGGGCGATCGAGGTCTGCGGGATCTGGGGCGGCCGCTGGAGGGCGGCGTGCAGCCGGTCGCGGGCGTCGGCGGCGCTGGCGGGGCGCTGGTCGGGTTCCTTGGCGAGCAGGGCGTCGAGGACGGCCCAGACGGGGTCCGGGATCCCGGGCGGGCGGGCGACCGGGTCGTTGGCGTGCGCCTTGAGCACGGCGATCAGGTTCTGCCCGGTGTGCGGGGCGTGGCCGGTGAGCAGCTCGTACCCGACGATGCCGGCCGCGTACAGGTCGGACGCTGGGGAGGGGTTGCCGCTGGTGGCCAGTTCGGGGGCCATGTAGGCGAACGTGCCCATGATCATCCCGGACGCCGTCACCGTGTTCATCCCGTCGATGCGGGCGATGCCGAAGTCGGTGAGCAGCAGCCGGCCGCGCTCGTCGATCAGCACGTTCTCCGGCTTGACGTCGCGGTGGACGATGCCGGCGTCGTGCACGCTGGCCAGCCCGTCGAGTACCTGGCGGAGCAGGTCGGCGGCCTCGAACGGGCCGTACGGCCCGTGCGCGCCGAGCCGCCGGCGCAGGTCGCCGCCGGAGACGAAGTCGCTCACCAGCGCCAGCGTGTCGCCCTCGACGACGAGGTCGCGGAGCTTCACGACGTGGTCACCCCGCACGGCCAGCATGGCCCGGCGCTCGCGCAGGAACCGCTCCACCACGTCGTCGGTGGCGCGCAGCATCTTCACCGCCACGGTGGCCCGGTCGGCGAGGCTGGTCGCGCGCCAGACGTCGCCGAACCCGCCGGCGCCGATCTTCTCGTCCAGCTGGTACTTGCTCCCCAGCGGCGTGCTGGCCCGCCCGCCGCCGGCACCCGGCTGCCAGCCGGCCGCGATGCCGCCGGTCTGCGGCGCGAAGCCGCCCGGCATCGGCGTCGGAGCCGGCATCGCGGGCGCGGCGGGCGGCGGCGTGGCCATCATCGTCGGCGGGGCCTGCCCGGCCGGCGGCAGGGCCGGGTACTGGTGCCCGCCGGAGTTGCGGGTGGCGGCGGCGGTCAGCCCGCGCACGTGGTCGATCTGGGCACGGAGGTGGAACACCTGCTGCGACGCGTACACCGGGATCTGCTGCACGAAGTACACGTCCCGGTTCTGCACCGTGATCGTCACCCAACCCTCGGTCTTGCGCTCCCTGATCAGCAGGAACAGCAATCCCAACAGGCACGCGAACGCGAAGACGACGGCCAGCACGATCGCGTACGGCGGGATCCGCTCCCGCGTCCGCGTGTTGTCCACCACCGTCCAGTTGGCGCCCTCCAGCGGATAGCTCCCCGACGGCACCAGGATCCGCGTCTGCGTAACCGAGATCTCGCCGAACGTAACGAGCACCGGCTCGTAGTACGGCGACTGCTGTGCGGTCAACCCAACCTCACCCGAAGTAGGCGCAACCCCCCGGTCACGCAGGACCCGATCATGCCACCACGCCGACCCCCAACCCGCGCAAAGTCTCCATCCCCGCTCCCCCCACCGCCAAACCCCCAGGCCCGACAACCCCCGATGATCACCCGGAAGTTGGCGACCTTCGCATCTCCGCTAGCGGGCGACGGCCATGGGACCCTGCCTCGGGGACGTTCGTACCGGTGGAGGTTTCATGACCGAACGGCCTGCGATGCCGATCTCGGCACTCCTGGAAAGTCTTCAAGGCGGGGAGCAGATCCGCCCCGCGGCGACGAAGCGGATCCACCTACTCATTGACAAGCACGTGCCCGGAACACTTGATGTCCACTTCCAACTCGGCGCCGACCTGGCCGGATTCTGTGACCCAAGAGCGGGCACCGTCCCGCTCGTCGGTGATCAGACTTCCATTGACATCGGGATCACCGTTGAAGCGAGCAGGCCGGCCGCGGGACGGCGGAGGCTCACGGCGACGATAAGTCGGGTGGACAATGGTGAAATCCTGACCACTGTCAAAGAAGACTACGAAATCAGGAGTCATCCGCAGTTGGCGGCGCAACACCAGGACACGCGCTTCAACAACGACGGAAGCGCGACGATAGTTGTCGCCCTGCGGGCCACCGGCAATACCTCGGTCCATGCTCGATTCAGCCTGCCGAGGAACGCGCCGCTCGCACAGGCTGACGGGTGGCCCGACTCGACGCTGGTGGAGCGAGGTGAGCACATCCAGCAGGGACTGCCCGTCCAGATCCAACCTCCTCCGCGCCTCATCGCACGGCCCATCCGGTCTGAGATCGAAGTGTGGGGAACGGTCGCTCCTAGCCCTCTCCTCGCGCCGATCGAAATCAGGCAGGATCCGGCCCTCCCACCCCGTTCGCTGGCGCTGTTCGCTGCCATCGCCGTGGCGATCATCGCCCTGATCGCCGTGATAATGGTGTACCCAAGTGGCTCAGCCTCCACCGGCGCTCGCCAACATCCGCCGACGGCCGGCGTCGCGCCGACCAGGCAGCCACGGCAACAGCCCGAAAAGGAGCCCCCGTTCCCGGGACAGAAATCATGGGGCACCACGGTCCCCGTCCCCGATGTCTATCTCCTTCAATGCCAGCTCAGAGGCTACGGGTACGACTTGAGAACCGACGGCAGGTTCGGCGACGAGACAAGGCGCACGGTAGCGGCGTTCCAGAGAGAGCACCTGAGTACCACCTATGTCGCGAGCAGCGTCGACAGCAACACTTGGCGCAAACTCTTCGCGATACCGCGTCCACCCAACTGCGACCTGGAAGACTAGTCGTGGTGGCACGGGGGTGCGCCGGAGGTGTCGGGCGAGGGTCGCGACTGCGGCTCGTAGCTCGTGGAGCGCTTGGCGGGCGGCCCGACCGGGGCCTTCCAGGACCGGCACGGCCTCGTGCCCTGGTAGGCCAGGACCGGAACCGACCTCCTTCCCCGGACGTCCTGTCTTGCCGGCCCGGATCGGGGGGTCAGCCGCCGAGGTGGTAGCCGCTGGCGTACGGGTTGTAGCCGGGCGGGGGGCCGCTCGGGGCCAGCGCCCTGTTGAGGTCGCCGAGGGCGCTGCCGATGCTTCCGGTGATCGCGCTGAATGTGGTGGAGATCGTCCCCATCCCGATGGCGGCGCCGCCCATGGCGTTCCCGAATCCTCGTTGGATCGTTCCCCAGAACCTTCCGGAGTTCGCCGACGCGGCGATGGCCGCCTTGCCGACCTGGCTGAAGGCGAACCCCTCGGCACCGGCCATGCTGCCCATGATGCCGAGCCCGCAGCCCACGCTCCTGACGCTGCCGATGCAGGTGGACACCGTGTCGCCGATGCCGAGTAGCGTTCCGGCGCCCCCGGCGGCGGCCCCCCACCCGTTGGGGATGAAGGACAGCAGGCCGAGGGCGACCTCGAACGGGCCGCGGTACTTCCACACGAACGCCGCCGTGTCGTCCAGCCACTGGCCGTTGTTGCCGACGTTGGGGCAGGGCGAGGTGCCGAACCGGCCACAGGTGTGGTCCTGCGGCGCCTTGGCCGGCTGGGACGGGTGCTGGGCGCGGTACTGCCAGAGCTGCCGGGCGTTCTGCTCGTCGTTGAACAGCCGGGACGGCATCCGGGGGTTGCGCGGCGGGGTCCACGGGTGGGCGGCCCGGTACTGCCAGATCGACTGGGCGGCGTGCTCGTTGTTGAGCGTGCGCGGCGGCACCGGGTGGTGCGCCGGCGGCGGCGGGCGGTACGGGGCGGGGTTCCACGCCGACGGCGGGGTGGGGTGGGCGTGGCAGTCGCCGTCCGGACAGTGGGTGATCAGGCCGGTGGGGTCGCTGTTGGTGGTCGGGTTGTTCTCCGCGTACGCGTACGGGTTGAGGTGCTGCGGGTCGTCCGGGTTCAGCAGGCGGTCCACGGAGACGAACCGGCCGGTCGTCGGGTCGTAGTCACGGGCGCCGAGCCGGGTGAGGCCGGTGCCGTCCTGGATGCCGCCGACGAAGCCGCGGTCGTCGGGCCAGCCGGTCGGCGCGGTGCCGCGCGGGTTGCCGAACGGGTCGAGCCAGCGTTTGGTGAACGCCAGCGTGCCGGCCGTGACGCTGACGGTGGCGGTCCCGTTCCGGTCGTTCAGCAGGTACCGCACGCCCGCGGCGGTCCGGACCGCCACCGTGCCGCCGCCCTCGGTGTAGTAGCGGGTGCCGGTCCTGGCACCGCTGGTCGCGTTGAGACGCAGCTCGCCGCCGGGTAGGTACAGGGTGGTGCCGGACGGGTCGGCGGCCACCAGCAGGGTGCCGTCCGCGTTGTACACGTAGCCGGTGGTCGACCCGGCCGTCGTCACCGAGGCGAGCCGCTCCTGGGCGTCCCAGCCGAGTTGCTGGGCCGCCCCGCCGGGACCGGGCCGGGCCGTGGTGTTGCCGGCCGTGTCGTAGCCGTAGCTGTCGAGGTGCTGCTTCCCGTCCGGCCCGGTGCTGGTGACGCTCCGCAGCGTGTGCGGCTGGGCCTGGCCCGGATCGGGGTAGGCGTAGGCGCTGGTGGTGTCGGCGGCACCGCCGAGCCCGTGCCGGGTGCTGGTGGTGCGGTCGCCGGTCGTGTCGTAGCCGTAGCTGGTCCAGTACGGGGCCGGGCCGCCGGTGCCCGGGTTCGGCGTGGGGTTACAGGTGCCGCCGGCCGTCCACGCGTCGGTCAGCTCGCGCAGCGGGTCGTACCGGAAGCACTGGGTGTCGGTGGCGCTGCCGGCGACCGTGTCGTCGGCCCCGGTGAGGTTGCCGGCCGGATCCCAGTGGTAGCGGACGTCGTCCACGGCGGTGCAGTCGGCCTGCTGCGCCGGGGCGCAGCCGGCCGCCCCGCTCGCCAGCTCCCGCTGGGCGCGTGCCTCGGTGGGCCGGCGGGTGGCCTCGTCGTAGTACAGGCTCTGCCACAGCCGGGAGCCGGTGTCGCCGAACTGGACGCGGGACACCTCGTGGTACGGGGTGTAGGCGGTGTCGGTGACGTAGTGACCGGCGCCGCTGACGGTGGTGACGTCGCCGTCGGAGTCGTAGCCGTCGGTCACGGTCTCCGCTCCCAGGTCGCCCAGGGCGGGCAGGGTGGTGGTGGCTGGGCTGCCGTCCACCTTGTACGTCTGGCTGGTGGTGTAGTCGCCGGCCAGGCCGGCGGCCGGCCCGGCGGCCGGGATCGTGACGGTGGTGCCGGTCGGGCGGCCGGCGGTGTCGTAGCCGGTGACCGCGGTCGTGTAGGCGTTGCCGCCGGCGTAGCTGGTCGAGGAGTCCGGGTCGCCCTTTGACAGCGTGTCGTAGGACCAGGTGGCGAGCAGCGGGCCGGTGGTCGAGCCCTGGCGTTCCGCGGTCTTGCGGCCGAGCGCGTCGTACGCGGTCGCGACCGTCTGGTTCCTGGCGTCGGTGGTCGTGACCTGCTGGCCGAGGTCGTCGTAGGTCATCGTCGAGCGGCCCTTGTCGGGGTCGTCGACGCTGACCTGGCGGCCCCGCACGTCGTAGCCGTAACTCCACCGGTTGCCGGCGGCGTCCAGAATGGACGCCAGCTCGCCGGCCGGGGTGTAGGCGTACCGCGTCGCGTCGTAGGTCCCGGTCGGCGTGGTGCCGTGGTAAAGGCGCCGCTCGATGACGTGGCCGTGCGCGTCCACGACGGCGGTGGTGGGCGTGCCGCCGGCCGGCGGGGTGACGTCGGTGCGGTCGCCGCCAGGGTAGGCGGTGGTGGTGTGCCACAGCTCCCTGTCCAGGCTGCGGACCGTCGAGGTGACGGGCCGCTCGGCCGCGTCGTAGGTGGTCACGGTCTGCTGGGAGATCTGGTTGCTGGCCGCGGTGACCAGGGTGGTGCCGGGGTCGGCGGTGTCGTGGTACCGGTCGTTGGTGGTCGCGGCGAGGCCGCGGGAGTCGTACAGGGTGTCGGTGAGGATCCGGCCCCCGCCGGCCGCCGGCTTCTGGGTCTGGCGGGGCCGCAGGAACCCGTCGTAGAGCTGGTAGCTGGTGTGGTAGCCGCCGTCGGCGCCGAGCTCCTGGTCGCTGGTCCAGCTGGCCGCGTTGGCCTGGACGCCGTAGCCGAACCGCTTGCTGGGCTGGTCGCCGGCGACCTTCGACCGGCCGGGCAGCCAGACGGCGGTGAGCCGGTCGAGGGCGTCGTAGGTGAGGTCGGTCTGCCGGCCGTTGGTGTCGACCACGCGGGTGGCCAGGCCCCACGACGGGTCGTCGGTCGTGGTGGTGGCGAAGCCGAGCGGGTTGGTGACGGTGACCGTGGCCGGTACGCCGGTGGCCGGCGAGTAACTCGTGGTCGTCGTGTGGTTGAGCGCGTCGGTGCTGGTCAGCGCGCGGCCGTAGCCGTCGTAGCTGGAGGTGTTGGTGGTGACCCAGGTCGGCTCGCCGGAGGCGTAGCCGGACACCTCGTCGGTGCGGGTGGCGTCGCCGGCCCCGGGCGCGGCGCCCAGCGCGCCGCCGTCGTAGTAGGTGCGGGTGTGGCTGATCGCGTCGCCGGGGAAGGACGGCGTGGTCGCGCAGGACACCCCGACGGTGGCGACGTCGCTGGGCAGCGTGAGCACCCAGGTGCTGCTGTTGCGGGCGTATGTCGTGGTGGTACACGTGTCGTCGTGCGGGTCGGCGGTGTCGCCGTGGTCGTCCACCCGCACCGGATCGCCCTGGTCGTCGTAGCTCGTGTCGACCTCGGTGGTCCGGGTGCCGCCGGTCGACAGCGGCGTCACCGTCACGCTCCTGCCGGTCCTGACCAGCCACGCCTGGTGGACGCCGTCGTTCGCGGTCGGCCCGTGCTGCCAGGGGTCGTCGTAGCTGTCGCTGATCACCGAACCGCCGGGACCGTTCCTGACGGCGGTCTCCCTGAGGAAGCCGGCGAGCTGCGGGACGTCGTCGAAGCTGCCCTGCGAGTCCGTGACCTTCGCCTTGCCCAGACCGCGGAAGTAGTGGTACTCGGTGGCCGACTGCGGCCTGCCGGTGTCATTCGGGTCGCCGTGCCTGACCACGACGGTCGCGTACCCGCGCCACTGGCTCCAGGTCCGGCGCGCGGCGGGCACCAGCGGGTCGTCGTTGTACGCCCATGCCGCGTCCGGGCCGTAGTCGTAGCTGGTGACCTCGGTGGCCGAGCCGCCGGTCCGGTCCTGGTCGGTGACGGTGGAGACGACGTACCTGGCGAACCAGTCGGTGACGATGCCGGCCTGCGGCGGGCTCCAGGTGGCCGGGAAGCAGCGGGTGGTGTTGGTGTCCGGCGCCGGCGGCGTGCCGGCCGTGCAGTCGGGGTTGGCGTAGTGGGGCGAGGTGACCCCGCCGGACTCGGTGGTGATGCCGCTGACCCGGAACTTGTCCATCGGCGGCAGGCCGTCGACGGAGGTGTTCATCCGGTTCGGCAGGGCCACGCCGTCGAAGGTGATCTCCGGCAGCGACACCGCGGCGCCGCCGGTCCCGCCGGCGTGGGTGATGCCGTGCAGCCACAGCGCGGCGGTGCTGCCCAGGCCGGTGTCGCCGGGATCGGGGTAGGTCTGGTCGAAGGTCCAGGTGTCGACCGGCTGGTAGCTGGAGCCGCGCAGGACGCTCGTGGTGACCGACGCCAGCCGCTTGGTGGACCAGAAGGTGGGGGCGACCTGGGTGGTGCAGTTGGCGGTGCAGTTCAGGTCCCACGGCACGTCGGGCCAGTTCGCGGCCGTGTGCTGGGTGCAGTCGCTGCCCGCCCTGCACCGGTCGGCGACCGCGAAGTCGACCTTGGCGGGGGCCTGCCCGCCCTGGCCGTCCCTGCTGCCGTACTCGGCCCTGGTCAGCGTGCCGCCGCGGATGTAGCTGGCGGTGGCGTTGCCGAGGTCGCGGCCGTAGGAGTTGCTCTCGGTCGTGTAGAAGTAGGTGATCGTGTCGCCCTGCCGGTTGACGACGTGGTCGAGGTTCCACCGCCAGACCTGCGGGCACGACGAGGCGGCGAACGTCGAGGCGTGGCACGGCTGGCCGGCCTGGTCGCCGAAGACCGGCACCGTCCAGGCGGAGCTGGTCGCCGCGTCGTGGCCGAAGTAGTACTGGGTGCCGTCGATGGTGGTGATGCGCCAGTACTCGCCGCTGGCGGCCCCGGCTCCGGTGCCGGGCACCAGGTGCTCGACCCGGGAGCCGTCGTCGACGCGCGGGTGCCACGCGCCGCTCGCGTCCTTGATCAACTCGGTGGTGTGGCCGCCGAGGGAGAGCGTGGCGTTGTCACTCCCCCAGCACAGGTCGGCCGGCTTGTCGGTGGCGTTGGGGAAGTCGTCGGCGCAGGACTTGTACCGCCGCTCCACGAAACCGGGGTCGAGCTGCCAGCCCTCCCCCAGCCAGGACGGCTGGTTGTTGGTGGAGGTGACGTGCCCGTCCACCGCCGCCGAGTCGTAGCTGGCGGTGAGGTAGGGCTGGAGCCCGCCGGGGACCGGTGGCGTCCGCATCGGGTAGGACCAGGTGAAGTCGCCGCTCTGGGTGGACACCGCCCAGGAGCCGGCCTCGGACAGGGTGGTGGCCGTGTAGTCGCCGGTGCCGCCGGACGGCGCGTCGTCCAGCGCGTACAGGGTGTCGGCCGGTCCCGCCGACACGTCGGTGGCGAGCCGGCTGCCGGCCCGGTCCAGTGGGGTCGGCAGCGGCTCGCCACGACGGCACGACGACCTGTCCGGGTTGGTCGCCGCGCAGGCCGGGAGCTTCACGAAGCGCAGCCGCTGCGCCCAGTCGCCACCGTAGGCGTCGCGGAACGCCCTGGTGTCGACGGTGAGGGTGAGCGGCGCGGCGGACCGGCCGCCGTCGGTGCGGCGGACCGCGACGACCAGGCCGCGGACGCCGAGCCGCGCGGTGCTGCCGCGGTCCCAGACCCGCACCCTGGCCGTGGCCGGCGGCTCGGCTGGCGGCTGGGTCGCCGCCCTTTCCCTGGCAGCCGGGACGGCCAGCCAGACGGGCAGGTCACCGGCCCGGACCCGCCCGGCGACCGGCTTCCCGGACTTCGTCAGCGCGGTGTCGGCGGTACCCGAGGGCCAGGTCGGCGGAGCGAGCCGGGGCGCGGACGCCGCGGCCGTGTGGTCCCGCGCGCGGGCGGCGACCGGCACCTTCCGGGTCTTCGCCGGGTGCTCGGCCTGGACCCGCGGCGGTTTCGCGGCCGGCGTCGCCGACGCGGCCGGCATCGCGACGGCCTGGACGCCGCCGGCGACGAGTCCGGCGGTGAGCAGGGCGGTGAGCAGCGCGCGGCGCTGGCGGCGGACGAGGGCGGTCATGAAGCCACTCCCACGAAGAAGTCGTAGCGGGTGATCGGGCCGAGGTTGCCGGCGCGGTCCACGCTCCTGACGTAGAGCGAGGCAGGTCCTGACTGGGTCGGTGTCACCTGGACGGTGGCCGGGCCGCCGAGACCGGCGGCCGCGACGGCGGTGGACGGCGGGCTGGTCAGGCCGTACCGGTAGCCGGCGACGTCGGCGACGCCGGCCGCGCCGAAGGTGAACGTGCCGGGGTGGCCGGCGGGCAGGCCGGTGCCGGCCGGCGGGAAGTCGGTGGAGCTGACGTCCGGCCGCTGGGCCGGCGCGGTCACGTCGACCACGGCCGCGCACGGGTCCGTCCAACCGCTGGCGTCGCGGCCGTCCAGGGTCTGCGCCCGCCAGGAGATCGTCGCGCCGTCGCCGTAGGTCCCGGCCGGTACCGGCACGGCGAACGAGGTGCCGGACTGCTGGTAGGCGGTGGTCGCCTCGCCGGTCGTGCCGTCCGGCAGCGTCCACTGGAAGTGCGCGGCGACCTGGCCGCCGTCCGGGTCGGCGGCGGTGACGTGCAGCACCGGCGCGGTGTCGGCGAGGTAACCGGGGCTGCCGGGGGTGCAGGCGAGCCCGTCGGTGGCGGGCGCGGTGGGGACGGTGGGCGGGGTGTCGAAGGTGACGATCAGCGTGGGGTTGGTGTCGAACTTCTTCCAGGCGAGGTCGTCGGCCTCGTTGGCGGCGCGCAGCATGATCGTGGCGAGCTGGCCGCCTCCGGCGGCGAGCCCGTCCCGGACCGGCTTGGTCGCGTCGAACCCGACGTAGCCGGCCGGGCAGCCGGCGTAGCCGTGGGCGACGGTCTGGCTGCCGATCTGGGTGAGCGCCGGCTGGTTGTTCCAGGTGAGCGTGCCCTGGTGGACAGGGCCGGCCTCGTACGCGTCGACCTCCCTGGCCGTGCAGGACCACGACCAGTTCTCCCGGTCGTTGAACTCGGCGGAGATCACGTCGGCGCCGGCGAGCCTGGCGAGGTCGAACTGGAAGTACGACCGGACCGTGACCGACCCGGACCAGTCGTTGTACCCGACCTTGGCGACGGCGTCGCCGTCGCCGCCCCAGTACGACTGGGTGGGGTACTGCTGGTAGACCTCGGCCCAGCCGTTCAGCCCGGCCGACCAGTCCGGGTCGACCGACACCGGGTAGCGGGTGCCCGGATCGGCGAGGAACGCCGGGTCGGGCAGGACCGACAGGGTACGGCCGGCGACCGCGACCCGGCCGGTCGCCGTGCGGGGGCCGGCGGCAGGCCCGCCCGCTGGGCCGGTCGCCGACCCCCGTCCGGCGACCGGCCCGGCGTCGGGTGCGCGGGCGGGCGCGGCGGTGTCGCCCGCGTCCCACATCCGCGGCGGCGGGGACCGGAACAGCACCCGGCCGGCCGCGTCCACGGCGGTCAGGCTCTGGTCGGCCGCGGCCAGGACGGCCAGCCCGTGGCTGCCGAGCCCGAAGTCCACCCTGGCCAGCGCCGGGTTGGTGGCGGCGGCGCGGGTCTTCACGACCAGCACCTCGGAGTAGCCCCGCGGTTCGGCGCGCAGCCGCAGGTCCACGCCCGGCAGCACGTCCGCGTAGGTGGCGGTGTCGCCGGCCAGCGACGGCGCCGGCAGCCGGCCGGGCCAGGTCAGCTCCAAGTACCGGTCCGGGCCGCCCAGCCGCACCAGCGGTCCGGTGCCGCCGGCCGAGAAGCGCAGCGGGAGGGTGACCGCGGCCGGCACCACCCCGCCCGCGCCGGCCCGCAGCCTGGTGTCCACCGGCACCCACCGGACCCCCCGCCGGGCACGCACCGGCTCGGCGCGCTCCTCCAGCGTGTAGGTGCCGTCCGGGTTGGCATAGAGCTGGCCGGTCGGCGTCCGCGCGCCGGGGATCTCGACCCGGTGTCCGGTGCGTCCCGCCCGGTCCGCGGCCGTGGCGGCGGGGCCAGCCACGCCGAGTGCCGGGCTGGCCAGTGCCGCGCCCAGCGCCGCGACGACGACCGCCGCGACCACCCGTATCCGCATGTCCGCTCCCTCTTCTCGCTTGTCCGCCAGGAGGTTGGCACCCGGACCTCCACAGTCGGCATACGGACGTGTGTGGGGCCCGGCCAGCGGGCAACAAGCCGCCACCGGCCGCATGGCGGCCGGTGGCGGTCTGAAGGGAATGGCGGAAGGTCAGGCCGTCATCGCACCTCCAGCTCGGCGAGCTGCATCATGAACAGGGAGCCGCTCGGCTCGGTGCTCAGCTTCGCGCCGGTGACCCGCACGTACCGTGCGATGGTCGGCGCGAAGGTGAACGCCCGCGCGCCCGCGTCGGGTCTCGGGTAGCCGGCCTGGGTGGCCACGGTCTGCCACGCCGAGCCGTCGGTCGAGGCCTGGATCGTGAAGTCGACCGGGAAGCCGGCGCCGGTGTCGGCCCCGTCGTCGCGCGGGTACAGGTCCACCGTGTCGAACAGGGTCGGGCCGCCCAGGTCGACCTGGACCCACTCGGTGTGCTGGGTGCTGGCGCCGAGGCTGCTCCAGCCCATCGAGTACCACAGGTCGCTGTGGTGGACTCCGTCGGTGGCGTCGGTGCGCAACCAGCTCTCGTTCGCGTACTCGACCGAGCTGGACGCGCTCACCGGCCGGCCGGCCGCCAGGTCGCCGCCGGCGGTCTCGATCTCGGCGAACTGCATGTGGTAATGGCCGAACTGGTCGGTGCTCAGGTTCGTGCCGGTCACCCTGACGTAGCGGGCGACGGTGGCGGGGAACGGGAAGGTCCGCACCGCGTCCCCCGGCCGCGGGTAGCCGGTCCGGGTGGCCACGGCCTGCCACGTCGAGCCGTCGGCGGAGGTCTCGATGCTGAAGTCGACGGGGAAGCCCGCCCCGATGTTGCCGCCGTCGTCGCGCGGGTACAGGTCGACGCGGCCGATCGGCCGGGCCGCGCCCAGGTCGAGCTGCACCCACTCGGTGTGGTTGGTCGTCATGTCGCCGGCCGAGCTCCAGCCCATCGAGCCGCCGCCGGACGTGCGCTGCCCGTCGACGGCCGCGTTCGCCGCCCAGCCGTCGGCCTCGTAGGAGCTGGACGCGGTGACCGTGGCGCCCTCGACGGGGTTGGTCATCGGATTGATCCGCATGGTGGCGAACCGGGCGCTGGCCGCCCCGGTGACCAGCGCGACGTCCCCGACCCGGTACGCGCCGTCGGTCACGGTGAGCAGCGGGTTGGGGCTGCTGCCCGCGTACACGGTGAGCACCGGGCCGCGGGCCACCACCCGCAGGTGGGTGGGGCGGCCGGCGACGTACCCCGGCACGGGGGCGGCGCCGAGCGGGGCGCCACCGCGGACGACGAAGACCTGGCCGTTGTCGCGCAGGGCGACCAGGTAGCCGGTGTCCATGTCGGTGCCGTCCATGCTCCGGACCACCATGCCGGCCCAGTTGGTGTTCCCGCCGTTGGAGTTCACGCCGGTGATGGTCACGTCGACGGCCGCCGCGAAGTCGCCGTAGGCCCGGCCCTCCACGGCCGACGTGACCCCCCAGTTCGCCGACGCGTCGGACTGCGTGTACTGGCCGCCGGACACCGACCAGGTCCCGCCGGCGTGCCGCCAGTTGTGCTCGTCGGCGAAGCCGTCGCTGAACGGGAACGCCGCGTCCGGCCCGCCGGCGGCGATGTCGTCCAGGATCTGCTTGTGCCGCGCCTCCACGTCCGCCCCGGACCGGTCCCAGTGGGTGAGGTCGATGATGAGGCTGTCGGTGATCGCCTGCGCCGCCACCGGCTTCGTCGCCCTGAGGATGTTCAGCAGCTCGTAGTCCTGCAGGCCACTGGTCTGCGCCTCGCTGCGCAGGCTGTCGTACACGCCGTAGTGCGCCTTGTCCGGCCGGACCAGCCAGGCGTCGCCGTCCTGGGTGCTGTCGAACGTGTCGGCGGCGGAGTACGCGCCCGCGCCGTCCGGCCCGTTCACCCAGTAGTTCCAGCCCCAGTGCAGGTACCCGTCGGCGCCGGTCTTCCACGCCAGCCACGGCAGCAGGCGGGTGGCGTCGAGGTGGTTGCTGATGAACCGGTTCATGTAGTCGCCCTGCGGGACGATGGCGGTGTAGAGCCACAGGTCCTTCCCGGCCAGCCGCAGGCTCTGGTAGTGCGCCTTGTCGTGGTCGTAACCACCGACCAGGTTGCCGTGGTCCTGCACCGCGGTCACCGGGGTGACGGTGGTCAGCGCGTCCTCGTCGCCGGCGAAGACGCCGACGTGCGCCTCGTTGGTGTGCGGGTGCGGGAAGTAGCCCGCGTACTTCCGGTAGAGCCAGTTCGCCGCGTCCGCCTCGGCCTGGGTGGTCGGCTCGTCCAGCGCGCTCAGGTAGAACCGGTCCGTCCAGCCCATCGTGTCCAGGTGCGCCTTCAGGGCGGGGAGGACCTGGTCCAGGTAGGCGTTGGTGTCCGGGCAGCCGGCGGTGGCCCCGCTGTTCGGCGGGCAGTACGCGTGCCGCACCGGCCCGCTCGTGCCGCTGGCGGGGACGAGCGTGTCCAGCACCGGCGAGTTCCTGCCGATCTTGGGGTCCGGGTTGGGTTCGATCAGGGTCGGGGTGTACAGGTACTGCATCGCGCCCGCGTCGACGAAGACCTGCACGAACCGGTCGAAGGTGGTCCAGTCGAACGTGTAGTGCCCCGAGGCGTCGACCGTGGTGCCGGGGATGAGCAGGGCCTGGAAGTCCGCGTAGATCACGTTGTCGCGGTGCCTGGCCGCGTCGGCGGCGATGGTGCCGATGACCTTCCACCAGTTCGCGTCGTAGGCCCGCACGCCGTACTGCAACGGGATGGCCTGCGGCGTCCCGGTGTAGTCCCAGCCCACCGAGGTGAACCAGTTGTTCATCTTGAACGTCGACTGGTTCGCCGGCGGGATCGTGACGTCGTACACGGTCACCGTCACCGGGACGGTGGCGCTGATCCCGTCACCGGTCACCGCGGCGGTGCCGGAGTACACCCCCGGCGCCTGGCCGGTCGGGACGGTGACCTGGTAGAAGTACGCCAGCGTGCTGTCCGCCGCGAGCGTCACCGGGGAGTCGTCGATGAGCGCGTCGTAGTAGGCGCTGCCGCCGTCCGGCGGGTTCTCCACCGCTCCGAGCTTGCTGATGTTCGGGTGGTTGTACTCGCGGCGGACCGTGACGTCGGTGGCCGGGATCGTCGAGCCGTCGGCCGCGGCGAGCGCGCCGGTGACCACCGACACGTTCGACACCGCGGCCGGCGACCGGACCAGGATCTGCGCGGCCTCGGTGTCGTCGCGGGCCGCGTACAGCGCGACCGAACCGGCCGCGCCCGGCGGCGGCGTGCTCGACGTGAACGGCCGGTCGCTGCCGTCCTGGACCCAGACGGTCACCGCGCCGGCCGCGACCGCCGGCGGCGCTGCCCGCACCGCCCGCACCGCGGCCAGCGAGGCCAGCACCGCGACGACCGCCAGGACGCGGCCGCCCGCCGGGCGCCACCCCGCTCGCCTGAACACAGCCATGCAAATCACCTTTCGTCGGTATCCGCCGAGTTCTAGCCTGAGGCACCACTCACCGGCCACACGGCCGCGTGTGGGATCGGGAGGACGGGGGCGTAATGAGGTTCGGTGTTCTCGGGCCACTCGAGGTCCGCGGCGAGCGGGGGGAACGGATCGCCGTCCCCCGACGCAAGGAACGCGCGCTGCTCGGCATCCTGCTGGTGCGGGCCAACGAGGCGGTGTCGACCGACACCATCGTGGACGCGCTCTGGGCGGGCGGGGCGCCGGCCTCGGTCATGGCCAACCTGCACTCCTACGTCGCTGACCTGCGCCGGCTCCTCGACACCCCGCCGCTGCCGGGACGGGACCGGATCCGCACGGCCGGGCACGGATACCTGCTGGCCGCCGGACCCGACGAGGTCGACGCGGCGGACTTCGCCCGGCTGGCCGCCGACGGGCGGTCGGCGGCGGAGTCCGGCGATCCCGGCGGCGCCGAGCAGCTGCTGGCCAGGGCGGTCGGGCTGTGGCGCGGGCGGGTACTGGAGGGCACGACCGTGCCGGAGTTCCTCGCCCCGGAGGTGACGCGGCTGGAGGAGCTGCGGCTGGCCGCCGTCGAGGACTGGATGGACGCCAGGCTCGCGCTCGGGCACCACCCGATGCTCCCCGCCGAGCTGCGCGCCCTCACCGAGACCCATCCGCTGCGGGAACGGCTCTGGGGCCAGCTCATGCTGGCGCTGTACCGGTCCGGGCGGCGCGGCGAGGCGCTGGAGGCGTACCAGTTCGCGTACAAGCTGCTCGCCGCCGAGCTGGGTGTGGAGCCGGGCCCGCAGCTCCAGGCGCTGCACCGGCTCGTCCTCGCCGGCGACGGCAGCCTCACCCTGCGCCGGCCGTCGCCACGGCAGCCGGTGCCGCGCCAGCTGCCGCCGGACGTGTCCGGGTTCACCGGCCGCGACACCGCGCTCGACCTGCTCGACGGGCTGCTGTCCGAGCCGGCCGGCGTCGTGGTCACGCTCACCGGGATGGCGGGGGTCGGCAAGTCGGCCCTCGCCGTGCACTGGGCCCACCGTGTCGCGGACCGGTTCCCCGGTGGTCAGCTCTTCCTCAACCTCAACGGCTACGCGCCGCAGCCGGCGGTCCAGCCGGCGGAGGCGCTGAGCCGCCTGCTGCGCTCCCTCGGCGTGCCGGGCGACGACATTCCCGGCGACGAGGAGGAGGCCGCCGGCCTGTACCGGACGCTGCTGGCCGACAAGCCCGCCCTGGTCATCCTCGACAACGCCGCCCATCCCGACCAGCTGCGCGCGCTGCTGCCGGGCGGCCCCAGCGTGGTGCTGGTCACCAGCCGTGACCGGCTCAGCGGCCTGGTGGCCCGGGACGGCGCCCGCCGGATCCCGCTGGACGTGCTGTCCCGCGGCGAGGCGGTGGCCCTGCTCGGCCGGCTGGTCGACCCGGCGGCGCTCGCCGCCGAGCCGGACGCGCTCGACGAGCTGGCCGACCGGTGCGCCGACCTGCCGCTCGCACTGCGGATCGCGGCGGCCACCTTCGCCGGGCACGCCCACGCGAGCATCGCCGAGCACAGTGCGGCGATCGCCAGGGGCCGGCTGGCCGCGCTCCAGGTCGAGGGCGACCGGCAGGCGGCCGTGCGGGCGGCCTTCGACCTGTCCTACACCGCCCTGCCGGAGCCGGAGCGCCGGCTGTTCCGGCTGCTGGGACTCACCCCGGGCCTGGACGTCGACCTGGCGGCCGCCGCCGCGCTGGCCGGAGACCCGGCGGTGCGGGTGGAGTCCTCCCTCGACCGGCTGGCCGCGGCCTCCCTGCTCGAGCGGCGCCGGCCCGGCCGGTACACCTTCCACGACCTGCTCCGCTCCTACGCCGCCGAGCGCGCCCGCGACGAGGACACCGGGGAGGACCGGCGGGCCGCGCTGGAGCGGCTGTTCGGCCACTACCTGTCTCATGTGGACGCCGCGGCCGCCGTGTTGTACCCGCACAAGCTGCGGCTGCCGATGCCCGCCGGTACGCCGGCCACCGCCGCGTTCGCCGCCGCCGACGACGCCAGGGCCTGGCTGGACGCCGAGCACCACAACCTCACGCTCGTCGCCGGCCATGCCGCCGATCACGGCCCCAGGCCGGTGGCCTGGCACCTGGCGGACTCCCTCCGCATGTACTTCCACCTGGGGGAGAAGCTGACGGAGTGGCAGGCGACCGCGGAGGCCGGAGCGCGGGCCGCCAGCTCGGACGGCGACCCGCGAGCGCAGGCCGCCGCCTCCCTCAGTCTGGGTATGCTGCGCACGCGGCAGAGCCGCTCCGCCGAGGCGATCAACCACCTGGCCGAGGGCATCGGTCACGCCAGGCGCGGCGGGTGGGTAGCCGGCGAGGCCAGCCTGCTCAACGTTCTCGGCTACACCGAGGCCCTCGACCTCGGCAGCCTGCTGGCGGCCGAGCGGCACCTGCGGCAGGCCATGGCGTTGTTCGCCGGCACCGACCGCAACGGGTACGCCGCGACGCTCGGCAACCTCGGCGACGTCTACCTCGGCCTCGGCCGGCTCGCCGACGCCGAGGACCACCTGATCAGGGCCCTCTCGCTCTACCGCGACCTCGGCGACCAGGCCTACCAGGGCGCCGTGCTCGGCGAACTCGGCAGGACGCGGCTGGCGCGGGGCGACACCGCGGCTGCGCTCGCCGACCTCCATGCCGCACTCGACCTGCAACGGCTCGGCGGCTTCCGGGTGTACAAGGCGTACACGCTGGGCGTGGTGGCCCGTGTGCACGCGGAGGTGGGCAGCAGTGCCGAGGCCCGGCAGTTCGCGGAGTCGGCGGTCGCCCTCAGCGGGGACCTGGGGCACCGCCGGAGCCACAGCCGCAACGTGAACGCGCTTGCCATCGCCCACCAGGCCGGCGGCACCCACCGGATGGCCGCCGACCTCCACCAGCAGGCGCTGGACATGGCGCGCGAGACCGGCGACCGCGGAACCCGGGCGGAGGCGCTGCTGGGGCTGGCCGGCGCGCTGGCTCACCTCGGCGATCCGGCGGCGGCGATCAGCCGCGGCGAGGAGGCCCTCGCGCTGGCCCGCGCCACCGGGTACCACCTGATCGAGTACGAGGCCCTCAGCCGGCTGTCCGCCGCCCACCTCTCCGGCGGCGACCCGGCGAAGGCCGCCGAACTGGCCCAGCGGGCCGTCGACCGGCTCCGCCCCACCGGGGCCCGGCCCGCGCTGGCCCGCGCGCTGACCGCCCTCGGCGACGCCACCGCGCGGTCCGGCGATCCCGACGGCGGGCGGCGCTACCTGAGCGAGGCCGCCACCCTGCACGCCCCGGCGAGCTGCTGACCAGGTGTGCCGGTCCGGTCAGAGCCAGCCGGCGTTGCGCGAGATCCGGATCGCGTCGATGCGGTTGTGGGCGCCGACCTTGCTGATGGCGTTGGACAGGTAGTTGCGCACGGTCGCCTGGGACAGCGACAGCGTGCTCGCGATCTGATCGGTGGGCAGCCCGCTCTCGGCGGCGCGCAGCACGTCCGCCTCGCGGGCGGTCAGCGGGCTGGCCCCGGTCTCCAGCGCGGCGGCGACCAGGTCGACGTCGATCACCCGTTCTCCGCCGTACACGCGCCGGATGCCGTCGGCCAGGTTCTCGGCCGGCGCGTCCTTGACGATGAACCCGCGGACGTGGGCCTTCAGCGCCCGCAGCAGGTTGCCCGGCTGGCTCAGCCCGGTCAGCACCAGCGTCCGGCACTCGGGCAGCTGCCGGTGCAGCTCCTCGGCGGCGGTCAGGCCGTCCGTGCCGGGCAGGTCGATGTCCACGACGGCGACGTCCGGGCGGGTCCGCACGGCCGTGGCGACGATGTGGTCGCCGCGGTCGAGCTCCGCGACGACCGTCATGTCGTCCTCCAGCGCGAGCAGCGCCACCAGAGCGCCGCGGATCATGTGCATGTCCTCGGCGATCAGCACCTTGATCACCCCTCCAGTATCCGCGCCCTGGTCCGCGGGGGTGTAGATGCGCCTGTCACCAGCCGGCCGATGACGTTCATCAGGGCCGGCTGACCACATGCGTATCTGCCGGCCAGCCGGCCCGGACCGCCACAGTGACCACGTACTGCTGCGAAGTCACCTGGAGGACGTCATGAGCAAGGTCGTCTGCGACCTGGCGGTCACCGCCGACGGGTATGTCGCCGGTCGCGGTCAGACCCGGGACAAGCCGTTCGGCGACGCCCCGACGGAGCGCATGTTCGGCTGGATGTTCGACACGCCCGACGAGAACAAGGCCGAGATCGACCTGATCACCTCGGCGGGCGCGTACGTCATGGGCCGCAACATGTTCGGGCCGGTCCGCGGCGAGTGGGACGTGGACTGGACGGGCTGGTGGGGCGAGGAGCCCCCGTACCACGCGCCGGTGTTCGTGCTGACCCACCACCCGCGCGAGCCGCTGACCATGCGCGGCGGCACCACCTTCACGTTCGTCACCGACGGCATCGAGGCGGCGCTCGCCGGGGCGCGCGAGGCCGCTGGCGACCGTGACGTGGCGATCGCGGGCGGCGCGGCAACGGTCAACCAGTACCTGCGCGCCGGCTCGATCGATGAGCTGCGCACCCACGTCCTCCCGATGACGCTCGGCGCCGGCGAGCGCCTCTTCGAGGGCGTGCCCGCGCTGGCCATGGAGATCGCCTCGGCCCGGAGCGCCTCCCTCGTCACCCACATCACCTACCGGGTCCGCTCCTGAGGCCGGACCCCGAGGAGGAGCTTTCATGCGCAAGATCGTTTCCGAGCTGTTCCCGTCCCGGACGGGAGAGCCGGCATGACCGCGGCCACGATGACGGCCGGCGCGACGCGCGCCCGTACCCGCGACCCGCGGTTGGCCCTGGCGCTCCTGTCGCTGCCGTCGTTGCTGATCGCGATCGACATCAGCGTGCTGGCGGTCGCGCTGCCCAGAATGGCCGCGGACCTGCGCCCGTCGCCGACCGAGCTGCTCTGGATGAACGACATCTACGGCTTCATGGTCGGCGGCACCATGATCACGATGGGCGCGATCGGCGACCGGATCGGCCGGCGTCGACTGATCGTGATCTGCTCGGCGGTGTTCGCGGCCGCCTCGGCGGCCGCCGCGTTCGCCACCGCGCCGTGGATGATCATCGTGACCCGGGCGGTGATGGGCGTCGCCGGCGCCGCGATCATGCCGGCCTCGATGGCGCTCATCGGGGTGATCTACCCGGACCCGAAGCGCCGGGTCTCGGCGATGGGCGTGTACATGACCTGCTTCCTCACCGGAATGACCATCGCACCGCTGATCGGCGGGGTGATGCTCGAGTACTGGTGGTGGGGCTCGGTGTTCCTGCTCGGCGTGCCGGTGATGCTGCTGACCCTCGTCGCGGGGCCGCGCCTGCTGCCGGAGTTCCGCGCGCCCGCCGCCGGGCGGCTGGACCTGCCCGGCGCCGGCCTCTGCCTGGCATCGATCCTGCTGGTGGTCGCCGCCCTCAAGATGGTCGTGAACGGCGGCTGGTCGTGGCGGCCGTTCGTGGCCGCGGCGGCGGGGCTCGCGCTCGGCGTGGCGTTCGTCCGCCGCCAGCGCGCGCTCGACGACCCGCTGGTCGACCTGTCACTGCTACGCCGGCCCGGCGTGGCCAGGGTGATGTGGGTGCTGTTCCTCACCGCCGTGCTGATGGGCGGCACGTCCATCTTCGCGGCGTTCTACCTCCAGTCCGTGCGCGGGCTGTCGCCGCTGCGGGCGGCGCTGGCGCTGGTGCCGGCGATGCTGGCGATGATCGTGGCGTCGAACCTCGGTCCCTGGCTGGGCCGGCGCGTCGCGCCCTCGCGCGTCGTGCTGTGCGGCCTGCTGCTGATGACCGCGGGTTTCGTGTCGTACGCCCTGCTCCCGCAGGGGCGGTACGGGATCGTCACCGCGATCGCCGGCGGCGCGCTGACCACGGCCGGCATCGGGGCGGCCTTCCCGTACCTGATGAACGACGTCATCTCGCACGCGCCGGCGGAACGGGCCGGCTCGGCGGCGTCCCTCACCCAGACGGCCAACGAGATCGGCATCGCGACCGGCCTGGTGGTCCTCGGCAGCATCGGCACCGTCGTCTACCGCTCGAAGCTGGCCGCCAGCACCGGGCACGCCCACGGCTCCTGGGTCGACGGCTTCCGGCAGGCCGGCGCCCGGCACGACCCCGTCCTGCTGCACCACGTCCAGAACGCCTTCATCGCCGGCTTCCACGCGGTCGGCATCTTCGGCGTGGCGGTGATGGTGGTCGTGCTGCTGCTCCGGCTGGTCCGGACCCGTACGGCGGCGGCGGACGGCTGAACCCGAGACGCCGGCCGCTCCGCAACTGGGTTGCGGGCGGCCGGCTCCGGCCGCTTCGCTCCACCTGACCAGCCCACCTACCGCGAGGAGCAGGAATGCGCGCCACGTCGGTCTCTCCCGGACACCTGCCGGTCGATTCGAAGGGCACGACGCTTGGCACGGCGCATTCTCAATCTCGGCATCCTGGCGCACGTCGACGCCGGTAAGACGACCCTGTCGGAGCGGCTACTGCACGCGACCGGCGTCATCGACACCGTCGGCAGGGTGGACGACGGCACCACCCAGACCGACTCGCTCGCGCTGGAGCGGCAGACTTCCGCAAGCTCACCCCCGTCGTGGTCCGGCAGGCGCTGGACGCGGCCGGCACGACCGTGTGCGAGCCGATGGCGCGGGTCCGCGTGGACGTGCCCACCACCGCGCTCGGCCCGCTGGTCAGCGCCCTCGGCAGGCTCGCGGCGATGCTGGCGGCGCAGGTCCCGGACGGCGACGGCGTCACCGTCGAGGCGGTACTGCCCGCCGCCCGCGTCGCCGACCTGCAACGCCGGCTGCCGGCGTTGACCGGCGGCGAGGGCGTGCTGGACTCCACCTACGCCGGGCACGCGCCGGTGCCGGGCCGCGCGCCGGTACGCCCGCGACCCACCGCCTCCTGACCGGTCACGAGCCCGGCAGGTCCAGCCGGAGGCGGAACCGGCCGTCACCGGTCGGCGCCGCCGTGGCCGAGCCGCCGGCGTCGCGGGCCCGGTCGGCCAGTCCGGCGAGGCCGGAGCCGGTACCGGGCACCGGCTCCCGCACCCCGTCGTTGGTCATCTCCATCGACACCGTGCCGTCGGCCCGGGCCAGGCTGATCGTGCAGGTCTCGGCCTCGCTGTGCCTGAGCAGGTTGGTGACGCCCTCCCGGACCGCCCAGGCCAGCACCCGCCGTACCGGATCAGGCAGGTCGGGGTCGAGGCCGGCGACGTCGAACCGGGTACGAACGCCGGCGGCCGCCAGCAGCGCCTCGGCGGCGGCGATCTCGCCCGGCAGGTCCACCCGGTGGTCGCCGTGGGTGACCGCGCTGACGTCACGCCGGGCCGCGCGGGCGAGCTCGGTGAGGCCGGTGATCTCCGCGCGTGCCGCGGCCGGGTCGCGCCGCAGCAGCCGGACCGCCAGGTCGCCCTTGAGGGAGATGGCCGACAGGCTGTGCCCGAGCAGGTCGTGCAGGTCCCGCGACACCCGTACCCGCTCCCGGTCCACCGCGGCCGCGGCCAGCTCGGCGCGGGTCCGGTACAGCTCGTCCACCAGCCGGACCAGCCGCACCGTGCCGTAGAGCGCGAAGCTGAAAACCGGCCACGTGATCGCGAGGTACACCAGCTCCATGACCAGGGTCCACGTGGAGAACTGCTGGTGGTACTGGTACGCGTACGCCCCGCCGGACAGCAGGAACGGCACGCCGAAGCCGACCGCGAGGCCCCACCGCCGGGGCAGCAGCAGCATCGCGGAGGCCGCCAGCGTGATGCTGGTACTGGCCCAGTCGGCGCCCAGCCACGGCACCGGCAGGAAGGCCAGCACCGCCTGTGCCGCCAGCGTCCACCGCCAGCCCGCCGGGTGCCCGCCACGTACCCCGGCCGCCACGTGCCGCAGGTGCAGGACGGCGATCGCCACGCCAGCGGCCACGGCGAAGGTGATCTGTGCCGCGGTGTGCGGGCGGACGGCCCCGGTCACGACCAGGAGCGGCGCCAGCGCCAGCAACGTCACGTGCAGCGCGAGCAGCCACCGCAGGGCGCGTCGGACGATGCCGGGTGGGCGGTGCCACCCGGCCAGGCCGGCCAGGCCGGCCAGGGCGGTGAGGGCGCTCACCGCGCCGCCGGCGCGGGCACGCCGTCCACCTCGACCTCCAGGCGCAGCTCACCCTCCACCCAGTTCACGGTGAGCTGGCAGCCGGCGGCGGGCTCGCCGCGCAGCAGGCCGTCCAGCGCCGACCGGAGCGCGCCGCTCAGCGTCGGGTCAGCGGCGGGCAGGTCGCGCGGGACCACCAGCCGGGCCGGTACTCCGGCCGCGGTCAGCAGCGCCACGGCGGTGTCCAGCTCCGCGCGCAGCGACACCCGCTGGTAGCCACGGATCAGCCGGCGCGCGTCGGCCGCCGTCCGGCGCGAGCCGTCCACCAGCGTGCGTAGCTCCGCCTCGGCCGCCGCCGGATCGGTGCCGGCCAGGTCGGCGGCCACCGCGCCGCGCGCGGCGATCTCTGCCAGCGACACGCCGACCGTGTGCGCCAGCTCGCCGTCGATGCGGATCCGTTCCCGGAGTACGGCCCGGGTCGCCAGCTCCTCCCGCGCCGCCCGCAGCTCGCGCAGCGCGCCCGCCAGCCAGCACAGCACCAGGACCGCGCCGGCACGGTCCACCACGACGATGCCGATCCACAGCGGGTTCGGCTTCGGATCCAGCCACAGGTCGGCCAGCATCACCCCGGCCAGCACCGCGGCGCCGGCCACGATCGACCATGGCCGGCGCAGCACGATCACGGTCGAGGTGAGCAGGTACGCGAAGGCCGCCTCCCACTCGTACCCGACCAGCGGCATGCCGGCCGCGACGGCCACCGCCATGCCGGCCAGCGTCCAGCCGCCGCCCGGCGGCCGGCGGCCGTGCGCCGCGTGCCAGGCGTGCTGCATGCAGGCCGGCAGGCAGTACGCCATCAGCAGCACCGCGTACAGCGTGCGCGACGCGCCGGACGTGTACGCCATCGTCAGCGCCAGTTGCGTGCCGACGAGGGCGACCAGCACCACCACCGGCGCGATCGTCACCAGCCTGACCATGCGGTCCGAATACGATCGGTAGCTCAGCGTTCCTCCCCCCGGAATCCAGGCGAGCAAAGACTAACCGGACCCACCGGCCACAACCCGCCCCGCGAAATCCCCCGGGAACACGCTCACACCGCGAGCCGGTAGCTGGTCACCACGACCTGACCGTCGAGCAGGCACGATTCCACCGACCGCAGTTTGAGGCGCTGCCCAGGCTCCCCGAACAGCTTCCGGCCGCCCCCGAGGACCACGGGATGCACGGCGACGTGGTACTCGTCGATCAGGCCGAGGTCGGTCAACGCGGCCGCGAGGTTCGCTCCCCCGGTCAGCAACAGGTCCGCGCCGGGCTGTGCCTTGAGCGCGCTGACCTCCGCCCGCAGGTCGCCGTCGATGACGCGCTCGGTCCACTCGTCGCCCGGATAGTCGCGGGAGAACACGATCTTCGGGGTGGCCCGCCAGAACGGCGCGAAGGCCAGCACGTGCGGATCGGCGGAGACCGCCTCGGCGTTGGGCCAGAACCCGACCATCATCTCCCACACCGACCGGCCGAACAGCAGAGTGTCGACCCGCCGGTCGAGAGCCTCGGAATACGCCCACAGCTCCGGTCCCAGCACCGGCCAGTCGAACTCCCCGCCAGGCCCGTCAACGAACCCGTCGACCGAGGTGTGCACCCAGTAGATGATCTTCCGCATGATCGGCTCCTCAGCCTCGCGAACTTCCCGTCCTCACCACACAGTCGGCACCGGCACCCGGGTTCTCGACATCCGCCGCGAGACAGAGCACGGCCGGACCACAACACGCCGGTGTGGTGACCTTCCACCGGCGGCTGGCGCGGAGACATCCCGCCCGCGGGTCCACGCCACCATCGGGACATCCCAGGACCGGACAGGATCCGCTCGACTGAAGGGACGGTTGTCGAGGCTAGTACCGCATCAGCCTCAGCAGCGTGAACCGACAGCTGAAGCCCTCGGAGACTTGCAAGCGTAGAAGGCAGGCAGATCTTGGAAGCAAGTTCGAGGAGGGCTCCTGCGTGCCCCCTTGCAGGTTTACCGGTCGCCTGCCAGTGTGCGTCGCCTCACCCTAGCCACGGAGACGTCAGTGCACGAGATTGAAGTGAAGTACCAAGTAACAGATACCGAAGCGCTACTGCTGGCGCTCAAGGCTCGCGGAGTCGAGCTGGGTGAGGCGGTATACCAGGACGACCAGGCGTACGCGCCGGTGGGCTGGGAGTTCGGCGACAGCAAGCTTGGCGTGTCGTTTGTACGCCTGCGGACTGTGGGTGGTCGTCACTTCTTCGCACTCAAGCGGCCGACGCTCAACGCGCAATCGTGCTTGGAGTACGAGACTGAGTTGGCCGACCGCGAGGAAATGCACCAGGCGATCCGACGTATGGGCTTCTCTCCAACGGTGCGAGTGGCCAAGATCCGTCGTAGTGGCAAGCTCGGTGAGATCGCGGTGTGCGTGGACGAGCTGGATGGAGTGGGCACGTTCCTGGAGCTAGAGCGGTTGGTGAGCGCGGAGGAGTCGGCGGCCGCAGTCCAGGATGAGCTGGCATCGTTCGTTACTGAGCTTGGCGTGGAGGCGGAGCGCACCGAGGAGACGTACGACACGTTGGTGCAGCGGACCTAATCAGCAATCATCCTGGCGGCGGGGTAGTAACAACTACCCGTCTCGTTGACGTGGCGCTTCTTGCGCTTGATGAGGTCGTCTAGGCGTACCCGTTGCTCCAGAACGCAGATTAGGTCGTGGCCATCTATGGCCAAGAATGACGATCTTTCATGATACTCCTGAAGGACTCCAGTAGAGAATCCATTGACACTGACGTAGATACCGAGCGCATCGCGAACCTTCCGCCCGACGACCTGCGCAAAGGCATCCACATCTCGGCGCTCAATGACACTCTTGTGCCATTTTGCTTCGACTATGTAATCATCGGTGTCGAAGCTGACCGAACCGTCGATCTGCTCATGCTCCAGCTGGTATTGAAGGCGAGGCTCCATGTCGAACAAGTTGAAGACCTTGTCAAGGAAGGCAGCCTTCTTCATCCACGTGCGGAGACCGCGACCCTGAGCGCAGGCTCCGTACAAACTGGCCAGCGAAGCCAAGAGCCGGACACCTGAGGCGGGCTGCCTACCTACCTCGGCGGCTTCATGACGATCCGCGGGCACAGGTCGGTGTCGATCACGGCGGACATCTACGTCGAGGTGATCCAGAAGCTGCGACAGGACGCGGTCGACGGCATGAACGATCTCTTCGAGGGCGAGGAGTGACCGTTGTCGTCAACCGCTGTCGTCACCGGGAGAGGTGGATCTTGGGTTCTCCTGGTGGAGCTGAGGGGACTCGAACCCCTGACCCCCACACTGCCAGTGTGGTGCGCTACCAGCTGCGCCACAGCCCCTTGGTACGGGTTAGGAGTGTACAGGCTGGGGGCGGGGTCAGTTGAGGGCGGGGTCGGCGGGGAAGAGGGCTACGGCGGCGATGAGGCCGCCCTGGCGTTTGAGGACGAGGGGCCAGAGGTCTTCGGGGCGGCTGGCGAAGGGGTCGGAGGGGAGGGAGTGGAAGACGAACCAGGCTCCGGCCTCGAGTTCGGATTCGAGCTGGCCGGCGCCCCAGCCGGCGTAGCCGGCGAAGACGCGGACGTGTTCGATGTCGTCGGCGACGGCGAGGGGTTCACGGGAGAGGTCGAGGACGCCGATGCGGCCGTCGATGGCGGTGAAGCCCTCCGGGGCGGCGCCGGGGCGGGCGTAGCCGAGGCAGACCGCCGCCTCCGGGGTCACCGGGCCGCCCTCGAAGAGGGTCTTGGGGCCGGTCACCAGGCCCTCCCAGCCGGGAAGGACGGCGTCGACCGCGACCTCGGTGGGCCGGTTGAGCACTACCCCGTACGCCCCGTCCGGACCGTGTCCCAGCAGCAGCACGACCGTGCGGTCGAAATGCGGGTCGGACAGGTGCGGCGTGGCGACCAGCAGCTGCCCGGCCAGCGATGAACCCGTCATGATGGCTCTCATCTTGCATCGCCGGGGCCGAAAACACAGGACGGTTCGTGTAGAAGTCGGCGATTTCACTGTTCGGGGCCGCGCCGGAACTTGTCCAGCTTGTCGATCACCGTCCCGCCGGCCCGGCCGACGTCGTCGGCGGCGCCGCGGACGAACTTCCACAGCGGGTCGGTCGACTTCTCGATCGTGGTCTTGTACTCCCTGGCCGCTGCCTTGACCTCGTCCAGGGGCTTGACGAGCGGGTCCTCCTCGGTGCGCGGGTACTCGCCGCCGATGATCCGCGCGTAGTGCCCTTCGGCGACCCACGCGGTCAGCGATCCGGCCCGCACCACCGGGTACGGGCGGGTGATGGCCTGCTGGTTCATCAGCTTGAGCAGCCCGTCGCGGACGTCGCCGGCGGCCTCGTACTCGGCCGCCTGCGCCAGGAACGCCTCCGGGTCCATCTGGTCCAGCCGCGCCCCGCCGGCCAGCTTCATCAGCGCCCGGATCGCCGCGTCCGGGTCCTGGCCGGCGAGCAGTCCGGCCCGGTCGGCGGACAGCTCCGCCTTGCGGTACCACTCCCGCAGGGCGGTCACGACCGCGAGCACCGGCAGCCCGGCCAGGCCGGCCGCGTTGATCGCCATCGAGGACAGGTAGTACAGCATCGACCGGTACACCGCGTGGCCCGACAGCGCGTGCCCCAGTTCGTGCCCCAGCACCCACCGCAGTTCCTCGTCCTCGACGAGGTCCAGCAGCCCGGTGGTCACGACGACGAACGGCGTCTCCATGCCCAGGCACGCCGCCTGCGGCACCGGCGCCTGGGTGACGTACAGCTCGGGCCGCTCCGGCAGCCCGAGGATCTCGGCCGACTCGGTGAACAGCCCGTGCACGCCGGCGAACTGCCGCTCCCCGACCTTCACGCCGCTGGCCAGGAACTGGAGTCGCAGCGCCCGGTCGCCGACCATGCCGGCGAAGGCCTTGAGCACCTGCGCGAACCCGGGCACCTTCCGCAGCGCCACCAGCGCCGACCGGTCGGCGGGGTGTTCGTACGCCCGCGAGCTCAGCCCCGGCAGCCGTACGCGCTGCGCCCTGTCGTCCACCATGGTGATGCTCCCCTCAACCGGCCGGGCCAGTATCCGCCCGCTGGCTAACGTTTGGACATGCCGCAACTGCTCCCGGATCGCGGCCCGGCCCGGATCTTCGCCGCGTACACGCTGGTCGACTCGACCGGGACGGGCCTGTGGACGACCGCGAGTGTGGTGTTCCTCACCCGCTCGGTCGGGCTGTCCGCCGGCCAGGTCGGCCTGGGCCTGTCGATCGCCGGCCTGGTCGGCTTCCTCGGCGGCGTGCCGCTCGGCCATCTGGCCGACCGCCGCGGCGCCCGCGGGGTCGCCCTCGCCCTGGCCGTCGCCCAGGGCCTGGTGATGGCGGCGTACGCGACCGTGCACGCGTTCTGGTCGTTCCTGCTGGTCGCCTGCGCCTTCCAGTTCGCCCAGCGCGGCGGGAACGCGGTCCGCAACGCCCTGGTCGCGCTGACGGTCCCGGCCGACGAGCGGGTGCGGGTGCGGGCGTACCTGCGGGCGGTCCAGAACGTCGCCTTCTCGCTGGGCGCGCTGCTCGCCGGCGTGGTGCTCGCGCTCGACTCGCGCACCGCGTACCTGCTGGTGGTGTTCGGCAACGCCGCGTCGTTCCTGGTGGCGGCCGCCCTGCTGGTACGGGTGCCGAAGGCGCCGGCGGCACCGCCACGGAGTGGGGACCGGCGGTCGGCGCTGCGTGACTACCCGTTCCTGGCGGTCACCGTGCTCAGCGGCCTGCTGTCGATGCACGCCTCGGTACTCACCGTGGCCGCCCCGCTGTGGATCATCCGGCACACGTCCGCGCCCCGCGCCCTGGTCGCGGCCGTGCTGCTGGTCAACACCGTGCTGACGATCCTGCTCCAGGTCCCGCTGGCCCGCGGCGCCCGCACGGTGGCCGGCGCCGGCCGGATGCTGCGCCGGGCCGGCCTGGTGGTGGCGTTGAGCTGCCTCCTGTACCCGCTGTCCGCCCTCCACCCCACCGGCCTGGCCATCGCCATCCTGCTGCTGGCCAGCGCGGTGCTGACCGTGGGCGAGCTGTGGCAGTCGGCGGGCGGCTGGGGGCTGTCCTACGACCTCGCCCCGAGCCACGCCCTCGGCGCGTACCAGGGCGTGTACGCGCTGGGCAACTCGTTCCGGGACACGTTCGGCCCCGGCCTGGTGACCGCGCTGGCGATCGGCTGGGGCTGGCCGGGCTGGGTCGCGCTGGCGGCCGGCTTCGCCGCGCTGGGCCTGCTGGTCGGCCCGGTGACCCGGTGGGCCACCCGCGACAGCGGAGAACCCGCTGGCCGGGCGGCACCTGCCACCGTCCGGCCAGCGGGGGCTGGCGAAACCGAGGGCGAGCCTGGCTAGCTCGCGTGTGTCCGCGTCACGACCGGGTTGCTCGGGTGGCTCTCGTGGTGCAGCCGGTCGAGCGCGGTCACATAGTAGGTGTACGTCGTCCCCGGCTGTACCGTTTCGTCCGTCCACGAATTGACGGCGTCCCGGGTGCCGCGCACGGTGGCGACCAGGTGCGAGGCGTCGGCCATCCCGCAGCCGGGCCGCGGCACCACACCGTCGAACCGGTACACCGCGTAGTACGTCGCCTTGCCGGCCGCCCTCAGCCAGTGCAGCGTCACGCCGCCGTCACCCGCCCTGGCCGGCAGCTGCGCGGTCGGCGGCGGCGCGTGCCCGCCGAGCCGGTCGATCACCGGCACCAGCGCCGGGTGCCGGTAGAAGTCGCTGGTGAGCCGGTCGCGGAAGCCGAGCGGGTTGTCAATGACGGACTGGATGTTGTACCAGATGTCGCCGGCGATCTCCGGGTACTGCCGGTTGAGCACCAGGTGGTTGGGCATCTCCTCGGGGTTCAGCCACCCGGCCGGGCTGGCCGCGCCGATCTTGTACGCGGCCTGCCCGACGTAGATCGGCACCCCGGTGCCCCTGGCCACGTCGGACCACCAGGCCACCAGCTTGTCGTACGCGGCGGCGGGGAAGCCGATGTTCCAGTAGATCTGCGGCGCCAGGTAGTCGACCCAGCCCTCCTTCACCCACCTGCGGGTGTCGGCGTAGATCGCGTCGTAGGACTGGAGGCCGTTGGTTTCGGAGCCGAGCGGGTCGGTGGCGGCGTTGCGCCAGATGCCGAACGGGCTGATGCCGAACTTGACCCACGGCTTGATGGCGTGGATCTGCTGGTGCAGTTCGCGGACGAGCCGGTTGACGTTGTCGCGCCGCCAGTCGGCCTTGTTCGCGTACCCGGCCCCGTACTGGGCGTACGTGGCGTCGTCGGGGAAGTCCGCGGTTCCGACCGGGTACGGGTAGAAGTAGTCGTCGAAGTGGACGCCGTCGATGTCGTACTTGCGCACGACATCCTCGATGACCTTCTCGTCGAACTCGCGGACCGCGGGCACGCCCGGGTCGTAGTAGAGCTTGCCGCCGTAGGCGTGGACCCAGTCGGGATGCAGGCGCGCCGGGTGTGTGGGGGCGAGCTGGTTCGGATCGGCCTGCATGCTGACCCGGTACGGGTTGAACCAGGCGTGGAACTCCAGGTTGCGCTTGTGCGCCTCGGCGACGAGGAAGCCGAGCACGTCGTAGCCGGGGTCCTGGCCCTGCACCCCGGTCAGGTACTGCGACCAGGGCTCGTACGGGGAGTTGTAGAAGCTGTCGGCGGTGGGCCGCACCTGGACGAAGACCGCGTTCATCCGCATCGAGACGGCCTGGTCGAGCAGGTGGATGTAGTCGGCCCGCTGCTGCTCGGCCGGCAGGCCGGCCTTGGACGGCCAGTTGATGTTGACCACCGAGGCGATCCACAGCCCGCGCAGCTGGCTCTTGGGCTGGGTGCCGTCGGTGTCGCAGTTCGGCGGCGCCTCGGCGCCGGGGCCGGCGGAACCGCCGGGATCGGCGGGGGCGGCGGCCGCCGCCGAGCTGGCGCTCAGCACGGCCCCGCCGAGGAGCACGGCGCAGAGAAGGGAGAGACGTCGCCGAAGGACGGATGAAGCCATGCCGCGCTCCCCGGGGTCGGAGCCGAACACTGACGACTGGTGCGGAAAGCAGTTTCGCCGTTCGGCCGGTCTTTGTAAATATGTGTCAGCGATCGGTGCGCTCCGCGTACGCGACGTAGCGGGCCAGCACGCCGGTCCAGCCCCTCGGGCCGTCGTAGCCCTCACGGCGCGCCGACTCGTCGGCCAGCCGCTCCCAGTGCCGGTGCTCCAGCTCCACTCTGGTCAGCGCCGGCCCGAGCGAGCGGAACTCGACGTGCACCTCGGTGGGGCCGCCCGGCCCGGCGGCGACGTCCCAGGTGATCGCGAACTTCTCCGGTGGCTGCCACTCGATCACCTCGCCCCACGGGCAGCTGCCGCCGTCGGCATAGGTCTCGTACACCTGCCCGCCGACCCGCCGCTCGAACACCACCGACGCGACCTGGCCCGGCCGGCGGGCGTGGGTGGCCAGCGGCCACCACTCGCCCAGCCGGCGGGTGAAGGCGTCGAAGCAGTGGTCCCGGTCGGTGCGGACGGTGACCGCCCGGCGTACCGGTTCGGCGACCGCCGTGATCGGACCGCGGCGGTCATCCGGCGGCGCGGGCTCCGTCATCCTCGGCGAGCCCCCTCTCCTCCTCGGCGAGACGGCGGGCGAGGTCGAGGCTATCGGCCCACATCTCGTCGAGGAAGGAACGGAGCTCACCCAGGCGGGTGAAATCCGCGCGGTAGTACCGGCGGGTGCCGGCCCTCCGGACGGCCACCAGGCCGGCCTCCTGCAGCACCTGGAGGTGCTGGGAGACGGCCTGGCGGGTGACGTCGAAGTGTTCGGCGATCTGCCCCGCCGGCAGCTCCTGGGCCGCCACCAGCCGCAGGATGGCGCGGCGGCGGGGCTCGGCGAGCGCTTGCAGGGCTTCGTCCACGTGCTCAGTCTGCCGGGTTCACTGGGCCTCGTACTTGAAGAGGCCGATCACGTTGCCGTCCGGGTCGGCGAAGGTGGCGAAGCTGCCCATCCCGGGGATCGGCGTCGGCGGCTGCACGGCCTTGCCGCCCAGCTTCCCGGCCTTGTCGAGGGCGGCCTGCAGGTCGTCGACGGCGAAGTAGATCGTGCTGGCCGGCCTGCCGTCCTGGCTGGGCCCGACACCGATGGTGGCGCCGCCCGGCATGGCCATCCCGTAGTTCCACTCGTTGTCGGCGTCGATCTCCCAGCCGAACAGCTCGCCGTAGAACTTCTGGAGCTTGGCGGCGTCGCCGACGATCTCGACGTGCCCGACGGTAACGCTCATGAGGACCTCCCTGGTAGATGGTGAGGCTCCCTATGAAAGCAGCGGCTTTCGCAAGTGTCAACTTGCGCTCTGGGCGACCTTCCGGAAGCGGGCGCGGCGGGCGGAGACGTCGGCCGCCGGCTCCGCGACCAGCACCGGCTCCGGCGCCGGCGCGCGGACGGGGGTCGCCAGCAGGGCCGCGCCGCGGGCGGACGCGTCCGGCACGTCGACCGCTCGCAGCGGCCGGCCGAGCACGTCGGCCAGCACCTGCCGGAACGCCGGATCGGTGCTGCCGCCGCCGGCCAGCCTGAGCGGGCCGGTCGACGCCGGCAGCGCCTCGAGGGCGTCGGCCAGCGCGAAACACACCCCCTCCACGGCCGCCCTGGCCAGCGCCGCCCTGTCGTGGTCGGAAGCGAGGTCCACCCAGTGGGCCCGCGCACCGGCGTCCATCACCGGCGTCCGCTCGCCGGCCAGGTACGGCACGAAGACCGGGTCGCCCGGCCGGGCCGGACCGGCCGCGTACAGCTCCGCCCAGCTCAGGCCGAGCAGGTCGCGTACCCAGTCCAGGGCCAGGCCGGCGTTGAGGGTGGCGGCGAGGGCGTACCAGCCGCGGCCGGTCGCCGCCCGGTACCGGTGCGTGCGCAGCTCCGGGTCGGGCGCGGGGTCGGGCCCGAGCAGCGTCACCAGCTGGCCGCCGGTGCCGACGGTGAGCTGCACCTCGCCGGGATCGGTCAGGCCGGTGCCGACGATGCCGGCGGCCGCGTCCGCCGCGCCCGCCACCACCGGGATGCCGGGCAGCAGGCCCAGGTCGGCGGCTGCGGCGCCGGTCAGCGCGCCGGCCACCGCCGCCGACGGCACCAGGTCGGGCAGCAGGTCGGCGCGCAGGCCGAGCGCCTCCACCACCCCGTACGCCCAGCCGTCGGCGGGCACGTCGTACAGCAGCGTCGCCGAGGCGTCGCTCGGCTCGGCCGCCGCCCGCCCGGTGAGCCGCATCCGCAGCCAGTCCTTGGGCGCGAGCGCCCAGCGCGCCCGCCCGTACGCGGCCGGCTCGTGCCGGGCCAGCCAGCACAGCATCGGCCCGGCCATGCCGGGGAACAGCGGGTTCGCCAGCCGCTCCCGCAGCCCGGCCGGCAGCGCCCGGTACGGCCGCAGGGACGCCCGCCGGTCCGGCCACAGCAGCGCCGGCCGCAGCGGCGCGCCCGCCGCCGAGGCGAGCACCACCCCGTGCATCTGCCCGGACAGCCCGATCGCCGTCACCCGGCGGCCGGCCACCGCCGTGCGCACCGCCGCGACGACCGCCCGCCACCAGTCCTCCGGGTCGGTCTCCGCCCAGCCCGCACGGGGCGCCGCGACCGGGTACCCGGCACTCCCCCGACCCACGACCTGCCCGGAGGCGTCCAGCGACAGCGCCTTCACCCCGCTCGTCCCGAGGTCCACTCCCAGGGTGGTCACGCCGGCGCTGCAAAGATGGGGGACATCGAGACGTTCCTGGCCCTGCTCGCCGTCGTCGTGCTCATCGCCGGCAACGGCGTCTTCGTCGCGGCCGAGTTCTCGCTCGTCACGATCGACAGGGCCCGGGTGGAGCAGCTCGCGGAGGCGGGCGAGCCCACCGCCAGGCGCGTCCTCGCGGCCCTGCGCCGGCTGTCCTTCCACCTCTCCGGGGCGCAGCTCGGGATCACGCTGACCACGCTACTCGTCGGTTTCCTCGCCGAGCCGGCGCTGGCCAGCCTGTTCCGGCCGGCGCTGGACGCGGTACCGGGCGTGCCGAGCGGCGTCGCCGAGGGCATCGGCGTCCCGCTCGCGCTGCTGGTCGCCACCGCCGTGCAGATGGTGTACGGCGAGCTGGTGCCGAAGAACGCGGCCATCGCCAACCCGTTCGGCACCGCCCGGTTCGCGATGCCCGCGCAGCTGGTGTTCTCGGCGGCGTTCCGGCCGGTGATCGCCGTCTGCAACAACGCGGCCAACGCGATCATCAGGGCGTTCGGCCTGGAGCCGGCCGAGGAGCTGTCCGGCGCGCGCACCGCCGACGAGCTGCGGTACCTGGTACGCCACTCGGCCAGGGCCGGCACGCTGGAACCGGAGGTCGCGGTCATCGTGCACCGCGCGCTCCGGTTCGGGAACAAGACGGCCGGCGAGGTGATGGTGCCGCGCCCCGACCTGGTGTCGCTGCCGGCCGGCGCGGCCGTCGCCGACCTGCTGGAGGCGGCCCGTACCAGCGGCCACACCCGGTTCCCGCTGCTCGCCGCCGACACCGACACGGTGGTCGGGGTGGCGTCGGTGGTGGACGCGTTCGCCGTGCCGGCCGCTCGCCGGGCCACCACGCCGCTGGCCGAGATCCGCCGCGACGCGTCGCTGGTGCCGGAGTCCGCCGATCTGGACACGGTGCTGGACCTGATGCAGGAGTCGGGTACCGAGTTCACCGTCGTGATCGACGAGTGGAGCGGCACCGCCGGGGTCATCACCACCGAGGACCTGGCCGAGGAACTGGTCGGTGACCTCGCCGACGAGTTCGACCCGGCCGAGGCGGCCGGGCCGCTGCTCAGTCACCAGCACAGCCACCGGCACAGCCAGGAACTGCCCGGCCTGCTCAACGCCGACGCGGCGGAGGAGCGCACCGGGTTCAGGATGCCGGCGGGGCCGTACGACACGCTCGCCGGCCTGGTGCTCGCCCGGCTCGGCCACCTGCCGGCGGTCGGCGAGCAGGTGCGGGTCGGCGGCTGGACGCTGACCGTCACCGCGATGGACCGGCACCGGATCGCCACCGTGCGGGTCACCCCGCCGCCGGACGGGGACGGGCTGTCGTGAACCTCGTCGCGCTCGGCGTCGCCGCCGTCCTCATCGCCGTCAACGCGTACTTCGTCGGCGCGGAGTTCGCGGTCGCCTCGGTGAGCCGGCCCCGGATGGAGCAGGTGGCGGGCGGGTTATGGGCCGGCCGGGTGGTACTCGGGGCGCTGACCAGCACCTCCACCATGCTGGCCGCCACCCAGCTCGGCATCACGCTGGCCTCGCTCGGCCTGGGCGCGGTCGCCGAACCCGCCCTCGCCCACCTGCTCGAAGACCTCGGCCACGGCCGGCTGCCGGCCGGCGCGGTCCACCCCGTCGCGCTGGTGATCGCGTTGCTGCTGGTGAGCGCCCTGCACATGGTGCTGGGCGAGATGGTGCCGAAGAACCTGGCGCTGATCTCGCCGGAGCGGGCGGCGCTGTGGCTGGTACCGCCGCTGGCCGGCTTCGCCTGGCTGACCGGGCCGGCACTGGACCTGCTCAACCGCCTGTCCTGGGGCTCGCTGCGGCTGGCCAGGATCACCCCGGTGGAGGAGCTGGCCACCGCGTACACCGCCGAGGACCTGCCCGGCGTGCTGGCCGTGTCGCGGGAGGGCCGGCTGCTGGACGAGGACGAGCACGTGCGGGCGTCGGAGGCGCTGGCGCTCCGGTCCCGGACCGTGGCGGCGGTGATGGTGCCGGCCGGCGAGGTGGCGACGGCGCCGGCCACGGTCACCGCGGCGGACGTGGAGCGGCTGGTCGCGGAGACCGGCCACCTCCGGTACCCGGTGCTGGACGAGGACGGGACGCCGCGCGGGTACGTGCACGCGCTGGACGCGCTCGACAAGGTGCGACTGCGGCCGCTGCTCAGCACCACGCCGGAGCGGACCCTGGCCACGCTGCTCGGCCAGATGCGCGCCACCCGCGTCCACCTGGCGGCGGTCGTCGACCCGGACGGCCGCTTCGCCGGTATCGCCACCCTGTCGGATGTCCTCGCCGGCCTCCTCAGATAACTGACAATGGACGCGTGCGGATCGACCTGAACGCCGACCTGGGCGAGGGGTTCGGGCAGTGGCGGCTCACCGAGGACGACGCCCTGCTCACGGTGGTGACCAGCGCGAACGTGGCGTGCGGCTTCCACGCCGGGGACGCGTCCACGATGCGGCGGGTGTGCGCGGCGGCGGTGGCCGGCGGGGTGGCGATCGGGGCGCAGGTGTCCTACCGCGACCTGGCCGGGTTCGGCCGCCGCGAGATGGACTACGCGCCCGGCGAGCTGACCGACGAGGTGCTGTACCAGCTCGCCGCGCTGGACGGGCTGGCCAGGGTGGCCGGCGGGCGGGTCGGCTACCTCAAGCCGCATGGAGCGCTCTACCACCGGTGCGGGCGCGACGAGCGGCAGGCGGGCGCGGTGGTGACGGCGGTGCTGGCGTACGACCCGGGCCTGGCCGTGCTGGGCGCGCCGGGCTCGGCGCTGCTGCGGCTGGCCGGCGAGGCGGGGCTGCGGGCGGTGCCGGAGGCGTTCGCGGACCGCGCGTACACGGCCGGCGGCACGCTGGTGCCGCGTACCGAGCCGGGCGCGGTGCTCACCGACCCGGACCGGGTGATCGCGCAGGCCCTGCGGCTCGTCACGGAGGGCGAGGTGGACGCGGTCACCGGCGGCGAGCCGGTCCCGGTGCGGGCCGAGTCGCTGTGCCTGCACGGTGACACCCCCGGCGCGGTCGACCTGGCCCGGCGGGTGCGGGCGGCGCTGGCGGCGGCCGGTGTCGAGGTGTCGCCATTCACGGGGGCGTGACGGTGGAGGTGCTCCCGTACGGGCGCGACGGCCTGCTCCTCGAACTGCCGTCACTGGCCGAGGTGCAGGCGCTGCACGCCGACCTGGGCGCGGCCGGCTTCGGTCTCGAGGAACTGGTGCCGGCGGCGCTCACCGTGCTGGTCGTCGCCGCGCCGGCCGAGCTGGAGCGGATACGGCGGTGGCTGGCCGGCTGGCGGCCACGGCGGCACCGGGCTGCCGGGGAAGGGCCCGCCGTGGAGATCCCGGTGCGGTACGACGGCCCCGACCTGGCGGCGGTGGCCGAGCACGCCGGCTGCCCGGTCGAGGAGGTGGTGCGGCTGCACACCGCGGGCCGGTACACGGTGGCGTTCTGCGGGTTCGCGCCCGGTTTCGGGTACCTGACCGGCGGTCCGGCGGCTCTGCACGTGCCCCGCCACCCCGAGCCGCGCACGTCGGTCCCGGCCGGCGCGGTCGGGCTGGCCGGCGAGTTCACCGGCGTGTACCCGCGGTCCTCGCCGGGCGGCTGGCAGCTCATCGGCCGTACCGAGGTGGCGGTCTTCGACCCGGACCGGGACCCGCCCGCGCTGCTCGCGCCCGGCACCAGGGTCAGCTTCACGGCGGTGGACCGGTGATCGAGATTCTCGACGCGGGCCTGCTCACCACCGTTCAGGACCTGGGCAGGCCGGGCCGGGCCGCGCTCGGGGTCCCGCCGTCGGGCGCGCTGGACGCGCCCAGCCTCCGGCTGGCCAACCGCCTCGTCGGCAACCCGGAAGGCGCGGCCGGGCTGGAGACCACGCTGACCGGCGTCACCGTGCGGCTGCACGCGGGGCGGTACCTGGCCGTGACCGGCGCGCCGGCGCCGCTCCGGCTGGACGGCCGGCCGGTGGACCCGCACGGCGCGTTCTGGGCGCCGGCCGGGTCGGTGCTGCGGGTCGGTCCGGCCAGCGCGGGGGTACGCAGCTACCTCGGCATCGCCGGCGGCATCGCGGTGCCGCCGGTGCTCGGCAGCCGGTCCCGCGACGTGCTGTCCGGGCTGGGGCCGGAGCCGCCGCGGCCGGGCACCCGGCTCCCGCTCGGCCGGCCCGGTGGCCTGCCGCCGGGGGTGGCCGCGGTACCGGTGCCGGACCTGCCGGCCGAGCCGGTGCTGCGGCTGCTGCCGGGACCGCGGGCGGGGTGGTTCACGGCGGCGGCACGCGCGGCGCTGCACGGCACGCGGTACGAGGTGACTCCCCGCTCCAACCGGATCGCGCTGCGGCTCGCGGGACAGGCGCTGGAACGGTCGGTGTCGCGCGAACTGCCCAGCGAGGGGCTGCTGACCGGCGCGATCCAGGTGCCGCCGAACGGACAGCCGGTGTTGTTCCTGGCCGACCACCCGACGACGGGCGGCTACCCGGTTATCGCGGTGGTACACCCCGACGATCTCCCGCTGGCCGCCCAGGCCCGACCGGGCACCGGTATCCGCTTTCGGAGAGTATGAGCGGTGTGATGGAGCAGCGGCCCTCGGACTTCTTTCTCGGCATCGGCTACTTCGTGCGGGGAGTGCGGTGGTTCGCCCGGCAGCGCCGACTGTGGTGGCTGGGGGTGGTGCCGGCGCTGATCACGCTGTTGCTGTACGCCGTGGCGCTCGGGGTGTTGCTGTGGTGGCTCGATGATCTGGCGCGGTGGGTGACGCCGTTCGCGGATCACTGGTCGCGGGACGCGCGGACCGCGGCGCACCTGCTGGCGGGGTTGGCGGTGCTGGGCGCGGCCGTGTACCTGGCGGCGGTGACGTTCACGGCGGTGGCGCTGATGATCGGCGACCCGTTCTACGAGAAGCTGGCCGAGCGGGTGGAGGACGCGCACGGCGGGGCGCCGCCGGAGATCGGCGGGAACGTGCTGGTCCAGGGCTGGCGCGGGGTGCGGGAAGGCGTGGCGACCGTGCTGGTGACGGCCTGCCTGGGGGTACCGCTGTTCGTGGCCGGGTTCGTGCCGGCGGTCGGGCAGACCGTGGTGCCGGTGCTGGCCGCCTGCGTGTCCGGGTTCTTCCTGACCGTCGAGCTGACCGCGTTCGCGCTGGTCCGGCGCGGGCTCGCGCTGCGGGACCGGATCCGGGTGCTGCGCAGGCACCTGCCGCTGACCGTGGGGTTCGGGCTGGCGGTGTTCGTCGCGTTCCTGATCCCGCTCGGCGCGGTGGTGGCGATGCCCGGTGCGGTGGCCGGGGCGACCCTGCTGGCCCGCGAGCGGCTCAGTAGCTGACGGTCCGCTCGCCCTCCTCGAAGGCGGCGAAGCCCTGCTCCCAGCGCTGGTCGCCGGGCCAGCGGTAGCTGACCGTGCCGCCGGCGGGCCGGTAGACCGCCGGCATCAGCTCCGGCATGGAGCGCTCCAGCACCGCCACGGCGGCCGCGGTGTCGCCGGGTGTGAGTGATCCACTCGGGCCGAAGCCGGGCTCGGCGAACGCCCGGAATGTCGCGTGGTACGGCATTCCGGGAGGGTACGGGCTATTCCCGCTCGGCGTCAGCCAGCAGGCGTTCCAGGTGCGGGCGGGCGGCCCAGTTCATCGCGCACAGCGCCAGCACGATCGGCACCACCTGCAGCCGGCCCGACCACGGGCTCGGCGTGAAGTGCACGCCGATGACGCCGACGACCAGGGTGACCAGGAAGGTGGCGACGACTTCCGGCCGCCAGAGGATCCGCAGCCGTTCGCGGTTGGTGAGGGGTCGCTTGCTGTCCTTGCGGAGGTCCGGCATGGGAGGGGCTCCAGATTGATCAGATCTCACCCCAGGTGGTTACCCAAAGTGCAGACACATCATAGGAAATAGACAAAGAGTAAGTACAACCCTACGAGCAGTTGTCACATTGAGTGCCCACTGGCGTTGGAGCGCTCCAACCCGGTGCGGGACTCGATAAGGTCGGTGGCGGGGCAACGTCGCTCACGACGGAAGTGGTTGATGATCAGAGACGAGGTGGGCCGGCCGCCGCGACCAGATCTCCGTGACCCATGCGCCGAACGCACTGTCGTCGGTGATCGCCTTCGCGAGTCCGCCGACGCCGCCGTGGGTGGCGACGCCCTCGCCGCCGAGCTGGACGTGTTCCTCACCGGCACCGTGTTCATGGACATGATCTTCACGGGGCTGCCCGGCCTGCCGCCGCCCGGCGCCGAGCTCTTCGCCGACGGCCTCGGCTCCGCGCCCGGCGGGGTCGCGAACCTCGCCGTCGCCATGTCCCGGCTGGGCCTGCGGGTGGGGCTGGCGTCCGCGTTCGGCGACGACATGTTCGCCGCGTACCTGTGGCGGACGCTGGCCGAGCAGGAGGGCGTCGACCTGTCCCGGTCGCGCCGGTACCCGGGCTGGCCCACCCCGGTCACGGTGTCGCTGGCGTACGACGCCGACCGCAGCATGGTCACCTACCACCGCCCCCGGGAGACCGACCCGCGCCCGGTCGGCCGCGACCTCGCCCACTCCCCGCCGGCCGCCAAGACCTGCGTGGTCAGCCTGGACACCGACCCGCCGGACTGGGCCCGCCGGCTGCGCGCCACCGGCGCGATGGTGTTCGGCGACGTCGGCTGGGACCCCACCGGCCTCTGGTCCGGCGCGGTGCTCGACCGGCTGTCCGGCGTCGACGTGTTCCTGCCCAACGCGGTCGAGGCGATGGCCTACACCCGTACCGGCACGCCGGCCGACGCGCTGGCCGCACTGTCCGACCGGGTACCGGTGGTGGCGGTGAAGTGCGGCGCCGAGGGCGCGATGGCGGTGGACTCCTACACCGGCGAGACCGCGCGGGCGCCCGCGCTGCCGGTGGCGGCGCTCGACCCGACCGGGGCCGGCGACGTGTTCTCCGCCGCGTTCGTGTTCGGCACCCTCGCCAGCTGGCCGCTCGCGCACCGGCTGCGGTTCGCCAACCTGTGCGCCGGGCTGTCGGTACGCCACTACTCCGGCTCGCTCGGCGCGCCCTGCTGGGGCGAGATCGCCGCGTTCGGCGAATCCGGCGAGGTGGCACCGGACGTGCTCGGCGAGTACGGGTTCGTGGTGCCGTACATCCCCGCGGCAGCCGCCGCCGAGACGGTCACCAGGGCCACCCCCACCGTCGGCTACGGGACCGGCAACGGGAACGGGAACGGAGAGCGTTGATGGCGCGGATCGCGGTGATCGGAGCCGGCAGCGGCTACATGCCGGGGGTGATCAGGGGCCTGCTGTACCGGGCCGGCGACCTGGCAGGCTCCGAGCTGGTGTTCCACGACCCCGACCGCGACCACCTGGAGCTGATGACCACCCTGGCCGGGCGGATGTTCGCGGCCAGGGACGCCGACTTCACGGTCCGGGCCGAGACCGACCTGACCAAGGCGCTGGACGGGGTGGAGTTCGTCTTCACCACGTTCCGGCCGGGCGGGCTGGCAGCGCGGCACCTGGACGAGTCGATCCCGCTCGCGCACGGCGTGGTCGGGCAGGAGACGGCCGGCCCTGGCGGGTTCCTGATGGCCTGCCGGTCGGTGCCGGTGCTGCTGCGGATCGCCGCCATCCTCGCCGACGTCGCCCCGGACGCCTGGATCGTCAACTACACCAACCCCACCAACATCGTCACCGACGCCGTCACCCGGTACTCGGACGCGCGCATCGTCGGCCTCTGCGACCAGCACGTCGGCGACACCGCGACCTGGGCACGGCTGCTCGACCTCGGCGACCCCGCCGGCCTGGAGGTCGACTGGATCGGCCTGAACCACGCCACCTGGGCCGAGCGGGTACGCCGGAACGGAACGGACATCTCCGGCGAGGTGGCGGCCCGGCTCGACGCGCTCGACCCGGCCGCGGCCGGCGAGGACGAGCGGCTGGCGCGGATCGGCCGGGCGCTCGGGCTGCTCGCCAACTCCTACTCCCGGTACTACCTGTTCCACGACGAGACCGTCGCCGACCTGCGGGCCAAGGGCACCACCCGGGCGCAGGACATCACGGCGATGCTGCCGGGGTACTACGAAGCGGTCGCCGCCGAGGCACTCAGGGACGACCCCGATCCCGGGCGGGAGCGCGGCGGCGGCGAACACGGCGAGTTCGCGGTCGACGCGATCTGCGCGATCGCCCGCGACGAGGGCCGCCGGCTGATCGTCAACACCCGCAACCGGGGTGCACTGTCCGACCTGGAACACGAGGCGATCGTGGAGGTGCCGTGCGTGGTCGGCGCGGCCGGCCCGGTACCGCTGGTGCAGGGCGCGCTGCCCCGCCAGGTGCGCGGGCTGACCCAGGCCGTGCACTGCTACGAGCGGCTGGCCGCCGACGCCGCCGCCACCGGGAGCCGCCGGCTGGCCCGGCAGGCGCTGCTCGCCCACCCGTTCGTGCGGTCGGTCCCGGTGGCCGAGGCGATCCTCGCCGAGGGCCTGCGGGCGCACGCCGCGCACCTGCCGCAGTTCGCCGGCGGGGGGTGAGGTTACGGTAGAGGGCGTGGTCAGGCCGCAGCCCGGGGATGCAGCCCCGGCCTTCACGCTTCCGGACGCCAACGGGCGACCGGTGGCACTGTCCGATTTCGCCGGACGGCGGCTGATCCTCTACTTCTACCCCGCCGCGCTCACCCCCGGCTGCACGCTGGAAGCCGGCCAGTTCCGGGACGCCGTGCCCGCGCTCACCGCCGCCGGCATCGCCGTGGTCGGCGTCTCCCCGGACCCGCCCGACGTGCTGCGCCGCTTCCGCGACCAGGAGAACCTGCCGTACCCGCTGCTGTCCGATCCGGACCGTGAGGTGCTGGAACGCTACGGCGCGTACGGCGAGAAGACCGTCTTCGGCACCAGCACCGTCGGCGTGATCCGGTCCACCTTCGTCATCGACCGCACCGGCCGCGTCGAGCACGTCTACGAGCGCGTCGACCCCGCCGTCCACGTCGCCCAGCTCCGCACCGACCTCAAGGTCTGACCGCGGTGGTGCCGGCAGGCTGCGGCACCCGCGGGCACCCCGGCCAGCTCCGGGAGGATCTCCGGGCGCGGCGGAAATAAGTTCGCGGCGGGTGTCCATCCGGGCGGTCGCGGTGCGACGTGGGGGTGTAGGGAACCACGTCAATCCGTGAGGAGTCCACGATGAGCCTTCCCGAGATCGTTTCCGCCGACGAGTGGCTCGCCGCCCGCGTAGCACTGCTGGCCAGGGAGAAGGAGCTCACCCGGCAGCGGGACGCGCTGAACGCCGACCGCCGGCGACTGCCGATGGTGAGGATCGACAAGGACTACGCGTTCGAGGGCGAGCGCGGTCCGGCCCGGCTGGCCGACCTGTTCGACGGCGCCCGGCAGCTGATCGTCCAGCACGTCATGTTCGACCCGGCGTGGGACGAGGCCTGCTCGGCCTGCACGGCCAGCCTGGACGAGGTGGCCCCCGGCCTGCTCGACCATCTTCGGAGCCGGCAGACCGCCTTCGCGGCCGTGTCCCGCGCGCCGTACCCCAAGCTCGCCGGGTACCGGCAGCGCAAGGGCTGGACCTTCCCCTGGTACTCGTCCCACGGCAGCGACTTCAACTACGACTTCCACGTGTCGCTCGACGAGTCGGTCGCCCCGGTCAACTACAACTACCGCGGCCGGGACGAGCTGGTGGCGGCCGGCATGGACTGGCTGACCGGCAGTCCGCAGGAGATGCCCGGCCTGAGCTGCTTCCTGCGCGACGGCGACGCGGTCTTCCACACGTACTCGACGTTCGGCAGGGGTACCGAGCAGGTCGGCGGCGCGTACGGCTTCCTGGACATGACCGCGCTCGGTCGCCAGGAGGAATGGGAGGAGCCCAAGGGCCGCGCCGACGACCCGCGCCAGGCCATCCCGAACTTCGCGGAGTAGGCGGGAGATCGCGATGGATCCGCTGACGGGAGCCGCCTGGGCCGGGGTCGCGCTTGTGGCCGCCGCGACGGTGGCCGGCGCGCTGCTGGCGCGGCGGGCGGCCGCCCGGCCGGTGGTGGCGGGCGCCGAGGCGGCCGGGGTGCTGCTCGCGGTGGTGCTCGGCGACCGGCTCCCCGACATCTGGCACGACCTGCCCGCCGCC
>JBJMIH010000054.1:0-8390 GCA_045806985.1 Mycobacteriales bacterium | reverse complement strand
TCGGATCGCTTGCGTGTCAAGAACGCACGCGGCGCGAGCCTCCGCCTTGGCAGCGGGAACCTGCGCTTCCCGCCGCCGGCCCTGTGGCGGCGCTCGCGTGTCAAGAACGCACGCGGCGCGACCCTCCGCCTTGGCAGCGGAAACCTGGATCCGGCCAGGTCAGGCAGTCAGGCAGAAGTCGGAAGGGGCCTGCCGCGCCACGCGGCGGGCCCCTTTCCCGTGTCCTCCTGTGTCTTCCCTGGCTCAGATGGCGTAGACGGGGACCAGGAGCGCCCTGGCGATGGTGTGGAAGGCCAGGTTGAAGCCGACCACGGCCGGCGTGACGTCGGCGCCGATGCCCAGCGAGCCGGTGTCGAGCGCGTGCACGGCGAACAGGTACCGGTGCGGGTGGTCGCCGGGCGGCGGCGCGCAGCCGCCGTACCCCACCGTGCCGAAGTCGTTGCGGACCTGCTGGGCGCCGGCGGGCAGCCCGGACCCGTCGGCGGCGCCGGCGCCGGTCGCCAGCTCGGTCACGGAGACCGGCAGGTCGAACACCGCCCAATGCCACCAGCCGGACATGGTCGGCGCGTCCGGGTCGTAGCAGGTGACCGCGAAGCCCTGCGTCTCGGCGGGAAAGCCGGACCAGCTCAGGTGCGGGGACAGGTTGGCTCCGTCGAAGACGTGCCTGTCGGGGACTGGCTGCCCCTCGGACACGTCCTCGCTGGTCAGCGTGAACGGCGGCACCGCCGGCAGGAAATCGTACGGGATCGGCGGGCGCGGCCGGGAGAAGATCGCCTCGGTCATACCCCCGATCCTCCCGCAGCCCGTCAGCGCCGTGTCGCGGGCCGGCCAACTATTTTGCGTCCACAGCCCGTGGACAGAGTTTCCGCTGCTCAACGGCATGATCATGTGGATCTGCCGAGGAAATCCACAGGGTTGTCCGCAGGCTGTGCACAGCACTGGAGGGGGTTGTCCCCAGGTCATCAACAGGCCCGTGCACAACGCGAGTTGAGTGCCGCCCCCACCGCTGCCTAGCCTGCCCGGACCGGCAAGATTGTCAGACCCCTCTGGTAGAACGTATGTTCGAAAGAGGGAGAGGGGCGAGACGTGGCGATCACTGATCCGGCCAGCGCGGTACCGCCGCCGTCGCCGGAGTTCGAGCGCCAACCGCCGCAGGACATCGCGGCGGAGCAGTGCGTGCTGGGCTCGATGATGCTGTCCAAGGACGCCATCGCCGACGTGGTGGAGCACCTCAAGTCCGTCGACTTCTACCGGCCCGCGCACCAGGTTGTCTACGACACCGTGCTGAACCTGTACGGCCGGGGCGAGCCGGCCGACATGGTCACGGTGGTCGCCGAGCTGACCAAGTCCGGCCAGATCGCCCGGGTCGGCGGTGCGCCGTACATCCACACGCTGATCAACACCGTCCCCACCGCCGCCAACGCCGGCTACTACGCGAGGATCGTCAGCGAGCGCGCCATCCTGCGCCGGCTGGTCGAGGCCGGCACCAAGGTCGCGCAGATCGGCTGGGGCGCCGCGTCCGGGTCCGGGCTGGAGGTCGACGAGGCCGTCGACCGCGCCCAGCAGGCCGTGTACGAGGTCACCGAGCACCGCGCCGGCGAGGACTACGTCATCCTCCAGGAGCTGCTCACCGGGACACTGGACGAGATCGAGTCGATCAGCAACCGGTCCGGCGCGATGGGTGGCATCCCCACCGGCTTCACCGACCTCGACGCGTACACCAACGGCCTGCACGCCGGCCAGCTGATCGTGGTCGCGGCCCGCCCCGGTGTGGGCAAGGCGCTCGCCCTTGACACCCCGCTGCCCACCCCCGACGGCTGGACCACCATGGCCGAGGTCCGGGTCGGCGACCGTCTCCTCTCCGCCACCGGCACGGCCACGACGGTGGTTGCGGCCACCGGCGTCCTGGACGGCCGCCCCTGCTACGAGATCGAGTTCTCCGACGGCACGAAGATCGTCGCCGACGCCGCCCACCAGTGGCCGGTGGGGGCGGACCGCGCCGCCACGGTCCGCACCACCGAGGAGCTCGCCGCCGCCGTCGCCAGCGGAGAGAAGCCGCTGGTACCTCCCATCGAGCCGCTCATCCCGGCCGGGTACCCGCGGGCGGCCGAACCCCAGCGGCGGAAGCTGCTGGCCGGGACCGGATCGGTGGTCACGATCGAGACCGACGACGGCGCCTTCCGCGACGAGGACCACCGGCTGGAGCACAGGCTGCGGCGGCAGGGCAGGTACGCCCGGCACGTGCTGGCCGTCCGGCCGGTACCGAGCGTGCCGGTGCGGTGCGTCGAGGTGGACGACCCCGACCACCTGTACCTGGCCGGCCGGGGGATGATCCCTACCCACAACTCCACTCTCGGCCTGGACTTCGCCCGCTCCTGCTCGATCAAGCACCACATGACCTCGGTGGTGTTCTCGCTGGAGATGAGCAAGTCCGAGATCACCATGCGGCTGCTGTCCGCCGAGGCGCGGGTGGCGCTGCACGCGATGCGCTCGGGCACCCTCACCGACGACGACTGGGCCCGGTTGGCCCGTCGGATGGGCGAGATCGCCGACGCCCCGCTGTACATCGACGACTCCCCCAACATGACCCTGATGGAGATCCGGGCCAAGGCGCGCCGCCTGAAGCAGCGCCACGACCTGCGATTCATCGTGGTCGACTACCTCCAGCTGATGACCCCGCCCAAGCGCCTCGACTCCCGCCAGCAGGAGGTCAGCGAGCTCTCCCGGGGCCTCAAGCTCCTCGCCAAGGAGCTCGAGGTCCCCGTCGTCATGATCAGCCAGCTCAACCGCGGCCCGGAACAGCGCACCGACAAGCGCCCCCAACTCAGCGACCTCCGCGAAAGCGGATGCATGACCCGCGACACCACACTGCTGCGCGCCGACACCGGCGCCCCCGTGACCTTCGGCGACCTGCTGGACAACGGCCACGACGGCGTCCTCGTCTGGTCGCTCGACGAGAACCGCGGGGTCGTCGCGGCACCGGTGACCAACGTGTTCGCCTCCGGGATCAAGGAGACCTACCGGCTCCGCCTCGCCTCCGGCCGTGAGGTAAGTGCCTCCGGGAACCACCCGTTCCTGACGCCCGACGGGTGGACAGCGCTGGACGACCTCCGCCCGGGCGACCGGATCGCCATCCCGGGCAGGATCCCGGAGCCCGTCGGCGCCGGCCCCGGCTGGACGGAGAGCCGCCTCGGGCTGCTCGCCCATCTCCTCGGCGACGGCTGCGTCGTGGAGAGCGCGGCGGCCGAGTTCGGCATCGGCGGACCGCGCGGCCACGAGAAGCGGCTGCCCGAGGTGCTGTACTCGGCCAGCAACGCCGAGCTCGCCGTGTTCCTGCGGCACCTGTGGGCGACCGGCGGTTCCGTCACCGAACCGTCGGGAGCCGCCGGCGGCGTCTCCGAGGCGCACTACTCGTCCAGTAGCAGGGCGCTCATCGACGGCGTGGCGTCGCTGCTCGCGCGGTTCGGAATCATCGGCCGGATTCGCGCGGTCCGTGCGGGCCACCGCCGCCAGCATTACCACCTGACCGTCTCCGACGGTCCGGGCCTGCGGGCGTTCCGCCGGGTGATCGAGGGCGGCGCCGTCGACCCGCCGCCCGCCACCGACGACGTCAGGTGGGACGAGGTCGTGGCGATCGAGCCGTTGGGGCCGCGGCCCGTGTACGACGCGACCGTGAAGGGCACGCACAGCTTCATCGCCGACGGCATCGTGGCCCACAACAGCATCGAGCAGGATGCGGATGCGGTGTTGATGGTGTACCGGGAGGATGTGTTCGAGAAGGAGTCGCCCCGGGCCGGCGAGGCCGACCTGATCCTGGCCAAGCACCGCAACGGTCCCACCGGCACGATCACGGTGGCGTTCCAGGGGCACTACAGCCGGTTCGTGGACATGGCCCAGTAGAAAGGTGATACCCGTGGCTGACGATCCGCTCGCGCTGCTCTCCCGTTCCCTCGACCAGCTCGGCAGGGTGATCGACGGGATCGACCGGGAGCGGCAGGCTCGGCTGCCCACCCCGTGCCGGTCGTGGGATGTGGGGATGCTGGTGGGGCACGTGCTCAACGGCCTCACCAAGTTCGCCCTGGCGGCGGAGGGCAAGCGGTCCGACCAGCCCGCGGAGCCGCGCGAGGTGAGCGGCGATTGGATGGAGAGCTTCCGGGAACGGTCGGAGGCGCTGCTCGACACCTGGCGGAAGGTCGGCGTGACCGGCACGATCATGTTGCCGGACCTGGGCGAGGTCCCGGCCGCCTTCCCGGTCTTCCAGCAGATGACCGAGCTCACCGTGCACGCCTGGGACCTTGCCGTCGCCACCGGTCAGTCCCTCGACCTCGATCCCGAGGTGACACAGGACGCGCTCGAGTGGGCCACCGGCGCCCTGCGCCCCGAGTTCCGCGGCGACGAGGACAGCGGCAAGGGCTTCGGCCCCGCGGTGGACGTGCCCGCCGACGCCTCACCCACCGACCGACTGGTCGCCTGGTTCGGCCGCCAGCCAGCCTGACCCACCCGCCCAGATCCCAGCCTGTTCGGCCACGTCCGGCCTGTTCGCCCTGATATTCAGCCTGATCCCGGCCTGTTCGGCCAGGTCCGGACTGCTGGGCCAGGGCGCGGGCTGCTGGGCCAGGGCGCGGGCTGCTGGGCCAGGGTGCAGGCTGCTGGGCCAGGGTGCAGGCTGTTCGGCCTGATCCCGGCCTGATCCCGGCCTGTTCGGCCTGATCCCGGCCTGTTCGGCCTGATCCCGGCCTGTTCGGCCTGATCCCGGCCTGTTCGGCCAGGTCCCGGGCTGTTCGGCCAGGTCCGGGCTGTTCGGCCAGGTCCGGGCTGTTCGGCCAGGTCCGGCTGTTCGGCCAGGTCCGGGCTGTTCGGCCAGGTCCGGCTGTTCGGCCTGATCCTGGGCCTGTTCGGCCAGATCCGGGCTGTTCGGCCAGATCCGGGCTGTTCGGCCAGGTCCGGCCAGGTCCGGTCTGTCCAGTCTGAGCAGTCCGAGCTGCCCACCGGCGTGGCGTCACTCCGCGCGGCCCTGCCGGTCCTCGCCGGGCGAGCGGGTGGTCGGTCGTTTCACCTCCGCCGGCAGGTACGCGGAGGCCGGCGCGGGTCGCCGTGCCCGTACCGGCGGCCGGTCGGGCCGGCACCTACCATCCCGGTATGGGTGCCGACGCGACCGTGCCGCGGGATCTGCCGATTGTGGAGCGTGACGTGGTGCGGTTGGTGGTGCGGGACACGCGTGATCGGATCCTGCTGTTCCATACCCGCGAGGTCATGGCGCCGGAGTTCGGCGAGTGGTGGGAGCTGCCCGGCGGGGGTATCGAGGCCGGCGAGACCTACCGGGAGGCCGCGGTCCGGGAGCTGCACGAGGAGACCGGCATCGCGGTGACCGGCGACCAGGTCGGGGCGCCGACCTGGACCCGCGATGGGACGTTCCGGCACGGCGGCGTGCGCCGCCTCCAGCACGAGGTCGTCGTGGAGGTACGCCTCACCGTTCCAGGCCCCGACGTCGACGGAACCGGTCGGCAGGAGGATGAGAAGGAGGCGTACTTCGCCTTCCGCTGGTGGCCGATCGCCGAGGTCAGCGCCAGTACCGGCCGCTTCTATCCGCGCCGGCTCCCGGAACTCCTCCGCCCCTTCCTGGACGGCGGGACGATCAGGGAGCCGCTTGAGGTGTGGGCCTGACGGCGGTGTCGGCTGGTGGAAGTCGTGCATCACCCCGACGGTGGATGCGGCGGCCATCGTCAGCGCACGGCGCCGTAGTCGCCGATCGCGATGCGGGCGAAGTTGGCCAGCGCCGCCGCGCCCGGGTGGAAGTAGTCGCCGTGCGCGGTCACGCCGTCGGACCGGAACAGCGTGGACCCGAACGACGGCCCGGCCGGGTCGGCGCCGTGCCCGTACCCGTCGACCCGGACGTGCGGCACGTACCGGATCCAGTCGCTGCGCGCCCGGGTCGCCCACACCTTGGCGGTGGTGCCCAGGTCGTTCACGGAGCTGACGTCCATCCCCGGGCTGCCGAACACCACGATGTCGCTGACCTGCATGGCCGGCGCCGCCCGCCCGCACACCACCGAGCCGTAGCTGTGGCAGAACACCGACACGTGCACGCCGGACCCGAACGAGTTCACGAAGCCGGCGAGGTCGGTGGCACCAGGCTTGGCGAGGTAGGAGCCGGCCGAGTACTCGTCGATGCCGGGCGGCGTGACGTACCCGAGCCAGGCGATCACCGCGACGTTGTCGCTCGGCGCCAGCCGCCTGGTCGCCGCCAGCAGCCGCCGCGCGTCCCGCGCCGGCACCGCGTTGTGGCCGCCGCCATCGTCGAAGTTGTCGATCGTGGTACCCGCCCCCGGCACGATGATCGCGACGTGCCGCGCCCTGGTGAGGTCGCCCCACACCTGCGCGACCCGCCCCGGCCCGCGCGGGTCGAAGAACAGGAACTGACCGCTGGACCGGCTCCACCGGGTGAGCATGGAACGCCGGTCCTTGGTGGCGGCCTCCTGGTCGCGCAGCGCGAGCAGGTCGCTGGTCGGCGTCGGTCGGCGGATCTGCTTGCTGAGGTCGTGCAGCCGGGCGGTGGCGGCGGAGATCGCCTGCCTGATCGCGACCCGGTTGGCCTGGTAGCGGAGCGGGACGGGAACGCCGTTCAGGTCGCCGAGCACGTTCGGGTGCCGGCGCAGCAGGCCGTCACGCTGGCTGGGGGTGAGCCCGGCGACGAAGGTGGCGACCTGCGCGGGGGTGGCGGTGGCCGGGTCCGGCAACCGCAGCCCGCCGGTGTGGTCGGCGACCCAGGCGGCCTGGCCGGGTAGGTCGGTGAGCGGGGTGGGACCGGCGTTGTCGAGGGCGAGCGCGGGGGTGGCTCCGGAGAAGAACAGCGCCGCGAGCAGCACCGTGACCAGGCGGAGCGTCCAGTGCCGCCGCTCGTGCCCGGAGAGGTGCCTCCACCTGCCCACGAGGGCCTGGGCGGCAGGCGTCCACCCTGACGTCATCACTCCCCTTGCTCCGGTCGGTTTTCGCGTATGTACACGCGGTGACTGTGGCAACCGTTCAGCCAGATGATGCCCAGCGGGGCCGGGTCCTGAACCATGGACGTCCAGCCAGTGCCGACCGTTGCGTCCCGGATCACCGGTTCGGCGCAGTCTAGTCGGAACCCCGACAGCCCGTGAAACTTCATGCCACCAGCACACCAGCGCGCCGCCCTGGCCTGAAGCCGGCCAGCACCCCAGCCCGGGGTGGGGCAAACCCCCGAGCCGTCCCGACCAGGCCGCCCGACTAAGCCGGGCCGACGTGCTCGTCCAGCCAGTCGAGCAGCGGCCTGACCGACCGCCACACCTGCCGTACCAGCTCCGAGGCGGCGCTGCTGTGCAGGTCGGGGCCTGGCGCCCAGCGCTTGACGGCCCACAGCGTGCGGTGCCGGAGCAGCTCGATCCGGGGATGATCGGCCGGGTACCCGCGCGGCCGGGTCTTCAGGGTGTCGCCGCCGATCTCGTACCCGTCATTACGCAAAGTATCGACAAGCCTCTGTAACGTCATACCGACCACGTCGTCGTCCACGGCGCGCCGCAGCCGCTGCACCTGCTCGGGCGTGTGCGAGAACCCGAACCCGCCGCCGGCGAACAGCCCATCCGCCGAGACCTGCACGAACCACCCGCCCACCGTTCCCTCCCCGCGCGACACCACCGCGCCCTGGTGGGTCTTGTACGGCGACTTGTCCGCCGAGAACCGGGTGTCCCGGTACGGCCGGAACAGCCGGCCCGCCCCGAACTCCGGTTCCAGCCCGGCCAGCAGTGCCTCCATCGGCTCCTTCACGCACCGCTGGTAGGTGTCCCGGTGCTCGGTCCAGTACGCGCGGTCGTTGTGCACCTCCAGGCCCTCGTAGAAGTCGAGTGCCTCCGGCGGAAACCCGGTGAACTCCATGCAAGGATGCTGCCGCACGCGCGCCCCCGAGGAGGAACCGGATGCCGGGCAGCAACCTGACCCGTGACGAGGCCCGCGAGCGGGCCGCCCTGCTCGACGTCACCGCCTACCACGTCGAGTACGACCTGACCGGGGCGGAGACGGAACCCACCTTCCTCGTCACGCAGAGTATCCGGTTCGGGTGCCGGCAGCCCGGCGCCGGCACGTTCCTGGACATCGACGCGGCCACCGTGCGCTCGGCCACCCTCAACGGCCGACCTCTCGACACGGCCGCCGTCGACCCCGCCTGCGGCCTGCTCCTCCCCGACCTCGAGGCCGACAACGTCCTCGAGATGGCCGCCGACTTCCGGTACGCCGCCGCCGGCCAGGGCCTGGTCCGCCACCGCGACCCCGCCGACGACCTGGTGTACCTGTACTCCCACTACGAGCCCGCCGACGCCCACCGCGTCTTCGGCTGCTTCGACCAGCCCGACCTGAAGGCCGTGCACACGGTCACC
>JBJMIH010000053.1:0-39042 GCA_045806985.1 Mycobacteriales bacterium | reverse complement strand
CAGGGTGCCATCCATCAACACCAGACCCCAGCCGGAGCCGGTGGCGGTCCGCAGCGCCTCGGCCAGGCTGGGGGCGCGCATCGCCAGCAGCCCGATGGTCTCTTGCACATACCGCCAGGCGGTGGCCACCCCGACCGTGAAGCTGGCCGCCAGCCGGGTGAAGGGCAGGTTGTCGTGCAGGTAGGCCAGTACCAGCACCGCCTGCCGGGATGCTGACAGCCTCCGCCACCGGGACCGGATCTGGGACCGGTAGGCGGTGATGAGTTTGGCCACGTAGCGCAGGGTGTTGCTGGACAACGGCAGCACCGACCGGTAAGACAACACGCGAAGCTCCTGGCGTCGGATGATCTTGGTACATCAACCGAACAGCCAGGAGCTTCACCTATTCCACACTGGACACACCATCCCTACCCAGCCCCACCAGGATGGAAAAGGCTCCTTGATCGTGGCCGCAGGGGTCCGAAATCCGCCAAGGGCGCACAGGCGGAAGTCGACTTGGGACACTGCCTAGGTCGGGTTGGTCGACTGGCCGGACGCATCCGTGCTGTTCGCCGTCGTGCCGGTACCGCCGGTGCCGCTGCTCCCGTTCGGCGCGGCCGCCCCGCTGGGCTGGTCGCTGGGACTCGAGGTGGCGGGCGGGCTGGCCGGCGGTGTCGGCGACGGCTTGTCGGACGGCTTGTCCGACGGCGACGGCTTCGCGGACGGCGTCGGGGTCGGGGCCGGTCCCCCGGTCGAGGTCGGTGTCGGGCCCGGGACCGGCGTCACGGCGCCGACCTGCTTCTCCAGCTGGCCGAGCTGCTTGGACAGCTCGTCCTTGCCGTCGTCGGGCTTGACCTGGGCGAGCTTCTCCTTGGCCTTGCGCAGCCGCTCCAGCGCCTGGGCGGTGTCACCCTCGCGGGCGTCCTTCTGGGCCTGCCGCAGCGCCTCCTGGACCTCCATCCGCGCCTCGACCGAGTGCGCGTGGTCGGAGTCGATGACCTTGGCGAGCGGCCACAGCGGGCTGCCCGGCTTGGCGTTCACCGTGGCGGCGGCCATGCCGCCACCCAGCGAGAACGCGCCGACCACGATCGCGGCGACGGCGGCGTACCGGAGCCGGCGGGCCTGCTGGCGGTGGTGGCCGCGGCGGGTACGGCCGGCGAGCGGGATGGCCCCGTCGTCGTCACCGTCCTCGCCGGCGAGCTCGGCGTCGTCGAGGTCGACGACGGCCGGCATGATCAGGGTGTCGGGATCGCGGTCGCCACGCTGGGCACGCGGGGAGTCAGCCTCGGCGGGGATGGTCGTGGCGGCCGGCGACGCCGCCGTCGTCGGGTGGGTCGCGCTGGTCGGCGCGACGTCCTCGGCTCCGGCGCGGGCCTCGTCGCGCCAGCTGCACAGCATCGCGGTCAGCGGGTCGTCGTCGTACCCCGCCGGTGCCGCGCCGGCCGCGAGAGACTGGATGAGATGCTCGTCGGCGAGCAGGGCCTCGATGTCGACCTGGTCGCTGAGCGGGTGTTGGGGCTGTGGTTTGTCGGCGCCCGGGGTCATGCCGGCACCTCCTCCGACGTGACGAGCGAGCGCAGCCGGTTCAGGGCCCGGTGCTGGGCGACCCTGACCGCGCCGGCGCTCATCCCGAGGATCGCACCGGTCTCGTCGGCGGACAGGCCGACTGCGATGCGCAGGGTGAGCACGTCGCGCTGTGCTTTCGGAAGCCTTTCCATCAACGTACGGACCCGGCGGGCGTCCGCGGACTGGAGCGCCGCGCCCTCCGGACCGAGCGCGTCGTCGACGCGGTCCGGGATCTCCTCGACGGGGCGGCTGAGGTCGCGCGACGCGCTGCGGTGCGCGTCCGCGACCTTGTGTGCGGCGATGCCGAAAACAAAGGCCATGAACGGACGGCCCACGTCGCGGTACCGCGGCAGGGCTGTCAGCACCGCGAAACACACCTCCTGGGCCACGTCGTCCGCTTCTCCGTACGAGCTACTCCCGTTCCGGCTGAGCCGGGCTCGGCAGTAACGGAGCACCAGCGGTCGCAAGTGTGCGAGCAGTGCGTCCTGCGCGACGCGATCCCCGGTCGCTGCCCGCGCCGCCAGTGCGGCGAGCTGGTGCTCGACCTCTGTAGCAGTCATCGCTGCCAGGCTCTCCCCTGTTACACGCGCACTGGGCGGCTCGACGTTATCGCGCAGACGGCGAGTCTGGCGATCCCGACCAGGTGGTTCTCGGCGACGCTCCGCTGCACGACGTAGATCATCTCTCCCCCACCGACCTCACGTCCGGAGCCGAAGCCCAGCCGGAGACTAGCCCGCCCGGCGCGTTCGCCGCGATAGTTTCCAACACTTGCCCCGCAAATACCCGATGTATTGCCGCTTCGGGCACCAGGCGGGCGAGGACGAGGTGCGACGGCCACACCAGGGGCAGGCACCCCAACCGCTCGGCCAGCGCCGCCGACCTGCGGAGCAGCGGTACCGCGTCCGCCGCGCCCAGCTCGGCCCGCGCCACCCCCACGAACAGCAGGCTCTTGGCCAGGTGCCGGGGCGCGCCGGCCGCCTCCGCGCCGGCCACGGCCGCCGCCGCGGCCACCGACGCCGCGGCAGGGTCGCCGCTGAGCAGGGCGATCTCCGTCCGTACCCAGGCCAGCCGGACCAGCGGCCGCCAGGACGGCACGGAGGCGGGCGGCGGAGTGCACGAAGGGTGCAACGAGCCGGCGGCCAGTTCGGCCACGGCCGCGTCGAGGCGGGCGGTGGCGAGCGTCGCGTCGGCCGCGCCCACCGCGTCCGCCGCCAGCCCGAGCAGGCCGTCGAACCGCACCTCGGCGTCGTCGGCGGAGGTCGCCAGCGCGTCCGCGTCCTCGGCGGCGGCATAGCACTCGAGCTGGCGGTACACGCTGCCGCGGACCGCCGACTCGCGCGGGTCGGCCGGGTCGAGGACGGCGAGCGCGGCGGCGTACCGGCCGGTGGCGGCGTACGCGATGCCGCGCAGCCAGCGGATCTCCGCCTCGTCAGCGCGTGATCGGGCGGTGGCGCCGTCCAGCGCGGCCAGCACGACCGCCGGCGCGCCGTGGAAGGCGGCGCGCCGTGCGGTGGCGAGGTGGACGTTTCTCAGGGGCCTGATTGTCCCTCGAAACCACGTGAGTGACCATCACCGATGGTGAGTAAAGCCGGCCACACTGATGTCACCGTCCGCCACCGAAACGTCACGGTCGCTGGACGCGCCGGTGGCCAGGATGCGGATCGGATCGCGGAAGTTCGTCACCACCTCGATCCGCTGCACCGGCTTGGCGGTCGGCAGGGTGGACTCGTGCGTCCACACGATCCCGTGACGGGTGTCGCGGAGCAGCCACGTGTCGATGTTCGGCTGGGTGTCCACGGTGGTGTACACGCGCCAGGCCGTCGGCGACACCGGCTCCATGTCGCGGACCCGCATTCCGGTGCCGACCTCGGTGGTCGTCCAGGCGCCGCGCGCGTACACGCTCACCTTGTCGTGCAGCGTGCCGGTCGCGTCGGCCTGCATCCAGGCGACGAACGGGCGGTGGCCGGCGGCCAGCAGGCCCACGGTCTGGATGTAGTCCGGGGACTTCACCCCGCCGGGTAGCTCGACCGCGGTGTCGGCGACCTTCGCGTACGTCTCCTGGTCGGTGTTGTTGACCTGGGTACCGAGATCGGTGCCGTCGGCGGCGCGGAAGTGCAGGTCGCGCGGGCTGAACGTGGCGTAGTAGAGGTTGCGGTGGTACACGTCGTGCTTGTGCAGGCCCGGGCCGCCGCCGGCGAGCGTCCATACGATGCGGACGACGTCGCGGTCGGGGTCGTAGCGGAGCTGGCCGAAGTAGATCTCGTTGAGGTTGTCCGGCCGGAGCTGGTCGGGGTCGGAGGAGCCGACGGCATACCGGTCACCGGTGAGCTGGCTGGAGTTCTGCCAGCTGAGGCCGTTGTCGGTGGAGCGGACGTACAGCATCGGCCGGGTGTCCTGGGCCGCCGACTTGTCGATGGTCTCGGTGGTCTCGCGGTAGAAGACGAAGATGTCGCCGTTGTCGGCGCGGAACGGCATCGGGTAGCTGGCCGCCACCCCGGCGGAGATGACCTGCTCGGTCCAGGTGCCGGCGATGGAGTGCGCCGACGGCGAGCGGGACACGACCAGCTGGGTGTTGTGCAGGCCGCGGAACACCAGGAAGTGACCGTCGGCGGCCTGGACGATCGTCGGGTAGTTGTGCGAGTCGCCGTCCCCTTCGCCGACGAACACCGGCGCCGACCAGGTGTGGCGGCGGTGGTCGTACGCCTGGACGTAGTTGTCCTCGTGGGCGCCCGGCCACGAGATCACCGTGAGCTCGGCCCTGCGGTCGTACACGGCCCCGGCGACCGGCCGGCGGTCGGTACGGGCGGCGACCGAACTATCCACGGTCTGTACGGACATGGTGGCGTGCCAACGATCATGCGCCGGCGTCGTCGCACCGACAGCGGCGGGTGTGGTGGCGGCCAGCAGGGCGGCGGCGACACCGCCGAGGGCCGTGGCATACCTGGGGACATACCGGGGCATGAACCGCTCCTTTTCCAGCGGCGGGGCAGAACGCCCACAGTGTGCCCCCACGTCCCGCCTTACGGAACAACGGTCCACATACCTGAACACACCCCTATCGAGTGCCCTCAAGCTCCTCGCGCCACTCCCGGAACCGCACCCGCAACCCCGCCACCTCGTCCGGCCCCCGCCCGTAGAGCGCGAACGGCTTGTCACTGATCGTGTCCAACGTCCGAAGCATTACCGCGAACATCGGACGGTTGAAGCCGGGATCACGCTCTGTCGCGAGGTCGATAAGGCGGTCGCGGCTGTAGCCCGCGAGTACCGCGGCGTCGACATCGATGAAGTCACGCGGCAGCGCCCTGCCGAACAACGCCGTCGTCTTGGCGGCGACCGCGTCGTCCGGATGCAGCACCGGTCCGACGTCGAGTATGACCGGCTGGTGGGCCCGCCAATCCCGCCCGAGCTCCACCTTGCTGTGCTGCCCTTCCTCGTCGGTGACGAGCAGCCGGGCGAAGTCCTCGTTGTCCACCCGCATGTCGAGGCTCACGGCGATGCCATCCGCGCGGTACGCGTCGGCGACCGCGTCGCGGGCCTTCCTGGGACCGCCCGCCTGGTTGGTGAAGAGGTCGACGTCATCGCTGATCCGGGTGACGATGCCGTGCGCGGCGACCGCGTAGCCGCCGGCGAGCACGAAGCCGTGACCGGCGGCTACCTCCAGTGCGATCCTGGTGAGCCGCTCGTGGAATGGGTCCACTCAACCGTCCTTGAGTTCGGGGAAGCGCTGCTCCCACAGACGCCGAACTCGAAGGGGCAGGAAGAGTTCTGGCCAGACGCGACGGAGAGTAGTGGCGTTCAGGTACCGCTCGAAATCCGACACGCCGCCCTCTTGCAGGACGATCTGGTACAGCATCCGGAGATCAGCCTCGTCGGTCACGTCGAAGTCCCGTTGGCCGGACCAGGCGAGCATGATCGGGAGGTGGACCGTGCCCTCGGTGGGGCCGGTCAGGTCGTCGAGCGCGGGCGCGACGGCGTACGGGCGGACCTGCCCGTACAGCACGCGCTCCGGCTCTGGCATGACTCCAGTGTGACGCACATGTCCAGGGCCCGGCGAGTGGTCGCCGGGCCCTGGGACGGGGTGGTGCGTTCTCGGTCGGTCAGAAGCCGGGGCCGTGGGAGTGGCCGTGGCCGTGGCCGCCGGCGGCGGCCGGCTCCGGGTCGGCGGGCTTCTCCACCACCAGGGATTCGGTGGTGAGGAGCATCCCGGCGATGGAGGCGGCGTGCGCGACGGCGGAGCGGGTGACCTTGACCGGGTCGACGACGCCGGTGTTGAGCAGGTCGACGTACTCGCCGATGGCCGCGTTCAGGCCGTGGCCCTCGGGCAGCTCCCGGATCTTGTTCACCGTGACGGCGCCGTTGTGGCCGGCGTTCTCGGCGATCCAGCGGGCCGGCTGGTCGAGCGCCCAGCGGACGATCGACGCGCCGGTGGCCTCGTCGCCGGTCAGGCCGGCGCCGCCGTCCAGCCCCGACGCGGCGTGCACGAGAGCGGCGCCGCCACCGGCGACGATGCCCTCTTCCACGGCGGCGCGGGTGGCCGAGACGGCGTCCTCGACGCGGTGCTGCTTCTCCTTGAGCTCGACCTCGGTGGCCGCCCCGACCTTGATGACCGCGACGCCGCCGGCCAGCTTGGCCAGCCGCACCTTCAGCTTCTCGCGGTCCCAGACGGAGTCGGTGTTCTCGATCTCCGTCTTGATCTGGCGGATCCGGCCGGCGACGTCGTCGGCGTTGCCGGCGCCCTCGACGATCGTGGTGGTGTCCTTGTCGACCGTGACGCGCCGGGCGCGGCCCAGCACCTCCAGGCCGACCTGGTCGAGCTTGAGGCCCACGTCCGGGGAGACGACCTGCGCGCCGGTGAGCGCGGCCATGTCGCCGAGCATCGCCTTGCGCCGGTCCCCGAAGCCGGGGGCCTTCACCGCGACCGCCTTGAAGGTCTTGCGGATCGCGTTGACGACCAGGGTGGACAGCGCCTCGCCCTCGACGTCCTCGGCGATGATCACCAGCGGCTTGCCGGACTGGACGACCTTCTCCAGCAGCGGCAGCAGGTCGTTGATGGCCGAGATCTTCTCGGTGGTGATGAGGATGTACGGGTCGTCGAAGACCGTCTCCATCGCCTCGCTGTCGGTGACGAAGTACGGGGACAGGTAGCCCTTGTCGAACTGCATGCCCTCGGTGAACTCCAGTTCGAGGGACATCGTGTTCGACTCCTCGACGGTGATCACCCCGTCCTTGCCCACCTTGTCCATCGCCTCGGCGATCAGCGTGCCGATCTCCGGGTCCTGCGCGGAGATGGTCGCCACGTGCGCGATGGATTCCTTGCTGGTGACCTCGATCGCCTGCTTCTTCAGCGCCTCGGCGACGGCCTCGACCGCCGCGTCCATGCCGCGCTTGAGGGCGATCGGGCCGGCGCCGGCCGCGACGTTCCGCAGGCCCTGCTTGACCATGGCCTGGGCAAGCACGGTGGCGGTGGTGGTGCCGTCGCCGGCGACGTCGTTCGTCTTGGTGGCGACTTCCTTGGCGAGCTGCGCGCCCAGGTTCTCGTACGGGTCGGTGAGCTCGATTTCCTTGGCGATCGTCACGCCGTCGTTGGTGATGACCGGCGCGCCGAACTTCTTGTCCAGTACGACGTTGCGGCCCTTGGGCCCGAGCGTCACCTTGACCGCGTCGGCCAGCTGGTTCACGCCGCGCTCGAGGGCACGCCGCGAGTCGTCATGGAAGCTGATCAGCTTCGACATAGCGTCCCTTTCACAAGCCGAGGAGCCGCCGGCGGCAGGACGTCATGCCCACCACCGGACGGCTCCGCGGTGTCACTTCTCGATGATTGCCAGCACGTCGCGGGCAGAGAGCACGAGGTACTCGTCGCTGCCGTACTTGACCTCCGTGCCGCCGTACTTGGAGAACAGGACCGTGTCACCGACCTTGACGTCGATCGGTACGCGGTTGCCGTTGTCGTCGATGCGACCGGGGCCTACGGCGATGACCGTGCCCTCCTGCGGCTTCTCCTTGGCGGTGTCCGGAATCACGATGCCGGACGCGGTGGTGGTCTCGGCCTCGTTGGCCTGGACGACAATGCGGTCCTCGAGCGGCTTGATCGTGACCTTGGTCGCGGTCGTCACGAGTGGACCTCCCGACAGTGGGTCATGGATGGGTTGATGTCGCGAACACAGGGCCGCCTGCGTCGCGGGTGTCAGGACGAGCCCAGTGGTTGGCACCCGCAGTATCCGAGTGCCAGGAGAAGGCTATGACGAGCGTTAGCACTCAGTCAACACGAGTGCCAAGACACCGGGGTGGCGGCCGGCCCGCCCGGTCGCGGTTCAGCCGGAAATCGCCGCTTCCACCTGCGCGGCGAGCGCCAGCAGCCGCTCCTCACCGCCCGGCGGCCCGACCAGCTGGAGTGACGCTGGCCACGGCCGCGCGGGTATCGGCACCGCCACCGCCGGCAGCCCGGCCAGGTTCATCGGCACGGTGAGGTACGTGCTGTCGACGTCGGCGGCGACGTCCTTGCGCGGCGGCAGGGTCGGCAGGGTGGGCAGGGCCAGCGCGGCGTACCGGCCGGTCAGCGCGGTCAGCGCGGAGACCAGCGGGGCGGCCCGGTCGCGGGCGGCCTGCTCCTGCTCGGCGCTGACGTGCGCGCCCCGGTGCAGGGCGCGGGCGGTCTGCCAGTTCAGCAGGTGCTCGCGGGCCAGCAGCTGGCCCTGGGCCCGGTGCCCCTCGGCCCGCATCAGCAGCCGTGCCACGCCCACCATGCTGTCCCAGTCCGGCTGCGGCACCGGTTCGGTCCGCAGGCCGGCAGCGGCGAGCGCGGCGTCCACGGCCCGGTCCACCAGGTCGTCCGCGGGTACCCGCAACCGGCCCAACGTGCCCTCGACCGCTCCGGACGGGGCGAAATCGGGCTCCAGCAGGCGCATACCCAGCGCCAGCCCGGCCACGTCGGGCGCGAGCGGCCCGACCGTGTCGAGGGTGTACGAGAACGGGTACACCCCGGCCGTGGACACCCGGCCGCGGGTGGTCTTCAGGCCGGCCACCCCGCAGCAGGCGGCTGGCACCCTGATCGAACCGCCGGTGTCGGTACCCCAGGCCACGTCGGCCTCGCCGACCGCGACCGCCACCGCCGACCCCGACGACGAGCCGCCCGGGATCAGGTCGGGATGCAGCGGGTTGACCGGCGTGCCGGTGTAGTCGTTGAAGCCGGCGGCGAACCTGCACAGCTCGGTGAGGTTGGTCTTCCCGACGATCCGCGCGCCCTGCTTCCGCGCGCCGGCCACGCACGGCGCGTCGGCCGTGGCCGGCTCGGCGTCCCACACCACCGCCCGGGACGCGACCGAGGTCACCACCCCCGCGACGTCGATGCAGTCCTTGACCGCCAGCCGCGGGCCGTCGCCTGGGGGATCCCATCGCACCAGCCACGTCGTCACGTCCCACCTCCGCACGTGCCACAGTAAAGGCGTGGATTCCGAGGCGTTCCGCGCGCTGCTCTCGCCCGCCGGAGCCGGGGTCCTCCGGGAGGCCGTACATCTGGGCATCGGCGAAGACGATCTTCTCGTTACCAGCGCCCGGCTGCGGGACCGCCACCCGCCCGGCCTCGTCGCCGCGGCGCTGACCCAGGCCAGGCTGCGGGACCGGGCGGCCGCGAAGTTCGGCCCGGACGCGGCCCGGATGTACTTCACCCCGGACGGCCTGGAGCAGGCGACCCGGCCGGCGGTGGCGGCGCTGCGGGCGGCCAGGTACGCCGAGCTCGGCCGGCCGGTCACCGACCTGTGCTGCGGGATCGGCGGCGACCTGGTCGCGCTGGCCAGGGCCGGGCTGCCGGTGTCCGGAGTGGACGCCGACCCGCTCACCGTCGAGGTGGCCAGGGCCAACCTGGCGGCGCTGGGACTGGCCGGCGAGGTGGTGCTGGCCGACGTGACGGCGTACGGCCTCGGCGGTTCGGGGGCGGCGTTCTGCGACCCGGCACGGCGGGCCGGCGGCCGGCGGGTGTTCGACCCGGCCGCGTACTCCCCGCCGTGGGACTTCCTGCTCGCGCTGCGGGAGAAGGTGGCCGACACCGGGTTCAAGGTCGCGCCGGGGCTGGCGCACGAGCTGATCCCGGCCGACGCGGAGGCCGAGTGGGTGTCCGAGCGGGGCGAGGTGAAGGAGGCGGCGCTCTGGTTCGGCGCCCTGCGCCGGGACGGCGTGCGGCGGCGGGCCACGGTCCTGCCGGCGGGTGCGACCCTGACCGGCGGGGACGCCGAGCCGCCGGCGGCCGGCCCGGTACGGCGGTACCTCTACGACCCGGACGGCGCGGTCGTCCGCGGCCACCTGGTGGCCGAGGTGGCGGCCCGCCTGGACGCCACGCTGCTCGACCCGACGATCGCCTACCTGACCGCCGACCGGCTGGAACCCACGCCGTTCGCCCGCGCGTACGAGGTGACCGAGGTACTCCCGTTCCAGCTCAAGCGCCTGCGCGCGCTCCTGCGCGACCGCCGCGTCGGCACCCTGGAGATCAAGAAACGGGGCTCGGCCCTCGAACCCGAACGCCTCCGCCACGACCTGCGCCTGACCGGCCCGAACGCGGCGACGCTGGTACTCACCCGGGTGGCCGCCCGCCCCACCGCGATCCTCTGCCAGGCGGTCGCGGTCAGGTGAGGACCAGGGTGCCGTGGTTGGGGTCGTTGAGGACCACGACGCCGCCGCCGGCCCAGACCGTGGGGTCGAGGGGCGGTCGTACGCAGTCGCCGTTGCCGGCCCGGTGCGAGCAGCCGGGGAACGTGGCCAGGCGTAGCGGGGCAACCGGAGTGCCGGTGGTGGTGTCGAGTACCTGGAGGGCTACCGTGCCGCCGGCCTTCGACGGCACAGTGGTGTCTTCGGTGCGGTAGGCCCAGGCGACGTAGACCCGGCCGTCGGCCACGGCGGGCGTGCTGGCGTCGCGCCACGGCCCGGGGGCCGGCTCGCGCCAGCGGTCGGCGCCGGTGGTGGTGTCCTCGGCCACGACCTCGGTGTTCGCGGCGCCGACGACCAGGCCGCCGGCGGTGACCGAGACGGCCGGCGGCGACACCGGTGCCGGGAACGGGTCGGCCACCGCGCCGGTACGCCGGTCCATCCACACGTCGCCCATCTGGACGGTCTCGCCGCGCAGTACGGCGGCGCGCAGGGCGGGATCGCTGGGGTCCTCGAGCGGCAGGTCGGTACGCCACACCTGGTGGCCGGTCCGGTCGAGGGCGACACCGCGCCACCGGGTCGCCCGGCCGCTGCCGCACTGGAGTTCCACGTAGGCGAGGGACGCGTCGGCGGCGAGCCGGTCGACCTGGCAGCCCGGTGGCCCGTAGCGCCACGCCTGCCGGCCGGTGTCCCAGCCGTACGCGACCGGCCGCATGTCGGCCCGCGTACGCAGCAGCAGTACCGGCCCCGCGGTCTCCAGCACCGCCTGCTCCGGTACCCGGTGCCGCCAGCGGACCCGGCCGGAGGCGAGGTCGAGCTCGGTCAGCGTGGCCTGCCGGCGCAACTCCGCCTGGACCAGGACCGCGCGGCCGCCGTCCACCACCTGGACGCTGGTGAACAGCCAGTCGGCGCGCAGGTACCGCCAGCGGGTGGCGCCGGTCCGCGCGTCCCTGGCCAGCACGCCCTGCCAGCGGCCGGTGGTACGGGACTCGACCAGCACGCCGCGGGCCAGGCCGGCCACGTTGTCGCGCGCGGCCCACCGCACCGGGCCGGGACGGGCCGGGGCCGGCGGCGACCCCGGGAGGGGTGCGGCGGTCGTGGTGGTGTCGAGGTACCGGCTCCGGCCGTACCAGCGCCCAGCCGGTACGGCCACGGCGACCAGCACGGCGCCGGCGAGCAGACCGGCCAGCGCGGAGCGGTGCGGCCAGCGGGCCGGGATGCCGTGCGCCGGCGACAGCGGCACCAGTACCGCCGCGGCCACCAGCGCCATCGGCAGGAGGACCGCGGACAGGCTCGCCCCCGTGCCGAGCCCGTCGCGCGGGTTCGCCCCGCCGAGCGCCACCACCAGGACCCACAGGCTGCCGCCGCACGCGAGCGCGACGGCGGCGAACCCCCAGCGGAGGCCGGCGAGAACGGCGAGCAGGCCCAGGTACGGCGTGAAGAACACCAGCTCCTGCCGCCAGCCGGACAGCGCCGGCACCGAGTCCCGCCGGGACAGCAGCCCGGCGACCACCAGCGCCAGCATCAGCACCAGCAGCACCCCGCGGGACAGATCGGCCCTTCCCCGGCGGTACCGGGGCCAGCTCGGGCGGAGCGAGGCAGGCCACCGGAACGCCGGGTCCGGGCGATTGGGACCCGAGGAGAGCATGTCCCCCGTGTTCCGCACGGAAAGGGACTACCCGGCGGAAAGCGCCGTCAACCCTCCGGATCGAGGTCGATCGTCCACAAAACGGACCCGTGCAGGTCACGGAGGTTGACGGTGAGAACGCCGGTGTCGCCCTCGATCGCGGCCTCGCCGAAGAACTGGTAGCCGTCGAACGGCGAGGCATTCGCGTACGGCGGCGTCTTCTGCCACACCACCCGCGGGCCGAACGTCGTGTCGAGCTTGTTCGGCCCGAAACTGCCGGCGTGGATCGGCCCGGAGACGAACTCCCAGAACGGGTCGAAGTCCTGGAAGCCCGCGCCCGGCGTGTCCGGGCTGTACCGGATGGCGGCCGTGTAATGCACGTCGGTGGTCAGCCAGACCACGTTGCGGATGCGGTGGCGGCGGATGAAGGACAGGATGTCGGCCAGGTCCAGCTCGCGGCCGAGCGGCGCGCCCGGCCTGCCCTGCGCGACTGCCTCGATGCGCGGCCCGTCCGGCACCACCAGGCCGAGCGGCATGTCGTTGGAGATCACCTTCCAGGTGGCCCGGGACGCCAGCAGTTCCCGCTTCAGCCATTCCACCTGCCGGCGGCCGAAGATCCCGCCGGTCGGGACGGTGTAGTCGTCGGGGCCGTTCGGGTCCCGGTAGGCGCGCATGTCCAGCGCGAACAGGTCCAGCGACGGGCCGTACGAGCGCTTGCGGTACACCCGGTCCGGGTCGGAGCGGAACGGCTCGATCGGCACGTACTCGTGGAACGCCCGGGCCGCGTACACCCGCAGCACGTCGACCCGCTTCTCGGTGTAGTTCGGGTCCTCCAGGATCTCGCCCGGGTACCAGTTGTTGTGCACCTCGTGGTCGTCCCACTGATTGACCTGGGCGATCTCGGCGGCGAACCGGCGCAGCGGCTCGTCCAGCAGGTTGTACCTGTAGTTCTCGCGGTAGCCGTCGAGGCTCTGCGCGACCACCGACTTGCCCTCGGTGACGAGGTTGCGCCAGGTCCGCCCGTCCGGGGTGGTGACGGTCGCCTCGATCGGGTCGTCGGCGTAGATCGTGTCGCCGTTGTGCAGGTAGAAGTCCGGCCGCAGGGCGCGGATCGCGTCGAAGGCCACGAAGCCGCCAAAGTCCGGGTTGATGCCGTACCCCTGCCCGGCCAGGTCGCCGGACCAGACGAACCGCACGCCGGCCCGGCGCACCGGCGCGGTACGGAACGTGCCGGCGAGCGGGGCGCTGGTCAGCGACGGGTCGGCCAGGTCGGCGAGCACGACGCGGTAGTACACGTCCCGGCCCGGCTCCAGGTCGCGTACCCAGGTCTTGCCGGTGAGGTCGGTGTCCGGGGTGAGGATCGGGCCGCGCACCCGGCGCGCGCCGCGAAGGTCGGGCCGGCCGCTGACCTCCACGATCATCCGCGCCGGCCGGTCGGCGCGGGCCCACACGATGCCGTCGCGGGCGCCCACGTCGCCGCTCTGGATCCCGTGCGTGAAGGCCGGCCTCCCGCGCCGGACGAGAGCGGCGGCCGCGGGTCGGGCGGCGCCGAGCGACGCGCCGGCCACGCCGGCGCCCACAACGATTCCCCCGCGGAGCACGCTCCTGCGGGTCGGCTGTCCAGTCATGCCGACTGTCTAGCCGCGCCGGCCGACGGCCGGTCAAACCCCTCGTCACAGCGGGGTGAACGTCCAGGCGTGCGGCGGGCGCGCCCACAGGCCGGCCGGCGGCTCCGGCTCGGTCCAGCCACCCGCGTACTCGGCCAGCCAGCGGGTGATGACGACGACCCGGCCCTGCTCGACGCTGGCGTACGCGTCCGCGCCCAGGTTGCCCTCGGCGGCGCGGGCGGCCGGCAGCACGGCGTTGCGGGCGTACTCGGCGGCCTCGGCGAACCGGTCCGGCGCGGCCTTCGCCTCCCACATCCGGACCAGAACCTCGATCACCGCAGCACCTCGATCAAGCCAGCACCTCGGTCACCGGCATGGCGGAGTCGGCGGGCAGGTCGAGGGCTGACGGCGGTATCCCGTCGGCGACCAGTTGCGCGCCGAGCGCCGCCACCATCGCGCCGTTGTCCGTGCACAGCTTGGGCCGGGGTACCCGCAGCTCGATGCCGGCCCTGGCGCAGCGCGCGGCGGCCAGCGCCCGCAGCCGCGAGTTGGCCGCCACCCCGCCGCCGATCAGCAGCGTGTCCACGCCCTGCTCGCGGCAGGCGGCGACCGCCTTGGCGGTGAGCACGTCGACCACGGCCTCCTGGAAGGAGGCGGCCACGTCGGCGACCGGCACCGGCTCGCCGGCTCGCTCGCGCGCCTCCACCCACCGGGCCACCGCGGTCTTCAGTCCGGAGAAGGAGAAGTCGAAGGGGGCGTCGCGCGGGCCGGTCAGCCCGCGCGGGAACGCGATCGCCGCGCCGTCGCCCTCGCGGGCGGCGCGGTCGATGTGCGGCCCGCCCGGGAACGGCAGCCCGAGCACCCGCGCGACCTTGTCGAACGCCTCGCCGGCCGCGTCGTCGATGGTGGCGCCGAGCGGCTGGATCGCGCCGGACACCGAGTCGACCCGCAGCAGCGACGAGTGCCCGCCGGACACCAGCAGGGCCAGGCACGGCTCCGGCAGCGGGCCGTGTTCGAGCTGGTCGACGGCGACGTGGGCGGCCAGGTGGTTGACGCCGTACAGCGGCTTGTCCAGGGCGAGCGCGTACGCCTTGGCGGCGGCCACGCCGACCAGCAGGGCGCCGGCCAGGCCGGGGCCGGCCGTCACCGCGATGGCATCCACATCGGACAGCCGTACGCCGGCCTCGTCCAGCGCCCTGGACACGGTCGGCACCATCGCCTCCAGGTGGGCGCGGCTGGCCACCTCGGGCACCACGCCGCCGAAGCGGGCGTGCTCCTCCACGCTGGAGGCGATCGCGTCGGCCAGCAGGGTGGTGCCGTGCACCAGGCCGACGCCGGTCTCGTCGCAGGAGGTCTCGATGCCGAGCACGAGCGGAGCGGACATCGTCGTCACTGTCTGATCATCACCACCGCGTCGACGTTGCTGGGCTGGTAGTACCCGCGGCGCACGCCGACCGGCTGGAAGCCGTACCGGGCGTAGAGCTGCTGGGCGGCCGCGTTGTCGGCGCGCACCTCCAGGCCCACCATCCGGACCTTGCGCCGGTCGGCCTCGGCGAGCAGCGCGCCGAGCACCGTGCTGCCCACGCCCTGCCGCTGCCAGCCGGGCCGGACGCCGATGGTCTGCACGTAGGCTTCGCCGCCGTAGTCGCACAGCCCGCCGTAGCCGAGGATCTCCCCGTCCTCGCGGACCACCAGGTAGTGGCGGGAGTCGGGGTGGGCCAGCTCGGACCAGAACATGCCGGCGCTCCAGCGCTCCATCCCGAACAGCTGCTCCTCGACCGGCAGCAACTCCTCGATGTGCCACCAGCGGAGCGGTTCCAGGGTGCGGCTCATCGCAGTACCGGCTTCCGCGGGCCGGGCTCGGCGGCGTCGGGCCGGCGCAGGTAGAGCGGGGTGAGCGGGTCGGCGGGCGCGCCGGCCAGGGCGCGGTCGGCGACCAGCCGGGCCAGCGCCACGCCGCCCGGGTACCGGGGCTCGGGCAGGATCTCGACGCCGAGCTGGTCGGCGTACAGGGCGAGGCCGGCGCCGGCCCGCAGCGGGTAGTCGGCGTACGGCAGGTCGGCGGGGGCGGCGACGTCGGGGCCGGACACCCTGGCGCGGTTGCCGTCGTAGCCGGCCCAGTACACCTCGCGGCGGCGGGCGTCGGTGGCGACGAGCAGGGGTTCGCCGGGCGGGACCTGGGCGGCGACCGCGTCCAGCGAGCACTCCCCGTACACCGGCAGCGACAGGGAGTCGGCCAGTGCGGCGGCGGTGACGAGCCCGACCCGGAGGCCGGTGAACGGGCCGGGGCCGAGGCCCACGGCGATCGCGCCGAGCTGACCCGGGGTGCGGCCGGACTCGGTGAGGACCGCCTCGATCGACGGGGAGAGCAGCTCGCCGTGCCGGCGGGCATCCACGCTGACCCGCTCGGCGAGCAGCGTGACCACCCCCTCGGGAGCCACCTCGGTCAGGGCGGCGGTCACGGCGGGGGTGCTGGTGTCCAGCGCCAGCACGAGCACGGCGTCAGCCTAGCGTCCGCTGTTGTACGGCCACGAAACCGGCCGTGGGGATGCCCGGAAATTGGTTCCGCCGCCCCACCCGCGTTTCCGGGGCCAGCGAATGGGGCGGCGTTACCCGATTCATCGCGTACCTCGCAGAGGCCGTTACAGCCCTCCCAGGCGCGATTTTCAGCGATCTCTCAGTTGGCCAGCACGCCAAGATCCACGTAGTGGCCCAGGTCAGTGCCCCCCGACCACACCGGGCGGCCCCGCCGGCCGTCCGGGGACGGTGGGTGGGGCCGCGGGGCGGTTCTCAGCAGTCGGGGGACGGGCGGGAGACCCGGCGCGGGGCGGGCAACTCGACCTCGACCCGCTCGGCGAGGCGGGCCAGCCGGTGCGCGCTCCACCGCAGGCTGGCGGCCAGCGCCAGCCGGACCCTGGGGGTGCGCGGGGTGGGCGGCGGCTGGACCGGGGCTCCTGGGAGGGCCGAGCGGGCCAGGTCGGTGCTGTTCCTGGTGGCCAGGTAGCCGGCGAACGGTTCCATGATTGCTTCCTCCGGGCGAATCAGTGGTGGGGGGCGGGGCCGGTGGTGGCCCGCGGGATGAGGCGGGTCGGCAGTACGACCCGGCGGTCGGCGGGGTCGTCGGGCGGGTCGAGGAGCAGCCGCCCCGCGATCCGGCCCTTCTCGGTCATCGGCTGGTTGACGGTGGTGAGCCCGACGCGGGCGGCCTCCGGGATGTCGTCGAACCCGGTGACCGAGACGTCCCGCCCGGCCCGCAGCCCGCGCTGCTCCAGGGCGTCGAGCACGCCGAGCGCGAGGACGTCGCTGGTGCAGAGGATGGCGGTCGGCCGGTCGGCCCTGTCGAGCGCGAGCCCGCCGGCGTACGCCCCGGCGGCACGGGTGTTCTGGCCGGCGTGCACCAGCGTCAGGCCGTCCCACGGCACGTCGACCTTGGCGAGCGCGGTGGCGAACCCGGTGACGCGGGCCCGGCAGCCACGGCAGGTGATGTCGGCGGGCTTGCCGACGACGACCTCGCCGACTTGACCGATCCAGTCCCAGTCGCCGACGATCGCGACGTTGCGGTGCCCGAACCGGGCGATCAGGTCTCCGACCTCGTACCCGGCCCCCTCGTCGTCGATGCTGACGTACCCGCCGCTCTCGGCGGGCAGGGTGTGGTCCGCGCCGACCACCCGCAGGCCGCGGGCGTGCAGCGCCTCGATGGCCGGGTGCCACTCGGGCACGCAGTACACGCAGAAGCCGTCCACGACCGCGTCCCGCACGCTCTGCACCGCGGCCGCCTCGTCGTCCTCCCGCAGCGGCAGCAGCAGCAGGCTGGTGCCGTACTGCTCGGCCACCTCGGCGAGACCGCCGAGGAAGCCGACCGAGTACGGGTCGGCGAACGCGTAGGACAGCTTGGCGGTGAACAGCACGCCGACCGTGTTGGCCTGGCCCCGCCGCAGCGTGCGGGCGGCGGCGTCCGGCCCGGAATACCCCAGCGCGGCCGCCGTCTCCATGATCTTCTTGCGCAGGTCGGCGGTGAGCTGGTCGGGCCGGCTGTACGCGTTGGACACCGTGCTCCGCGAGACACCCACCGCGTCCGCGATCGTCTGCAGCGTCACCTTGGCCATGACGGATACTCCTGTATCGATCCAGAACTCTCTCAATCGATACAGTAAATCGATCCAGAAGCACTCGCAACCCGGTTTGCGGTGTGATCCCGGTCAACCCGCCGCGGCGGCCGGGCGGAGGCCGTCCCGGAAGTTCTGAACCGAGTCAGCGATCCGGACATCGGCCCCGTCACGATTCAGCACGCCACGGCAGCCGTGGTCAGGGGGTGAAGCGGGTGACCAGTTCGCGCTTGAGGACCTTGCCGGAGGGGCCGAGCGGGAAGGTGTCCACGAACTCGAGGCGGCGGGGGTACTTGTGGCCGGCGAGCTGGCCCTTGGCCCAGGCCAGGATCTCCTCGCGGGTGGTGCCGGCGTCGGGTTCGGGGACGACGACCGCGCAGACCTCCTCGCCGTACACCGGGTCGGGCAGGCCGATGACCGCCACCTGGGCGATCGCCGAGTGCCGGAGCAGCACCTCCTCGACCTCACGCGGGTACACGTTGAACCCGCCGCGCAGGATCATGTCCTTCTTCCGGTCCACGATGCTGAGGTAGCCCTCGGCGTCCTTGGTGCCCAGGTCGCCGGTGCGCAGCCAGCCGTCCTGGATGGCGGCGGCGGTCGCCTCCGGGTCGTCCAGGTAACCCTTCATCACGTTGTGGCCGCGGATGACCACCTCGCCCAGCTCGCCGGCCGGCAGCAGCTCGACCCGGTCCTCCACCTCGGCGCGGGCGATCTCCACGTCGATGCCCCAGATCGGCCGGCCCACCGTGCCCGGCCGCCGTTCCCAGCAGAACTGGTTGAACGTGGCCACCGGCGAGGTCTCGGTCAGCCCGTACCCCTCGTAGATCGGGCAGCCCAGCACCTCCTCGGCCTTCTCCAGCAGCGCGAGCGGCAGCGAGGCGCCGCCGGACAGCCCGAACCGCAGCGGCGGCCGGCGGTCGTCGGTGCGGGCGGCCTCCACCAGGCCGACGTACATCGTGGGCACGCCCATGAACACCGTGCAGCCGTGCCGCACCATCAGGTCCAGCGCGCCCGGCCCGTCGAAGCGCGGCATCAGCACCAGCGTGGCCGCGATCCGGAACGCGTTCAGCATCGCGCAGGTCTGCCCGAACGTGTGGAACAGCGGCAGGCAGCCCATCACCACGTCGTCCGGGTTCAGCTTGAACGAGCTCACCACGCTGACGTCGACGTTCATGATCAGGTTGAGGTGGGTGATCATGGCGCCCTTGGGCTTGCCCGTGGTGCCGGAGGTGTAAAGGATCACCGCCGTGTCGTCGGCCTCGGTCGTCGCGTACCGCTCCAGCGGCTCCGCGGTGGCGGCCAGCCGGTCCAGCGCCACCCCGTCACTGTCAGTGGCCATCACGGTGAGGAGCTCGATCCCGGCCAGCTCGGCGCCCTTGGCGCCCTCGCCGAGCAGCGGGCCGGCGCAGATCAGCGCCTTCGACTTCGAGTGGCTGAGGACGAAGGCGATCTCCTCGGCGCGCAGCAGCGCGTGTACCGGCACCGCCACCGCGCCCAGGCCGATCACGCCGAAGTACGCGAGCGGGAAGTGCGGGGTGTTCGGCAGCAGCAGCGCGACCCGGTCGCCCCGCTTGATGCCCTGGTCGGCGAGTACTGCCGCGTACTGGCGGGCGCCGTGCCACAGCTCGGCGTAACTGAGCGTGGTGTCACCGAGGACGACCGCCTCGCGGTCAGGGGATCGCAGTGCGGATTCGGCAAGGATGCTGGCGACGGACAGACTCACGACGGCCTCCTCGCGGACACGACCCGGTACCGGTGGGTAATCAGATCGTGCCGTGTCACCGAGGGTTTCGCCAGGGTGTCCGCAGGGTGTCCTGGTGGTCTCAACGACGCAAGGCGGCGTACCTGGCGCGGACGGCCTCCAGGAACCAGTCCGGGACCTGGCCGGTGGACCGGAGTGTCCGCCTCTCGTCGTCGCTGAGCCGTTGCGCCACGTCGTCCACTGCCAGGGCGTAGTCGCCCATCCGCTCCGAGGTGCGTTCGCGCCAGCGGGCCCGGCCGACGGTCGGGCCGGCGCGGGACGCGGACGCGCTGGGCAGGCCGCCGCCACCGCCGGTGAGCACGGCCAGCAGCCAACCCCGCAGCCCGAGCTTGCGGCTCTCCCGCCCGAGCTGGTCGCGTACGGCCAGCCAGGCCAGCCGCTCGTCGGTGACGTGGTTCATCGCCGGTCCAGTTTGGCGAGCCGGTCCGGCCAGTCGCCGCCGTGGCCGAGCAGTTCCGCGGTCCGGACCTCACCGTCCGCGCGGTCGAGGCGGATCTCGCAGTAGGCGTCGGCGAGCCGCTCGACCAGGCCGGCGCCCCACTCCACCAGCGTCACCGAGGCATCCACGTCGGCGTCCAGGTCCAGGTCGTCCACCTCGTCGATGCTGCCGAGGCGGTACGCGTCCACGTGCACGAACGGCAGCCGGCCGCCCCTGAGCACCCGCGCGATGACGAACGTCGGCGAGGTCACGGCGGCGGGCACGCCCAGGCCGGCGCCGACGCCCTGGGCGAACACGGTCTTGCCGGCGCCGAGCGGGCCGGTCAGGACCAGCAGGTCGCCCGGCTGGAGCAGGTCGGCGAGGGCGCGACCCAGGTCGCGGGTGTCGTCGGCGGTGGGCAGCGTCGCGGTCACGGTGGTCGCGGTCACGGCGTGCCCACCCGCCCGCACACCCAGGCGTCCACCCGCAGGGTCTGGCCGGCCGCGACCCCGGCGGGCAGCGTGCCGGGCGCTCCGACCACGTCGTACTCGCCGCCGAACGTGCGCAGCCGCAGGTCCAGGAACGGCACGCCGAACGCGGCGGTGGTGCGCTCGCGCACGTGCAGCACCGTGCCGGTCACCCGGGCGGCCGCCGACATCCCCCCGAACATCCCGACCGGGATCAGGCTCTCGGCGGCGGCGTACGGCGGTTCGCCCTGGTCGGCCTCGTAGCTGGCCGCGTCGGCCCAGCCGGTGGCCTCCTCGGCGACGAATACCAGGCTGGCGGGCTGCGGCGCGCCGGACTCGATCGCGGCGGCGAGCGCGTCCCACCGCGGCAGCGTCCCAGCGGCGGCCACGACCAGCGGATACACCATCTCGCCGGCCTCGTCGAGCACCTCCACCCGTAGCGTGGTGCAGCCCGGGCACGGGTCGGCGTCACTGTCGTTGGAGACGAAACCGGTGACCCGGACCCGCTGGCTGGCCGTCCCGGCGAACTGCGGCACCGCGCAGTGCAGGCTGAGCGCGTTGTCCTCGGCGCGGAACAGCAGGTCGATGCCGGCTCCGGACCGGTCGGCCCAGCTCAGCGTGGCGTACGGCGCCCGCCAGGGGGTGACCTGGCCGCCGGCCCCTGCCACCGCCGTGTCGATGACCCGCTCGAACGTGTCCTCCTCCAGCGGGATGCCCATCGCCGCGAAGTGGCTGCTCACGCCGTACCTCCCAGCAGGGTGGCGGCGAACGCCAGGTCCTCGCGCAGCGCGGCCATCGGCGCGCCGGACGGCCCGAACCGGATCGCCGCCGACGGGTGGTAGGTCGCCACCACCCGCCGGCCGGCCACGTCGTGTGCCCTGCCGCGCAGGCTGGCGAGGGGCTTGCCGCGGCCCAGGAACCACCCCGCCGCGGTGAGGCCGAGCGCCACCACCACCTCGGGGGCGACCAGCGCGAGCTGGCGGGTCAGCCAGGGCCGGCAGTTGGCGATCTCGGCCGGCTTCGGCGCCCGGTTGCCCGGCGGCCGGCACTTCAGCGTGTTCAGCACGGCGACGGTGTCCCGGGACAGACCGGCCTCGGCGAGCAGCGCGTCCAGCAGCTGCCCGGCCTTGCCGACGAACGGCCGGCCCTCCTGGTCCTCTGTCGCGCCGGGCGCCTCACCGACCAGCGCGAGCCGCGCCGCCGGCGGCGCCTCACCGACCACCACGGTGAGCCGGCCGGCGGCCAGTTCGTCACAGGCCACGCAGGCGCGTACCGCCCCGGCCAGCTCCTCCCAGCCGGTGCGGGCGGTGGGCACGGTCATCGCTTCTTCCTCCCGGTGGTACGAGCGGCGGCGGCGCGGAATAGGGCATCCAGGTGGCGGTTCGCCACGTCGTAGGAGTCCATCAGCATCAGGTGCCCGCCGCCCACCACCTCGATGTACTCGGCGGCCGGCAGGGCGGCGGCGATCGCCCGGGAGTGCTCGACCGGGGTCAGCAGATCCCTGTCGCCGCAGAGGATCAGGGTCGGGATGCTCTCGAACACGCGCAGCGCGGCGTGCTGATCATAGGCGGAGAAGGCGACCAGGAAGTTCGCGATCGTCTCGGCCGGCGTCCCGCCGTTCATGTGCTCCACGTAGTCCACCAGCGTCGCGCTGGTGGCCGACCCGGCGAACCCGTACCGCCGGGTGAGCAGGAACGCCAGGTCGGCGCTTGCCGCCCTGGCCCGGTCGTACAGCTTGGCGTTGCGCCGCAGCCGGTCGGCCACGAACGGGGTGAACACGCCGCGCAGCTTGGCCACCGGCCTGGGCAGGCCGAGCGCGACCGAGTCGAGGCTGCCGGCGGAGGTGGAGATCAGCCCGACGCCGGCCACCCGCTCGGCGAACACGTCCGGCCACTGGTCGGCCAGCGCCATGATCGTCATGCCGCCCATCGAGTGGCCCACCAGCACCAGCGGGCCGTCCGGCGCGACCTCCTCGATGACCCGGCGCAGGTCGGCGCCGAGCTGGTCGATGGTGCAGTGGGCGGCGTCGGACAGCCCCGACTGGCCGTGCCCGCGCTGGTCGTACAGCACCAGCCGGCGCTTCCTGCTCGCCTTCCCGCCGGCGAGGTCGCGGCGCTGGAAGTGGAAGGTGCCCATGTCCAGGCAGAACCCGGGTACGAAGATCACGGTGAGCGGCGCGCTGTCCGGCCCCACGGTCTCCACGTGCAGCGGCACGCCGTCGGTCGCGGTGACGGTGATCTTGTCGTCGGCGGGCAGCTGGCCGAACGGCTCACCGGCGAGCGGGTCGTCGGCCCGGCGCGTCTTGCCGATGGCGTGCCGCTCCACCGCCAGCCCGGCGGCCACCCCGGCCGCGGCGAGACCGACGACGGCTCCCGCGATGCCCGCGGTCCTGCGCTTCGTCATCGCCGTCACCCTCGCTCCGCTCGGGCACGCCGCTGCCAAGGACGCTGTGCTGATTGGTTCGCTCGCTGGCGCTCGCTCACGGCTGCTCTCCGAGGTAGGTACGGGGGACCCTGGGGCCGATCCGGGTCACGATCTCGTAGGAGATCGTGCCGGCGGCCTCCGCCCAGTCCTGCGCGGTCGGCTCACCGCGGTCGCCTGGGCCGAACAGCACCACCTCGTCGCCGGTACGCACCGGGTCACCGTGCGTGTCGACGACGAACTGGTCCATGCACACCGTGCCGGCGATCGGCCGCCGTGCCCCCGCGACCAGCACCTCGGCGGTGTTGGAGACGTGCCGCGGGATGCCGTCGGCGTAGCCGAGCGGGACGAGGGCGAGCCGGGTCGGGGCGGTGGTGACGTAGCGGTGGCCGTAGGAGACGCCGGCGCCGGCCCCGGCGTCCTTGGCCAGCGCGACCGTCGCGGTCAGGGTCATCGCCGGGCGCAGGCCGTACCGGTGCGGCGGCACCGGGGTGAGGCCGTACGTGGCGATGCCGGCGCGGACCAGGTCGAAGTGCGTGTCCGGGCGGGTGAGCAGGCCGGCGGAGTTGGCCAGGTGGCGGTACCGGGGGCGCAGCCCGGCCCGGTCGGCGACCGCCAGCGCCTCGCGGTACGCGGACAGCTGGGCGTCGATCGACGGGTGGCCGGGCTCGTCCGCGCAGGCCAGGTGGCTCCACACGCCGGTGACCTGGATCTCGCCGCCGGCCTCGGCCTTGGCGGCGGCGCCGACCAGCGCCGGCCAGTCGGCCGCCGTGGCACCGCCCCTGTGCAGGCCGGTGTCGGCCTTGAGCTGCACCTTCGCCGGCAGGTCCAGCTCGCGGGCGGCGGCGACCACCTCGTCCAGCGCCCACGGCGCGTTGACCGACAGCTCGACCCCGGCGGCGACGGCCTCCCGGTAGGGCGCGCCGGGCAGCGTGATCCAGGCCAGGATCGGTGCGGTGATCCCGGCGGCCCGCAGGTCGAGGGCCTCCTCCGGGTAGCAGACCCCGAGCCAGCTCGCCCCCGCCTCCAGCGCAGCCCTGGCGACCGGCAGCTGGCCATGGCCGTACCCGTCGGCCTTCACCACGGCCATCAGCTCGGCGGTGGTGCGGCCGCGCAGCAGGGCTGTGTTCTCCCTGATCGCGTCGAGATCGACCCGCGCCTCGGCTCTGGGCATACACGCCATCCTCCCAGGCGGCCCCGACGGCCGGCCTGCTAGGTGAGGACCCTGCGGACGGCGGCGGGCAGGGCGGTGACCAGGTCGGCGGCGGCGAGGGGGCCGCCGTCGCTGGCCAGCACGCCGGTGAGCTCGTGCAGGAAGGCGGCAGCCGCGGCGGCCAGCGGCGGTTCGACGCCGCCGGCGAGCAGGGAGCCGATGATGCCGGTGAGGACGTCGCCGGAGCCGGCGGTGGCCAGCCAGTCGGTGCCCAGGGGGTTGACGTACGCGGTGCCGTCGGGGGCCGCGACCACCGTGGTGGCGCCCTTGAGCAGGACCACCACGTCCAGATCGGCGGCGGCTCGACGGGCGGCGGCGAGCCGGTCGTCGCCGACCTCCCCGGCGAGCCGGGCGAATTCGCGGTCGTGCGGGGTGACCACGGTCGGGGCGGAGCGGTCCAGCCAGTCCCGGTGACCGGCGGCGATCGTGATGCCGTCGGCGTCCAGCACGACCGGCACGTCGGCGGCGAGCACCTCGGCGACGGCCTGCTCGGCCTCGGGGCCGCCGCCCAGGCCGGAGCCGACCGCCCAGGCCTGCACCCGGCCCGCCCGGGCCGGCGAGCCACCGGTCACCACCACGTCCGGGTACGCCGCCACCACCCGGTCGGCCGCGCCGCCGGCGTACCGGACCATCCCGGCCGCCCCGTGCCGCGCCCCGCCCACGCAGAGCAGGGCCGCGCCCGGGTACCGGTCCGAGCCGGCCGCGACGCCGACCACGCCGCGGGTGTACTTGTCGTCGCGCGGCCCCGGCAGCGGCAGCAGCGCCGCCACGTCGGCCGCGGTGAGCTGCCGGGTGCTGGCCTCCGGCAGGTACGGCAGCAGGCCGATGTCGACCACCTCGACCAGGCCGGCGTGCTCGGCGCCCGGCATCACCACCAGCCCCGGCTTCAGGCAGCCGAACGTCACGGTCACGTCGGCCCTGACCGCCGCGCCGGCCACCGCGCCGGTGTCCGCGTCCACCCCGCTCGGCACGTCCACGGCCACGGTCGGCACCCGGTACTCGGCGGCGACCCCGGCCAGCCCGGCGGCCGGCGGCCGCAGCCCGCCGCTGCCGCCGATCCCGACCACCCCGTCCACCACCAGGTCGGCCGCGCTGATCAGAGCGGCGGCCGCGTCATCGTCGGCGGCGACAGGGTGTACCCGACCGCCGGCGGCCCGGAACGCGGCCAGCCCGCCGGCGTGCGCCCGGTCCGGCGCCAGCAGCAGCGCGTCCACCCGCGCGCCCCGGCCGGCCAACCCGGCCCCGGCGTACAGCGTGTCGCCGCCGTTGTTGCCGGCCCCGACCAGCAGCGCCACCCGCGCCCCGTACACCCGGCCGAGCATCCCGGCGCACCGGCGGGCCAGCCCGGTCGCCGCCCGCCGCATCAGCAGGCCCTCCGGCAGCCGCGCCATCAGCGCCTCCTCGGCGGCCCTGACCTCGCCGACCGTCCAGACGCCCGTCACGATTCCGCCACCACCATCGCGCTCGCGATCCCTCCGTCGTGGGAGAGCGACACGTGCCACCGGCGCACGCCGGCCGCCTCGGCGGCCCTGGCCACCGTGCCCCACACCGCCAGCGTGGGCTGGCCGCTCTCGTGGGTCCTCACCTCGGCATCGGTCCAGTGCAGGTCGCCGGGCGCGCCGAGGGCCTTGGCGAGGGCCTCCTTGGCGGCGAACCTGGCGGCCAGCGACTCGGGGGTGCGCGGCTCGCCGTGCGGCGTGGTCCGCTCGGCGGCGGTGAACAGCCGGTCGGCCAGTCCCGGCGTGCGCCGCAGCGTCTCGGCGAACCGGTCGACCGGCACCACGTCGATCCCGATGCCCACGATCACCGGTCCACCCTGCCACACGCCGTGCCCTAGGCTGGCACGGTGCTGACCGCTGAATCCCGCACCGAGACGGACGGCGAGGGCAGCGAGCCGACCGCCCCGACCGGCCTGCGCGGGGTGCGCGCCCGGGTCGAGGGCTGGGTCCGCTGGGTGGCCCCGGCCGTCGGCATCTACCTGGGCCTGCGCGTGATCAGCCTGGCCACGTTCGTGGGGCTGGCGAAGTACCACCACACCAAGGTCGGCCCGGTCGGCCTGCTGCGGTCCTGGGACGGCTGGTGGTACCTGCGGATCGCCCAGTCCGGATACGGCCACGCCTACCACTCGTCGTTCGGCAACCGGCCGCCCTACGACGGCAAGGCGTTCTTCCCGCTGTACCCGTTCCTGATGCGGGCGGTGCACACGGTCACCCCGCTCGGGCTGTCCGGTGCGGGCCTGCTGATCACGTTCGTGTCGGCGCTGTTCGCGGCGGCCGGGATCTTCGCGGTCGGCGAGCACGTGTTCGACCGGCGGGTCGGCGTCCTGGCGGCGGCCCTGTGGGCGGTGGTGCCGCACGCGATCGTGGAGTCGATGGTGTACAGCGAGGCGCTGTTCACCGCGCTGGCCTCCTGGGCGCTGTACGCGACGCTGCGCCGGCGGTGGGTGCTGGCCGGCGCGCTCACCGGCATCTGCGGGCTGACCCGGCCGACGGCGGCGGCGCTGGTGGCGGCGGTCGGCCTGGCCGCGCTGGTGGCGGTGGTGCGGCGGCGGGACGGCTGGCGGCCGTGGCTGGCGATGGCGCTGTCCCCGCTCGGACTGGCCGGCTACGTGGCCTGGGTGGGGTACGAGAAGGGCAGCCCGACCGGCTACTTCAAGGTCCAGAAGGAAGCCTGGACCATGCACTTCGACGGCGGCGCGTACACGTTCCGCCGGATGCTGGACGTGCTCGGCGGCAAGAAGGACCCGCACGACGTGGTGTACCCGCCGAGCGTGGACCTCCAGCGCACCGGTTTCGTGGTGGCGACGCTGCTGCTGATCGCGATCCTGCTGCTGCTCGCGCTCCAGTACCTGCGCCGTGACCCGCTGCCACTGCTCGTGTTCGCCACCGTGAGCGTCCTCACCGTGTACTGCTCGGCGAGCTACTACGCGTCGAAGCCGCGGCACCTGCTGCCGGTCTTCACGCTGCTGTTCCCGCTGGCGGCGCTGCTCGCCAGGGCACGTGACCGCTCGCTCGCGCTGGGGCTGGTGACACTCGCCGGCGTCTCCGGCTGGTACGCGGCATATCTGCTGGTCTTCTACGGTTGGGTAGCACTCTGAAGTTGAGCCGGTCCGCCGGGTGACGTGATTTGTGACCGGATTGCGTTCAACACGGCGCGGGGCCGGCGCGTTGAACAGATACGATTCGTGGACACGACACCTCGCTGATCACGGCGTGACGCCTGCCGACCCCGGGCGGCTCCCGATCAAGAACCTCACGGAGTCAGACGCGTTGCTTGTCGTCGAACGGGCCACGGCCCGGCACACGCACGGCCCACCGGGGGTCGGACCGGCGGACAGGTTCCGGCCGGGCCGGCGGGCCGTGGACTGGTTGCGCCCGATGGTGCCGACCATCGTCCTGTACCTGTGCCTGCGCATCGTCGCGATGACCGTGGTGGGCCGGATCGCCGTCGCGCACCACGTCCACCACCCGAACCGGCTGCTGCACACCTGGGACGGCCTCTGGTACCTCGGCATCGCCGAGAACGGGTACCACATGCACACGCTGGTCACGTCCGACCACCGGGTGCTCACGCCGTACGCGTTCTTCCCGCTCTACCCGATGCTGATCCGCTGGTTAGCCTGGCTGACCCCGCTCAGCCCGGTCCGGTCCGGCCTGCTCATCTCCTGGGTGGCCAGCGCCTTCGCCGCCGCCGGCATGTACAAGGTCTGCGCCAGGGTCTACGACGGCCGGGTCGGCATGATCCTCGCCGGGCTGTGGGGCGTGCTCCCGCACGCGGTGTACGAGCAGGCCGTGTACACCGAGTCGCTGTTCACCGCGCTGGCCGCCTGGGCGCTGTACGCGCTGCTCTGCCGGCGCTGGGTGACGGCCGGGTTGATCTGCTTCGCCGCCGGTCTGACCAGACCCACCGCGCTGCCGGTCATCGCGTGCGTCTGCGTGGGGGCCGGGCTGGCGGCGTACCGGCGGGAGGACCGCTGGCGGCCGTACGCGGCGATGGCGCTCGCCCCGGCCGGCATGGTCGGCTACCTGGTCTGGGTCGCCGACCAGATGCACCGCTGGGACGGCTACCTGTGGACGCAGCAGCAGTGGACCACGGTGTTCGACGCGGGCCGGTACAACTGGCGGCACTGGATCGCGATCGTGTCCGGCCGCGACGCGATCTGGGACCCGGTGTACCCGCACGCCCACCTCCAGTCGCCGGGCTTCCAGATCACCAGCCTGATCATCTTCGGCACGGTGGCGCTGCTGGTGATCCAGTTCATGCAACGCCAGCCGTGGCCGCTGCTGCTGTACTCGGCGCTGACGGTGGTGTTCGTGCTCGGCACCGCCGGGTTCTACGCCTCCAAGCCGCGGCACATGCTGCCGGACTTCGCGCTGCTGCTGCCGATGGCGCTGCTGCTGCGCAACAGCCGGCGCAGCACGCTGATCTTCGGCCTGGTCGCGCTGGCGATCATCTCCGGCTGGTACGCCGGGTACCTGCTGATGACCTGGCACGCCCCCCCGTGAGCCGGCGGGGCTTCCCGCTGCCGGCGTTGTCCCGGCGCTTGCGTGCCGAAGAACAGCACGCGGCGCACCGCTCCGCCTTGGCACCGGAAACCTGGATCCGGCTCAGGACCTCTACTCCACGGTGACGGACTTGGCCAGGTTGCGCGGCTTGTCCACGTCGTGACCGCGGGCGGCCGCGATCTCGCAGGCCAGCACCTGCAACGGCACGGTCGCCACCAGCGGGGTGAGCAGCACCGGCGTGCGCGGCACCCGGACCAGGTGGTCGGCGAACGGCGCCACCGCCTCGTCGCCCTCCTCGGCGATGACGATCGTCATCGCCCCGCGCGCCCGCACCTCCTGGAGGTTGGACACCATCTTGGCGTGCAGCTGGTACCGGCCCTCGGCCGGCGGGATGACCGTGACCACCGGCGTGCCGGCCTCGATCAGCGCCAGCGGCCCGTGCTTGAGCTCGCCGGCCGCGAAGCCCTCGGCGTGCATGTACGCCAGCTCCTTGAGCTTCAGCGCGCCCTCCAGCGCCACCGGGTACCCCACGTGCCGGCCCAGGAACAGCACCTGCTCCGCGTCCCGCAGCCGGCCGGCCAGCTCGCGGACCGGCCCCATTGTCTCCAGCGTCCGCTCCACCAGGTCGGGCATCCGCTCCAGCTCGTGCACGACCGCGGCGACCTCGTCGCCGTACTTGATGCCCTTGATCTTGGCCAGGTGCAGCGCGACCAGGTACACGGCCACGATCTGGGTGAGGAACGACTTGGTGGCCGCGACGCCGACCTCCGGCCCGGCCCTGGTGTAGAGCACCGCGTCGGACTCGCGCGGGATCGTCGAGCCGTTGGTGTTGCAGATCGCCAGCACGCGCGCCTTCTGCTCCTTGGCGTGGCGCAGCGCCATCAGGGTGTCCATGGTCTCGCCGGACTGGGAGATCACGATCACCAGGGTGGATCGATCCAGTACCGGGTCCCGGTACCGGAACTCGCTGGCCAGCTCCACCTCGACCGGGATGCGGCACCAGTGCTCGATGGCGTACTTGGCGACCAGGCCGGAGTGGTACGCGGTGCCGCAGGCCACGATGAACACCTTGTCGGCGTCGCGCAGGTCCTGGTCGGTGAGGCGGACCTCGTCCAGCAGGATCTCGCCGTGCTCGCCGAGCCGGCCGAGCAGGGTGTCGGCCACCGCGGTCGGCTGCTCGGCGATCTCCTTGAGCATGAACCAGTCGTAGCCGCCCTTCTCGGCGGCGCTGGCGTCCCAGTCCACCGTGTAGGGGCGCGGCTCGACCGGCTCGCCGTCGAAGTCGGTCACCGTGAGGCCGTCGCGGCGGAGCGTGACGATCTGGTCCTGGCCGAGCTCGACCGCGTTGCGGGTGTGCGCGATGAACGCCGCCACGTCGGAGGCCAGGAAGTACTCGCCGTCGCCGATGCCGGCCACCAGCGGTGAGTTGCGACGGGCGCCGACCACCGTGCCCGGCTCGTCGGCGTGCACCGCGACCAGGGTGAACGCGCCGTCCAGCCGGTGGCAGACCTGGCGCATGGCCAGCGTCAGGTCCCCGGCGTACACCTGCGCGAGCAGGTGCGCGACCACCTCGGTGTCGGTGTCGGAGGCCAGCTCGACGCCGGCCGCCTCCAGCTCGGCGCGCAACGCGGCGAAGTTCTCGATGATCCCGTTGTGGATCACGGCGATCCGGCCGGCCGTGTCGGCGTGCGGGTGGGCGTTGCGATCGTTGGGCGGGCCGTGGGTGGCCCAGCGGGTGTGGCCCATGCCGGTGGTGCCGGCCGGGACGCCGGCCTGACCGAGGGCCTCCTCCAGGTTGGCCAGCTTGCCGGCCCGTTTCTGGACGGCTAGCTCACCCTCCGTGACCACGGCGACACCGGCCGAGTCGTACCCCCGGTACTCCAGCCGCCGCAGCCCGTCCACCACGACGTCCAGCGCCTGCTGCTTCCCGACGTACCCCACGATGCCGCACATGCCGGCGAGCGTAGTCGAGTCCGCCTCGCCGGCCCTCCGGCATCGGCCGTAGGGCAGGTGACAGTGTCCCATCGGGGGTCCGCGACCCGTCCCTACTCGTCCCTCAGTTGTCCGTAAATGGTCCTTTTTAGGCCGATTTTATCCGGTTCTGGCCGGAACTGTACGAGCCGTTGCTGCTTGACGACGCGCGGTATTTCCTACGCCCACACCGGACGCGGGGGAAAAGGAGAGTCGCCATGCGGCCGCTGCCCAGAAAGATGGCATTCGCCCTGATTCTAGTGGCCGTGATCGGCCTGCTGGTGGCCAAACCCGGCGTGGCCTCGCCACCGAAGAAGCCCGGCGTCCAGCGGCAGAACGCCGTCGCCGGGCACGTACTGAAGGCGACAGCGCGACCGAAGGACCCGGCCGCCGCCCACCGGTACAAGCCGGCCAAGGTGACCTGGCCGGCGGCGGGCAGGGCCACCGCCCCGGTCGGCGCGGGCAAGGCACGCGCCGGCTCGCTGCCGGTCTCGGCCTCGCGGCCAGCCGGGATCGCGCCGGCCGCGGCCGCCGCCGTCCCGCAGCAGGTCGGGGTCCAGGTGATGGACCGGGCCGCGACGGCGAAGGCCGGCGTGACCGGGGTGCTGATGAAGGTCACCCGTACCGACGGGCAGGCAGCGTCCGGCACCGTCAACCTCCAGGTCGACTACAGCAAGTTCCGGGACGCGGCCGGCGCCGACTGGGCATCGCGGCTGCACCTCGTCGAACTGCCGGACTGCGCGCTCGCCAACCGGGCCTGCGGCGGCCGCACCGTGCTGCTGACCCACAACGACGTCAAGGCCGGCACCGCCTCGGCCGACGTGCCGGTGGGCCAGAACGGCACGGTGGTGGCGCTGGATTCCACGCCGTCCGGCCCCGCGGGCAACTACGGCGCCTCGTCGCTGTCGCCGTCCTCGTCCTGGCAGACCTCCACGCAGACCGGTGACTTCACCTGGTCCTACCCGATGGACGTGCCGGACGCGCCGGCCGGCGCCGAGCCCGACCTGGGACTCAACTACAGCTCCGGCTCCACCGACGGCCGCACCTCCGCCACCAACAACCAGGTCTCCTGGGTGGGTGAGGGCTTCGACTACTGGCCCGGGTTCGTCGAGCGCCGGTACGTGAGCTGCTCCGATGACGGCCTCGCCAAGCGGGGCGACCAGTGCTGGCGGGACGACAACGCCACCATGATGCTGAACGGACAGTCGGTCGAGCTGGTCAACGACCCCAACACCGGCTGGCACCCGAAGAACGACGACGGCTCGAAGGTGGAGCGCCTGAACGAGGGCGCCAACACCAACGGCGACAACGACGGCGAGTACTGGCGGGTCACCACCGACGACGGCACCCAGTACTACTTCGGCCTCAACAAGCTGCCGGGCGCGCCGTCCACCAAGACCACCAACTCGGCCTGGACCGTGCCGGTGTACGGCAACAACTCCGGCGAGCCGTGCAACGCCAGCCCCGGCTGGTGCCAGCAGGCCTGGCGCTGGAACCTGGACTACGTCGTGGACACCCACGGCAACGCCCAGTCCTACTGGTACACCGCCGAGACCAACTACTACGCCCGCGGCCAGACCGCCACCGCCACCGGAACGTCCACCAGCTACACCCGCGGCGGCTACCTGAACGAGATCGACTACGGGCAGCGGTCGGACACCCTGTTCACCACCTCCGCGCCGGAGCGGGTCCTGTTCGGGACGTCCGAGCGGTGCCTCTCCGACTCCGGCTTCACCTGCTCGGACGCCAACTTCACCACCGCCAACGCCACGCACTGGCCGGACACCCCGGTCGACGCCAACTGCGCGTCCGGCAAAACCTGTAGCTACGGGGCGCCCACCTTCTGGAGCCGCAAGCGGCTGACCAGCATCACCACCCAGATCTACGAGAACTCGGCCTACCAGCCGGTGGACAACTGGACGCTCAGCCAGGAGTTCCCGGGCAGCGACGGGACCGACCCGGAGATGGTGCTGAGCAAGATCTCCCGGAAGGGCCAGCGCGGCGGCACCGTGACCCTGCCGGACGTGACCTTCGCCAACATCCAGATGACCGGGCGGGTGGACACCAACGAGGGCCTGCCGCCGATGACCAAGTGGCGGATCTCGTCGGTGACCGACGAGACCGGCGCCGAGGTGTCGGTGAGCTACAGCCCGCAGGAGTGCGTCCCCGGCCAGACCCCGCCGGTGGACAACAACACCAAGCGGTGCTTCCCCGCGTACTGGACGCCGGAGGGCGCCACCAGCCCGCTGCTGGACTGGTTCCACAAGTACGTGGTCACCCAGGTCGCGGAGATCGACCACACCGGCGGGGCGCCGCAGGAGGTCACCGGGTACACCTACCTGGACACCCCGGCCTGGCACCACGACGACGACATCCTCACCCAGCCCAAGTACAAGACGTGGGGCCAGTACCGGGGCTACGGCCAGGTGGAGGTCACCCACGGGTCCAGCAGCGACCCGGTCAAGTCGCGGACCGACTACCTGTACTACCGCGGCATGAACGGCGACTCCAACGCCGCCGGCGGGGTCAAGACCGTCACGATCAAGGACACCCAGAACCCGCCGTTGCCCGACTCCGACGCCTTCCAGGGGATGCCGCGTGAGGAGATCAACTACAGCGGCGGCGGCACCGCGATGGAGGACGTGATCGACGACGCGGCCGCCACCACCACCGCCAGCCAGGTCCGGATGGGCGTGACGGTCAACGCCAGCTTCGTGCGCAACGTGAAGACCCGGACCACCTCGCTGCTGTCCACCGGCGGCACCCGCACCACCGAGACCGACACCGGTTACGACAGCCTCGGCATGGTCACCCAGATCGACGACCACGGCGACATGGCCAACCCGACCGACGACAAGTGCACCCGGGTCAGCTACGTCCGCAACAGCTCCCTCAACCTGATGGACTTCCCGTCCCGCACCGAGACTGTCGGCAGGCAGTGCTCGGCCACCCCGAGCCGGCCCGACGACGTGCTCGAGGACACCCGGACCAGCTACGACGGGCAGGCGTACGGGGTCGCGCCCACCAAGGGCGACGAGACCCGCAGCGAGCGGCTGGCCGGCTACAGCAACGGCAGCCCCGTCTACCAGACCGTCAGCACCCAGACCTACGACTCCTCCGGCCGGGTACTGACGGCCGCCGACGCCGCCAACCACGTCACGAAGACCAGCTACACCCCGGCGGTGGGCGGCCCGCTCACCCAGACCCTGGTCACCGACGCGATGGGTTACACCGAGAAGGAGACCCTCGACCCGGCCTGGGGCGACCCGCTCACGGTCGAGGACTCGAACAAGCAGGTCACCAGCCTCGCCTACGACCCGCTGGGCCGGCTCACCGGCGTGTGGCTGCCGGGCCGGGACAAGACCCAGCCCGCCAACACGCAGTACAGCTACCTGGTGCGTTCCGACGGCCCGACGGCGATCGGCACGAAGACGCTGAAGGACGACGGCAGCTACGAGGTCAGCTACGACCTGTACGACAGCCAGCTCCGGCCACGGCAGACGCAGGACCCGGCGCCCGGCGGCGGGCGCGTGATCAGCGACACGCTGTTCGACTCCCGCGGTATGGAGACGACGGTCAACGACGACTACGTCGCCGACGGTGACCCGTCCACCGACCTGTTCGTGCCGAACAGCGAGGGCGACATCGCCAGCCAGACGGTGACCAGCTACGACGAGATGGAACGGCCCACCGCCGAGGTCTTCAAGGTCCGCGGCAACGTGAGGTGGCAGACCAAGCTCAGCTACCAGGGCCTGGACCGGGTGGACATCACTCCGCCGAAGGGCGGCACCGCCACCACCGAGATCACCGACGCGCTCGGCCAGGTCGTGGAGCGCCGCGCCTACCACGACCCGACGCCGACCGGCGCCTACGACTCCACCACCTACAGCTACACCCCGAACGGGCAGCTGGCCTCGGTCACCGAACCCTCCGGGGTCACCCGCAAGTTCCACTACGACATCCGCGACCGGGAGGTCCAGGTCGACGACCCGGACGCCGGTACCAGCACCCGCACCTACAACGACCTCGACCAGGTCACCAGCATGACCGACGCGCGGGGCCAGACGCTGGCCTTCAGCTACGACGCGCTGGGCCGCAAGACCGCCGAGTACCAGGACTCGACCAGCGGAACCAAGCTGATCGGCTGGACCTACGACCAGACGCCGCTGCCCGACGGCACCCTCGCCAAGGGCTACCCGAGCTCCTCCACCCGGTACGTGAACGGTCTCCAATACACCACCCAGGTGACCGGCTACGACACCCAGTACCGGGAGCTGGGCAGCAGCATCACCATCCCGCCCGCACCCGGCGCGGACTCCTTCCTCGCCGGCACCTACACCGCCTACCAGGACTTCAACCTGGACGGCTCGCTGCACCGCAGCACCTTCCCGGCCGCCGGCGGGCTGAGCGCGGAGACCATGCTCTACGGGTACGACGAGCTGGGCGACCCGACCACGCTGCACGGCGCGGTCGACTACATCTCCGGCACCTCCTACAACAAGCTGGGTCAGATCGTCCAGCAGACGATGCCGGCGAACCAGCACCAGTGGACCCGCACCAACACCTACGAGGACGGCACCAACCGGCTCCTCCGGGTGCAGGACACCCGTGACGTCGCCCCGAACAACCTGTCCGACCGGCAGTACAAGTACGACGACTCGGGCAACATCACCAAGGTCATCACGTCCGCCGACGGGACCGGCACCGACACCCAGTGCTTCCAGTACGACTACCTGCAACGGATCACCCAGGCGTGGACCGGCACGGACGACTGCGCCGCGGCCCCGACCGTGAACAAGATCGGCGGGCCGGCCCCGTACTGGCAGTCGTTCACCTACGACGTCGACGGCGACCGCACCAGCGAGACCGACCACGGCACCAGCAGCGGGATCGCCGACGTCACGCACACCTACACCTACGGCGGAGTGAACTCCGCCCACCCGCACGCGGTGCAGTCCATCAGCACCACCGGCGGACCGGACAACGGCAAGACCGACACCTTCGGCTACGACGCCGCCGGCAACACCCAGCAACGCAACCTCGCCGCCGGCGCCCAGAACCTCAGCTACGACGCCGAGGGCCACCTGGCCACCGCGACGAAGGACGGGGTGAGCGACAGCTACCTCTACGACGCCGACGGCCAACTGCTGATCAAGCACGACACCAGCGGCTCCACGCTCTACCTCCCCGACCAGGAGGTTCACGCCACCCCCAACGGCACCCTCACCAACACCCGGTACTACGCCCAGGGCGACGAGGTGGTCGCGGCCCGCACCAACACCAGCCTCGACTGGGTACTCTCCGACCCGCAGGGCACCGGCACGGTGGCGGTGGACACCAGCACCCAGGCCGTCACCCGCCGCTACTACACCCCGTTCGGCCAGACCCGGGGCCAGCCCGCCCAGAACTGGCCGGGGCAGCGCGGCTTCGTCGGCGGCAACACCGACCAACTCACCGGCCTGGTCCATCTCGGGGCGAGAGAGTACGACCCGGTCCAGGGACGGTTCGCCAGCGTCGACCCGGCCACCGACACCGAAGACACGCAGTCCCTGAACGGCTACGCCTACGCCGACAACAGCCCGGTTGTCCGCTCTGACCCGAGCGGCCTGTGGTGGGGCAGCAAGCTCTGGAACAAGATCAAGCGGGCCGCCGAGGCCGCGTACCGGCGCTGGCTGGCCTGGAAGCGCTGGAAGGCCTGGCACGACTGGTGGGTGTGGGCGCACCGGCAGGTCCAGAAGGTGGTCAAGCACGTCAAGCACATCGCCCACCGGATCAGCCACGCCTGGCACCAGGTACAGCATGCCGTCCACCGCGCCGCCAGCCACTTCCGACATGCGATCAGTCACGCCTGGCACGCCGTCAAACACGTGGTACACGCCGCCATCCACTACGCGCGCAGCGGCATCCACGCCGTGGCGGCGGCCACCAGGCACCTCGCGCACAGCGTCGCCCGCGCGACCTCCCGTACGGTCCGCGCCATCGGCCACGGGTTGAAAACGGCGGCGACCGCCAGCTGGCACTTCACCCAGAAGCACTGGCGCACGATAGGTGCGGCGCTGGTCTTCGGGACCTGCGTGGTCGCCTCGGCCGGGGCGTGCTTCGCGGCCGGCATGATCCTCGCCACCGCCAAGCTCGTCGCGGACAAGGGCTTCGACCACAAGTCCTGGGGCGAATCGCTCCATTCGTTCGGGAAGGACTCGCTGATGGCGGTTGCCGGCTACGCCGGAGGCAGGGCCGCGGAACCGCTCCTGAACCGGGCCAGCCTGACCGCGCTCCGACCGTTCGAGAGTCGGCTGGGGCTGGTCGGCGGCGGCGACATCGGGCGCTCGACCGCGACGGTGGGCAAGTTCGGCCAGCGGGCCGTGTCCTCGCTGGTCACCCAGGGGGACAAGGTCGTCAACGGGATCAACAACCTGTACAACGCGACGTTCACCTGTGGCAACCCCGCAGGCCCAATGGGCTACTGCTGATGACAGACCGCTGAGATCGACCGGAACGCGGTGGCCGGGTCCGTAACGGGACCCGGCCACCCGGCCGTTCGCCCACGACGCGTCTACGCGGCGGGGCGGCTGGCCAGGGCGTACAGCTCGGGGAGGCGGGTGGCGAGGCGGGCGCCGGCGATGCGGCGGCCGAGCCAGGCGCCGGCAAGGCCGTAGGCCGGGCCGGCCAGCAGGGCCAGCAGGGCGGCCGGCGGGTACGTCAGCCGCAGGGTTGCCACCAGCGCCATCACCGGCAGGCAGGCCACCACCACGGCGATCATGGACAGCAGCGAGGACGCGCCCACCAGGCAGCCCTGGCCGGCCCCCGGCCCGCCGAACGAGCTGGTGGACCGGTCCGGGACCGGGTACGGCACCAGCACGCTGGTCAGGTTGCCGGCCCCGATCGCCACCCCCAGCATCGCGCAGGCCAGCCCGAACGCGGTCAACGCGTCCAGCGGCGCCCCCGCCATCGCGCCCAGCCCGGCGGTCACCACGGCCAGCGCCGGGACGGCGATCACCGCGCAGGCCAGGTTGCGGCCGGCGAAGTCGGCCCGCACGTCGGCGGGGCCGCGGGTGGCGACCACGTCGGTCCAGGCCGCCTCGCCCTCCAGGCCCAGCTGGTTGGCGGAGGTCTGCAGGCCGGCCAGTAGCGCGGCGAAGCAGACCAGGTACACCATGGCGCCGCGCGGCAGCCGCCCGCTGGGCTCGCTGGCGTACCCGGCCAGGAACGGCACCAGCGCGCCGAACACCACCACGCTCACCCAGCCGACCTTGCGGCGCGGCTCACGCCACGAGTACCACAGCTCGCGCCGGGCCACCGCGCCGGTCCGGCCGCGCGGCAGCAGCCGGAACAGGCCGGTCTCCCGGCGCCGCACCCGGGCGGTGGACGCGTCGGCGGTCACCATCGAGGCCGCCAGCGTGTGCCGCCACCAGGCCAGCAGCAACACCAGCACGCCCGTGTCGGCCGCCAGCACCAGCACCGCGCCAGCCAGCGGGTCGCGGACCGCGTGCGCCAGCGCGCCCGGCGGCGTCCAGCGCAGCAGGTCGATCACCGACCGCAGCGCGCCGGCGTGGTGGGTGCGGGCCAGCCACTGCGAGCCCAGATTGACGCCCTGGAAGCCGGCGGCCAGCCCGATACCGACGAACACCGCCAGATCCCGGCCCCGGCGGCTGCGCAGCAGCCGGGACAGCGCGGAGGCGAGCGCCCGCGCACCGGCCACGCACAGGCACAGCTCCAGGCCGGCCGCCAGCACCGCCACCGGCGCCGCGAACGGGCGGCCGCCGGCATGGGCCAACCCGACCGCGCTGCCGGCCAGCACCACCGCGGTGGCCAGCGCCGGCACGCCGACGAACGCGGCCGCGTACAGCCCCCTGATCAGCTGCCACGGCCGCAGCGGGAGCAGCGCCAGCCGGGCCGGGTCGAGCGTCTCGTCGCTGGTGAAGGTGATCAGCGGCAGCAGCGCCCAGCAGAGCAGCAGCGCGGTGTACAGCAGCACGCACAGCCGGACGACGTACCGGTCGGGCAGCAGCACCAGCAGCGCCGCCACGCCGAGCGCCGCGGTCAGGCCCAGGCTCCCGCCGGCGGCCATGCTGACCTGCCTGGCCCGGTTGCCGCGGAACCCGCCCGCCAGCAGCCGCAGCTTCAGCCGGACGAAGAGCCCAACCATTCCAGTCCCTGGGTGTCGTCGTCGCTCACCCCGCCGACCAGGCTGAGGAACGCCTGCTCCAGGGTGGCGTGGCCGCCGCGGACGGCGGCGAGCGGGCCCTGGGCGACGACCCGGCCGCGGTCCAGCACCGCCACCCAGTCGCACAGCTTCTCCACCAGCTCCATCACGTGGCTGGAGAACACCACCGTGGAGCCGGCGTGCGTGTACCGGGCGAGCACGTCCCTGATGATGTGGCCGGACACCGGGTCGACGGCCTCGAACGGCTCGTCCAGCAGCAGCACGCTCGGGTTGTGCAGCAGCGCGGCGGCCAGCGCGATCTTCTTGCGCATGCCGGTGGAGTAGTCCACCACCAGCGTGTCGGCGGCGCCGGTGAGGTCGAGGACCCGGAGCAGGTCGTCGGCGCGGGCGTCCACCTGGGCGCCGGGCAGGCCGCGCAGCCGGCCGACGTACCCGAGCAGCTCCCGGCCGGACAGCCGCTCGAACAGCCGCAGCCCCTCCGGCAGCACGCCGATGCGGGCCTTCACCGCGACCGGGTCGCGCCACACGTCCACGCCCTCGACCTCGGCGGTGCCCGCGTCCGGCCGGACCAGCCCGGTCACCATCGACAGCGTGGTGGTCTT
>JBJMIH010000052.1:0-15579 GCA_045806985.1 Mycobacteriales bacterium | reverse complement strand
TTCTGGGGCGGCATCCGGCCTTGCGTGAAGGCGGCGGCGGTGTGCGAGACCTTCCAGCTCGGCGTGGCGGTGCACTCCTCCGGCGAGCTGGGCGTACAGCTGGCGACCATGCTGCACCTCGGCGCGGTCATCCCCAACCTGTCGTTCCCCGCCGACGCCCACTACCACCACCTGCGCGACGACGTGATCGTCGGCGGCAAGCTGCCGTACACCGACGGCCGCATCCGCGTTCCCGACGCGCCCGGCCTCGGCGTCACCCTGGACCGCGACAAGGTGGCGGAATTTCACGAGTACTACCGCCAGACCGGCAATTATCCTTACGACCGGGACCCCGGTCGGCCCGACTGGTACCCGCTCCTCCCGAACGACCGCTGGGCCGACCCGGCCCGGTACCTGCGCCCGAATCTCTGAGGGCGCACCGCGAACGTCGGCCCCGCGCCGCCCGCCCACCTGCCGAGGGCGGGCCCGCGGGGCCGACCCGTGCTGGTAGACCTCCAGGTATACTTCACGGTATGACCTCCGCCACCACCATCAAGGTGCCTCGGGAGCTGCGCGATCGCATCGCCTCCCTCGCGGCCGAGCAGCACGTACCCATGGTGCAGGTACTCGAGCAGGCGATAGCCCGCTTCGAGCGGGAGCAGTTCTTCGCCCGCGTCCACGAGGACCTCGTCCGTCTCCGCGACGAGGACCCCGACGAGTGGGCCGCTTACCGCGCCGAGAGCGCGGAGTGGGAAGAAGCCACCATCGCTGACGGCCTGGGAAGTGCGGACCCGATCGCGTGACGACGCCACGACGGGGGGAAGTATGGCTCGCGAACCTCAACCCGGTTACGGGGCACGAGCAGGGAGGCACCCGGCCATGCCTGATCATGTCGGCCGATGATTACAACGGGCTGCCCATCAGCATGACAATCGTGGTCCCGCTCACCGGCCGGGACCGCGGCCTCTCCCACCACATTCCCATCAAGGGCGCCGGCCTGGACCGGCCCACTGTCGCCCGTCCCGAGGACGTCCGTGCGATCTCGACGCAGCGGCTCCACCGCCAACTCGGTACCGCCCGTGACGACGAGGTGGCGGCGGTGGCGGCGGTGCTGCGGAACTTTCTCGAGCTGTAGAGGTCGGCGCGCCTGAACTAGGATCGTCGGCATGCCCCCATTACTGAGTGCCGATGGCGCGCGCCTCGAATACCACCGGACCGGCTCGGGCGAGCCGCTGATCTGCCTGCCGGGCGGGCCGATGCAGGCCTCGGCGTACCTGGGTGAGCTGGGCGGGTTGTCGGCCCACCGCTCACTGGTACGGCTGGACCCGCGCGGGACCGGGGACTCGGCGGTGCCGGCGGACACGGCGACGTACCGTGTGGACCGGCAGGTCGAGGACGTGGAGGCGCTGCGGGAGCACCTCGGGCTGGACCGGATCGACCTGCTGGGTCACTCGGCCGGTGGCACGCTCGCGGTCCTGTACGCGGCCCGCCACCCCGACCGCGTCGACCGGCTCGCGCTGGTCGCCCCCAGCCCGCGCGTGGTCGGCCTCGAGATCACCGACTCCGACCGCCGGGAGCTGGCGGAGCTGCGGCGGGGCGAGCCCTGGTTCGGGGAGGCGTTCGCCGCGCTCGAGCGCATCTGGTCGGGCGAGGCTACCGAGTCCGACTGGGCGGCGATCAACCCGTTCATGCACGGCCGGTGGGACGCCGACCGCCAGGCCCAGGTCGCCGAGGAGGAGCGCTCGCGGAACGACGAGGCGGCGGCCGCGTACTACGCGGAGGGCGCGTTCGATCCGGCGGCCGTCCGGTCCGCCCTCGGCCGCCTCGACGCACCGGTGCTGCTGCTCGCCGGCGAGTACGACCTCGCGCTGCCGCCCAAGCGGGCCGCCGAGTACGCCAGCCTGTTCCGGGCGGCGGAGCTGGCCGTGCAGCCGGGCGCGGGGCACCACCCGTGGCTCGACGACCCGGAGTCGTTCGTCCGGACCGTGGCGGAGTTCCTCAGCCGTCGGCCTGGTACGGGCCTACGGCCGGGTTGACGGCGAGGAGGCCGCCGTCGACGCGGTACTCCCCGCCGGTGCAGAAGGCGCTGCGCGGGCCGGCCAGGAAGGCCACCAGCTCGGCCACCTCCGCCGCGGTGGCGACGCGGCCGAGCGGGTGGGTGCGGCCCAGCTCGGCGACGATGTCGTCAATCGGCCGGCCCTCGGCGGTGAGGCCGACCGCCCAGCGCAGCATCGGCGTGTCCACCGAGCCGGGGCAGACGACGTTCACCCGGATGTTCTCGTGCGCGTGGTCGACCGCCATCGCCCGGGACAGCGCGTTGATGCCGCCCTTGCTGGCGCAGTACGCCGCCACCCGGTCCTGGGCGACGAACGCCTGCACCGACGACACGTTGACGATCGCCCCGCCGCCCCGCCGCCGCAGCTCCGGGATGGCGTGCTTGCAGGCCAGGAAGACGCCCTTGAGGTTGACGTCGAGCACCCGGTCCCAGAGTTCCTCGTCGGTGTCGACCACATTGCCGTACCGCTGGATGCCGGCCGAGGTGACGACCACGTCCACGCCCCCGTACCGGTCGGCGGTCGCGGCCACCCAGCCGGCGACCTGGCCGCCGTCGGCCACGTCCACCACCGACCCGGTGACCTCCAGGCCGGCGGCCCGCAGCTCCGCCTCGGCGTCGCGGACGGAGTCCGCGTCGATGCCGCACAGCGCGACCGCGGCGCCCGCGCCGGCCAGCCGCTCGGCGACGGCCCGGCCGATCCCGAGGGACCCGCCGGTCACCACCGCCACCTTCCCGTCGAACTCCCGCTCAGGGCTCACGATCCCTCCCCCTGCTCCGGATCGGGGAGCAGCCCGATCCGCATGGCGTGCGCGTGGCGCCCGTGCGGCCCCAGCGTCAGTGCCGAGCCGTTGGCGACCGCCTCGGCCAGGCCGTTCGTCGGGTAGCCGGCGAACGGCTCCAGCCCGATCACGTACAGCCGCCCGTACCACGGCGGGGCCGTCGACGCCCCGAACTCCTGCCAGAACCACAGGTACGGCAGCAGGTCCGCGTCCCACTCGACCCGCAGCCCGGCGCCGTCCGGGTCGCGCAGCTCGTACCAGCCGTCGCCGTCCGGGAAGCCGGTGAGGTAGGCGATGTCGCTGGGCGCGCCGGGCTCCGGAACCACCCGGAGGTCGACCGGCGCCCCGTCCGCGCCGGGCACGATCGGCCAGCTCCCCCGGCCGGGCACGAGCCGCCGCCCGGCCGGGTCGATCGGCCCGTCGTGCGGGATCACGGAGAGCGCTTCCGGCAGCCGGATCTCGCAGCCGGGCCGCAGGAACGGCCGGCCGAACGCGAGGTGCTGCCCCCACATGGCGCGCAGCGTCGCGCCGGAGGAGTTGACCACCGAGCCGCGCACCTCCAGCGCGGTCGCGTCGGCCGCCAGCCGCAGCGTCCGGGTCACCAGGTAGGGCCAGCGGCGGGTCCGGACGGTGAACCGCACCTCCACCGCCTCGGCGGTGTCGGCGGTGATCTCGTACTCCCACGGCAGCGTCGCCACCTCGGCGTGCTGGCCCATCCGGACTCCGGCGTACGTGCTGGGCGCTCCGCCGTTCGGGAAGATCTCCTGCCAGCCGCCCTCGTACACGTCGCCGAACGTGCCCACCTCGTCGGCGGCCAGCCCGGCCACCGCCGGACGGGCCACCACACCCGCCGGCGTGAACCAGCAGAAGTCCAGATCGCGGCGCTTGTCCAGGAACTCCACGATGTCCGCGCCCTTGCCGGCGAGCACGGTGACGCGCAGCCGCGGGTTCTCCAGCACCACCGCCGGGATGCCGGCGAGCGCGGTCTCCCGCAGCCGCGCCCCCCAGTTCCGCCACGCCGCGGCCGTCACCCGTCGCCACCCGCCCTGTCGAAGAAGCCGGGGAAGCGCGCGCCGAGCGGGTCCAGGTCGTCCAGCACCCGCCGCACGTGCCGGGTCAGCACCGCGCGGGCGGCGGGAACCTGTCCGCCCGCGAGGTGCTCCACGATCGCCGCGTGTTCGGCGATGAGCGCGCCGGTGTCGGCCTGCGCCGGCAGGCCCAGCCAGCGCACCCTGTCCAGGTGGGCGCGGGCCGCGTACGCCACGGTCCACGCCTTCCGGTGCCCGCTCAGCTCGATGAGCGTGCGGTGCAGCTCCTCGTCGGCGGCGAAGAACCGGGCCACGTCGCCAGCGGCGCGGGCCGCCCGCTGCTCGGTCAGCGTCGCCTCCAGGCGGGCGTAGTCGGCCGGGCCGGCCCGCTCGGCGGCCAGCGGCAGCGCCGCGGTCTCCAGCGCCTCCCTGACGAACTGCGCCTCCCGCACCTCCCGCACGCTGATCCGGGACACGTACGTCCCGAGCTGCGGGAACACCTCCACCAGCCCGTCGTCGGCGAGCCGGATCAGCGCCTCGCGCACCGGCGTCCTGCTCACGCCGTACCCGGCGGCCAGCTCGTTCTCGGAGATCCGGCTGCCGGGGTCAAGGGCAACCGAAACGATCTGCTCGCGCAGATCCTGGTACACACCGGCCCAGGCGCTGCTGCCTCGGGTACGAGGTCGGGTCGGAGCCGTGCGCATTCTTGTATCCTAGTATGCAAGCTCCGGTCTCGTACCCGACACCGCGCCCGGAACTCCTGGTGGGAGCCTCGGGCGCGGTGTCGCGAAGAGGGTGGATCAGTCGTTCGGCGACGGCGTCGTCTTCTGGACCTGGAGCAGGAACTCCGTGTTCGTGCGGGAGGTGCGGAGGCGGTCCAGCAGCAGGTCCAGCGCCTGTGGCGGGTCGAGCGGGTTGAGCACCCTGCGGAGGTTGTGGATGATCTTCAACTCCTCGGAGTTGAGGAGCAGCTCCTCCTTGCGGGTGCCGGAGATCGGCACGTCGATCGCGGGGAACACCCGCTTGTCGGCGATCTTCCGGTTCAGGTGCAGCTCGGCGTTGCCGGTGCCCTTGAACTCCTCGTAGATCACCGTGTCCATGGTCGACCCGGTCTCGATCAGCGCCGTGGCGAGGATCGTCAGCGACCCGCCGTTCTCGATGTTGCGCGCCGCGCCGAGGAACCGCTTCGGCGGGTACAGCGCGGTCGAGTCCACACCACCGGACAGGATTCGGCCGGAGGCGGGGGCGGCCAGGTTGTACGCCCGGCCCAGGCGGGTGATCGAGTCGAGCAGCACGACCACGTCGTGACCCAGCTCGACCAGGCGCTTGGCGCGCTCGATCGACAGCTCGGCGACGGTGGTGTGGTCGGACGGCGGGCGGTCGAAGGTCGAGGCGATGACCTCGCCCTTCACCGACCGCTGCATGTCGGTGACCTCTTCGGGCCGCTCGTCGACGAGCACGACCATCAGGTGGCACTCGGGGTTGTTCGTGGTGATCGCGTTGGCGATCGCCTGGAGCACCATGGTCTTGCCGGCCTTGGGCGGCGACACGATCAGCGCGCGCTGCCCCTTGCCGATCGGCATGACCAGGTCGATGACCCGGGTGGTGAGGTTCTGCGGCTCGGTCTCCAGCCGCAACCGGTCCTGCGGGTAGAGCGGGGTGAGCTTGTAGAACTCGGGACGGCCGCGCGCCTGGTCCGGCTCCATGCCGTTGACCGTGTCGAGGCGGACCAGCGCGTTGTACTTGTCGCGCCGGGTCTCGCCCTCGCGCGGCTGGCGGACCGCGCCGGTGAGCGCGTCGCCGCGGCGCAGGCCGTACTTGCGGACCTGCGACAGCGACACGTACACGTCGTTCGGGCCGGTCAGGTAGCCGGAGGTCCGGATGAACGCGTAGTTGTCCAGCACGTCGAGGATGCCGGCGACCGGGACGAGCACGTCGTCCTCGGTGATGACCGGCTCGTTGCCGCCGGTGGTCCCGCCGCCGCCCTCGCTGAACCGGTCCCGGCCGCGCCGCCGGTCGCGGTACCGCCGACCCCGGCGGCCGCGGCCACCGCGGTCGTCATCGTCGTCGCCGTCCCGGTTGTCACGGTCGCGGTTGTCGCGGTCGCGACCATCGCGGCTGTCCCGGCTCTCGCGGCTCTCGCGGCTCTCGCGATTCTCCCGACCGTCCCGGCCATCGCGGCCGTCACGGTCCCGGTCGCGGTTGCGGTCCCGGTTGCGCTGCTGGTCACGCCGGCCGTCGCCGCCGTCGTCGGAGTCGCCGCGCTGCTTGCCGGCCCGGTCCGCCTTCTCGGCGGTATGGTCGGCGGCCTGCTGCTCGGCGGGCTCGGTGGCGGTGGTGGTGGCGGCGGTGGCGTCCCCGCCCGCGCTGTCAGCGGCGGACTGCGGCGCCCCGGCGACCGGCGCGCCGGCCGGCCGGCTGGCGGACCGCCGCGAGCGGCGCGGCCGCTCCTCGGACTGTCCGGTTCCCGACACCGCGCCCGGAGCGGTGGCCTCGGCCGGAGCGGTGGCGGTCGTCGTCGCCTCCGCGGGCGCGCTCGTGGCGCTGCCCGCGGCCGGCGGGGCGGCCGTCGTGGCGGCCTCCTGCGGAGGCTCCACGCTCGCACTTTCCTTCGGCTTGCCGTTTGATGCCGAAACGGTCATCCCCTCACCTCCGGCCTGCTTGGCCTGGATGGCGGCGATCAGGTCGCTCTTGCGCATCCTGGTGGTACCGGTGATGCCGAGCCGTCCGGCCAGCGCCTGGAGCTCGGCGAGAACCATGCCGGACAGTCCACTGCCGCGGCGACGAGGCTTGGCGCCCTCGGACGGCGCTGCCTCGATGGGAGCCGAATTCGGGTTGCCGTCCCGCCCGGACGTGGACCGCTCGTCCGAGAGGAGATCGGTGGTGTCGCTCAAGTGGTTTCCTTCCCTGCATTGGTCCGGGGCCTCCGCTGACCCAGGCCAGGGTGGAGCGACCGGCCGTACTGGCCGGATAGTAGTCAGCCGCTCACGTTTTCGGGTCCGACTGGTGCGCAGTCTGCCTGATCACAGTCCGGTCGACACCAGTGTCGAATCCCGTGGGCGTGGCTGAGTCCGCTGACCGGCTACCGGTGGCCTGCCTGGGTTGACTGGCCCCGATTCGCCAGGGCTGTTGTGATCCTCACCGGCCGATGTCGTCCGGCGTTGCCTGCGATCACCTGCGCCCGCTGGGCGGCTGAGCTGTGCAAAGCGTAGTCGGTACGCCGCATGAGGAGCAACAAGCCCCATTCGCCGTGTCTTCCCGAGCACCCAAGATCTTTTTCAAACCCCTACTGACCTGCGAAGATACGCGGCCGCTGGATTACACGCCGAGGGGCAGGACGGCCGCGCCGGCGTGGTCGACGCCGGCGTCGATCAGCGTGAAGGCGGTGCCGGCCGCTGCCTCCAGCGGCGACAGACCGTGCACGGGATCGGCGGCGGCGAACGCCAGCACCGTCGGCCCGGCCCCCGAAATCACCGCCGGCACCCCGTCGGCGCGCAGCTTGTCCACCAGACTGGCGGATCGGCGCATCTGCCCGGCCCGGTACCGCTGGTGCAGGCGGTCCTCGGTGGCCGGCAGCAGCAGCGCCGGGTACGCGGTGAGCGCGTACGTGAGCAGGGCCGCGCGGCCGGCCGTGAACGCCGCGTCCGCGTGCGGCACCTCGGCCGGCAGCGCGGCCCTGGCCTCGGCCGTCGACGCCTGGGTGGACGGTACGAAGGCCACCGGCCGCAGGTCAGGGTGGGGTTCCAGCCGGGCAGCCCGCGGCGCGCCGCTGTCGGTCCAGGCGATCGTCAGCCCGCCCAGCAGGCAGGCCGCGACGTTGTCCGGGTGCCCCTCCAGCGCGGTGGCCAGCTCCAGCACGGCCGCGTCGTCCATCGCCTCCTCGCCGCCGATCAGCAGCGCGCGGGCGGCGACGATGCCGGACACGATCGCGGCCGCCGACGACCCGAGGCCGCGGGCATGCGGAATCCGGTTCGCGCAGACGACCTCCAGCCCGTGCGGTTGGCCGCCGAGCACCTCGAACGCCGCCCGGACGGCCCGTACCACCAGGTGATTCTCGTCACGCGGCACGTCCCCGGCGCCCTCGCCGTGGACATCCACGGCCAGCCCGGAGTCCGCGGCCCGCAGCACCACGTCGTCGTACAGTCCCAGCGCGAGGCCGAGCGCGTCGAACCCGGGGCCAAGGTTGGCGCTGGTCGCCGGTACCCGGACGCGGACCGGCGCGGCGCGGAAGTTCACCGGCATGGAGCCATCATTCCAGCCGGTCCGCGCGGAAAGGGGGAAGCCCTCCCACCCTCTGGGCCGGTACGGCCTAGTCTGTCCGCTCGAGGGAGGAGGTGACGGTGAGACATCTGACGGCGCTGCTCGTGGCGGCGGTGCTCGACCCCTACGGGGCGGCCGGGAACGGCACCAGCGACCCGAACGGGGCACCCGCGCTGGTCACCGGCCACGCCTACGTCGACACGTTCACCCCCGGCCAGAAGCGGTACTACACGATCACGGTGCCCGAGGGCGCCTCCCCGTACGTCTCCGCCACCCTGATCCGGCCCTGGGACAGCTTCGGCGACTCGGTCACCGACGAGGTCACGATCGGCCTCGCCACCACCGACGACCACGACTGCGGGTCGCAGGACGAGAGCGACTCCCAGACCGACAGCGTGCGGCTGGTCACCGTGGTGGCCGAGCCCGGCCCGGCACGGACCCGGGGCGCGACGTGGTCGAACGGCTTCTCCAGCGACGACCAGGGCTGCGGGAAGCCGGGCACGTACGTCGTCTCGGTGGAGCGCGACAGGGACACCGCCGACCAGACGGCCCGCCGGATCGCCCTGTACTACCTCGCCGAGCCGCCGGTCACCGGCCAGCCGCCGTCACCGTCCCCGGTGAACACCGGCAAGCTCGCCGGCCCGGCTCCGCCCGACTTCACCGCCGCCGCGAAGGCCGTGCCGGGCTCGGACTGGATGGGCACCGCGCCGCGGGTCGACAGCCCGGTGGTGAACGCGACGATCCGCCCCGGCGAGACCCGGTACTGGCAGGTGCCGCTCCAGTGGGGCCAGCGGCTGTCCTACGCGATCCGCTTCGACAAGGTCGACGTCGACGACTCCGCGTCGGTCGGCACCTGGGTGGTCAACCCGGTCAGGGCCGACGTCGACACCATCGGCAGCGACGCGAGCACCACGTACGACGGCAAGGGCGACACGACGCCGCTGCGCAACTCGACCGTGCCGGTGGCGTACGGCAACCGCGGGTCCGACTCCAGCGAGGTCGACCCGGTCCGGTTCGCCGGCCCGTACCTGATCGCCCTGCACATGAACCCGAACCAACCGCTCGCCGGCAAGGACATCCCCGTCCACCTGGCGATCCGTGTCTCCGGTTCGGCGCAGGCCGGACCGGGGTACCAGAACACGAAGGACACCAGCGCGCGGGCCGGTGGCACGGCGAGCGCGGACAGGCACGTGCGGTGGGAGTTCCTGGCCGGCGGCGCGGCGGCGCTGCTGCTCGCGCTGCTGTTGCTCGGCTGGCCCAAGCTGACCCGTCGCACCGCGTTCCGGGGGTAGGAGATCATGAGCGGGTTGCGCGCACGCAGCGGCGCAGGTGCGCTGGTGGCGGCCGTCGCGCTGGTCACGGCCGTGCTGCCGGCCGGGATGGCGCGGGCCGGCGACCGGCACTCGATCAGCGGCACCTCGTCCGCGTCCGGCGCGCCGTCGCTGCCCAACGGCGTCTCCAGCGACACGCTGGACCCCGGCCAGGGCAAGTACTACACGATCAACCTGGCAGACGGCGTGAACGCGTACCTCAAGGCGCGCACGTACGGCCACCAGGACAAGATCATGATCGCGATCTACACGTCCGCCGGCGAGAAGTGCGGCTCGTCCTCCGACACCAGCTTCGCCTCCGCCTGGCTGGACCCGGTCACCGCCCACGGCGACGTCAAGTGGGACTCCTCCTGGAGCGGCGGCCTGGACAGCGGCTGCGGCCGGCCGGGCCGGTACGCCGTGCGGGTGGCGCGCACCCAGGACACCTCGTCCGGCGCCATCCCCATCGACCTGTACTTCCTCGCCGAGCGACCGGTCTCCTCGACCGGCGGCCTGCCGGGCCCCGCCGGCACGGACGGGAAGGGCCCGTTGCCGGACATCACGCTCGCCGCCCACCACGTCGACGGCGCCGAGCGGGAGGCCGACGCCCCGCACCTGACCGGCCGGCAGGGCGCGATCTCCACGTCGGTCCCGGCCGGCAGCACCGCGTACTGGCGGCTGCCCACCGTCGGCTGGAACCAGCGGATCAGCTACATCCTGCGGTACGACACCTCGTCGACGTCGGGCTCGGTGACGGTCGGCGTCGACAACATGTTCGCCACCGGGATCAGCAAGAGCAGCGGCTACCACTTCAACAGCGACCAGACCAGGATCAGCGGCAGCACCGTCCGGGTCCGCTACCGCAACCGGGAGAGCAACGACTCGGACGTGTACGGGGCTTCCTGGTCGGGGCCGTACTACCTGTACGTCTCGACGTCGCCGGAGACCGGGACGATCAAGGCCACCCTGACGTACCTGATCAGCGGGTCGGCGGGCGGCGAGCCGGCGTACGGCTCGGCCCGCGGCGCGACCACCGCGCGGGCCGCGTTCGACGGCGGCGACGCGACGCTGCTCGGCATGCCACGCACGCCGTTCGCGGTGACCGCCGGGCTGCTCTGCCTGGCCGGCGCGGCGGGCCTGGCGCTCTGGCCGCGGCTGGCCCGCCTGCGCCGGCGTCAGCCGGTGAACGCCAGGTAGAAGAAGTACAGGGCGAGGACGACCAGCACGGCGGCGGCCGCGTACCGGGCCGGCGCCGTCCAGGTGCGAGCGGCGACCGAGCCGGCGGCCGGCGCGTGCGCGGTCACCTGCTCGTGCAGGGGCACCATCGACGTCGGCGCGGCGGCCACCGGCCGGGTCGGCTGCTCGGCCAGCGCGGTCGGCGCGGTCGCGGCGGCGGTCGGGACCGGGGCTGACGCCGGCGCGGGTACGGCCGGCGCGGACACGGCCGCGGGCGCGGGCCGGCCGGCCGGGCCGTGCGCGTCCCAGCCCGCCGGCTCGGGCCCGATCCGGTCGACGACGGGCGGGCTGGCCGGGTGGCCGGCGGCGCCGAGCGTGCTGACCTGGTCGCTCAGGCCGTCGGTCGCGGCGACGGCCTGGCCGAGCGCGATCCGGGCGTCCCGGGCGGTGGCGTACCGGTCGTCCGGCCGCCACGCGGCCATCTTGAGCACCACCTGCCACACCGGGTCGGCGACCCCGGCCGGGCGCCGCTGGCTCACCGGCTCGGCGGCCGGCGGCGTCTCGCCGGTGAGCACCTGCCAGGCGGTGACGCCGATCGCGTACACGTCCTGGCGCGGGTCCGGCTCGGCGCCACGCAGCGCCTCCGGAGCCAGGTAGGCCGGGGTGCCGACGACGAACCCGACGGTGGTGAGGCGCGGCTCGTCCATCGCCCGCGCGATGCCGAAGTCGCCGAGCCGCAGCCGCGGCCGGCCCGTGCCGGTCGCCTCCAGCAACACGTTGCCGGGCTTGATGTCGCGGTGGATCACGCCGCCCTCGTGCAGCGCGCCGACGCCGTCGAGCAGCTGGTCGGTCAGCAGCACGGCGAACGCGGTCGGCAGCGGCCCGTGGTCGGACAGCAGCTGGGCGAGCGACCCGCCCCGCACCAGGTCCATCGTGAGCAGCACCATCTCGTCCGAGCCGGCCCAGCCGGTCGGCGGCAGCAGGTGCGGGTGGTGCACGCGGAGCGCCTGCTCGCGGACGAACCGCATGATCGCGCCGGCGTCGCGCTGCTTGAGCAGCTTCGCCGCGATGTAGCCGCGGTGCCGGTGGTCGAAGACGCGCCAGACGGCGCCGGCCGCGCCCTCCGCGATGGGATCGACCAGCTCGTACCGCCCGGCGAAGACCTCGCCCACGCCACGCTCCCTTCAGGCAGAGACGACAGGGTAGTTCATACCCGTTCGGGCTGGCCGTACACGACCACATCGCCGCTGGGCGTGCGCTCGTAGCGGACCTGCCGGCCGGTGCGGAAGGCGTGCACCAGGCCGGCGTTCCGCAGCACGGCCAGGTGCTCGGACACGGTGCTGGGCGCGAGGTCGAGGCGGCGGGCCAGCGCCGTGGTAGTGGCCGGCTCGCCGACCGCGAGCAGCAGCGCGGCGCGGGTACGGCCGATCAGGGCGGCGAGCGCGTCCGGTGGACGGTTCGCGGGCGGGTCCCACACGGCTGCCACCCCGCGTGCCGGGTACACCACCGTCGGCTGCCACGGCGGGTCGAGCAGCACCCGCACCTCCGGCCACTGGAACACGCTGGGGATCAGCACCAGCCCGGCGCCGGCCAGGTCGCGGTGCAGGCGCGGCTTGCCGGTCACCTCCATCGTGCCGTCCCGCCAGCGCACCCGCGGGTGCAGCTCGCGCAGCACCCGTTCGGTGCCGCCCTCGGCGAACTGGCGCGAGCGGTACACCACGTCGGCGTCCAGCAGGTCGCGCAGCCGCGGCCAGAACGGCGCCACCAGCGCCTCCCACGCCACCACCAGCTGGTCGGCCAGCAGGTCGCGGGCTGCGGCGGGGTCGGCGGCCAGCGCGCGGACCGCGTCCGGGTCGGCCACACCCGGCAGCACGTCGGCCAGCTCGGCGGCGACCACGTCCGGCGGGGTGGCGCGGACCCTGGCGATCTCCTCGTCGAAGTCGGCCACCGGGCCGCGCGGCGGCGGGGCCAGGAAGTCCGGGGTGTAGCCGTGCAGCGGGAGCACCGAGACCAGGGTCCGGATGTCGAGCCGGGCGGCACGGGCCCGGCGCAACCAGGGCAGGTGGTACGCGTGCCGGTCGGGATAGGTGAGGGTGACCGCGGCGGCCCGCGTCTCCCACAGCGGCGAGATGCCGAACCGCAGCCGCAGCAGGTCCTCCTGATCGAAGCGCAGCGTGATCATTCGGCCCTCCCCGAAAGGTTGGCCCGACCGTACCCCGCCGATCCAGGCTGTACGCATGGGTCTTTCCGCGTACCGCAATCTGTGGGCACACCACGCCGTCCGGGTGCCGTTCGTCGCCGCGCAGTTCGGCCGGCTCCCGATGACGATGTGCTCGCTCGCGCTGGTGCTGCGGATCAGCGGGGCCGCCGGGTACGGCCGGGCCGGCCTGGCGGCCGGGGTGATGACGGTCGGGTCCGGAGCGGCGGCGCCGGTGCTGGGCCGGGTGCTGGACCGGATCGGGCGTACCCCGGTGCTGCTCGCCACCACGGCCGGGTACACCGTGATGCTCGCCGCGCTGATCGCCGTCCCGCCGCGCTCGCTGGTGGTGCTGCCGCTGTGCCTGGCGGCCGGCGTGGTCACCCCGCCGCTGAACTCGGCGGCCCGCGGGCTGTGGCGGGAACTGCTGGACGGGGACGCGCTCGCCGCCATGTACGGGGCCGACGCGACCACCCAGGAGATGGCCTACATCGTCGGACCGTCGCTGGTCGCGGTGGCGGCCACGGCGTTCGACCCGCGCGCCGGGCTGGCCTGCGCGATCGCCTTCGCGCTGCTGGGTGTGGTGCCGTTCGCGCTGGCCAGGACCGTGCGCACGGCCGGCGGCAGGGCCGAGGGGCACGTGCGCGCCGGCGGCCTGTTCGGGCGGCTGTGGCGGCCGCTGCTGGCCGGGTCGTGCCTGGTGGCGTCGCTGTCCATGATGGAGGTCGGGGTCGTCGCGTCGGCGCGGCACGGCGGGCACGCCGGAGTCGCGGGCCTCCTGGTGGCGGCGTGGAGCGCCGGCTCGGTCGTGGGCGGGCTGCTGCTCGGCGCGTGGGCCAGCCGGTCGGGCAGCCGGCTGCCGCTGCTGCTGGGGATGGCGGCGGCGGGCTTCGCGCTGGACGCGCTGCCGGCCGGGCTGGTACTGCTCGGCGTGCTGCTGGCGATCGGCGGGTCGGCGATCGCGCCGACGATGGCGGCCCTGCAGGCGCGCGTCGGCGCGGCCGCGCCCGGCGGCCGCGGCGGCGAGGCGTTCTCCTGGCTGGCCACCGCGTTCCTGGCCGGCAGCTCGGCCGGATCGGCGGCCGGCGGGGCGATCGCCGGCGCGAGCGGTCCGGCCGTGACGTTCCTGGCGGCGGGCGCGGTGACGGCGGCCGCGGTACCGGTGCTGCTCGCCTCCACCCTCCGTGGCCGTGTCACGGCCGAACCGGTCCCCGAGGCGGGTTAACGGCAGAAGTACTGCCTGGCCGGGGTGGTGAGCATGATGACGAAGATGGTCACGGTGAGGGCGGTGAGCAGCGCGGTCACCACCAGGCCGCCGGAGGGGTCGTTGGCCAGCGCGCTGACCAGGCCGATCACCTGGAGGCCGCCGAGGATGCCCTCGAGGACGGCGGTGCCGATCCGGACCCCCTGCCGCTGGGTGGAGAACCGGGCCGCCAGCACGAAGACCAGCACGGTGACGGCCACAAAGACGGCGGTCACTGCCGCGAGGATGACGGTGATCGCCGCGCCGACGTCGTGGAACGGGGTGTGGTCGGCGTTGCTCGCCGCCGCCACGACGAGCGTGATGATGACGAAGGCCAGGCTGAACAGCGAGTACAGGGCACCCTGGATCCACATCAGGACCCGCGCCGTGCTGACGTTGCTCGGCGGGTCCACCCGCATGGCGGGGTACCCCGGCACGACCCCGTACCCCTGCGCCGCGGCGGCCATCGGGGCGTACGGGTCGTACGGCGGGTAGCCGTACCCGCCATACGGCTGCTGGCCGTACTGGGGCTGCTGCGATGGGGTCTGGCCCCAGTCGCCGGGGTTCGACATGGAGAGCGCCTTTCCCGAGGCGCGGCTCAGGTGAGGCCGAGCGCGGCCGCGGCGGCCTCGGCGTCGACGCCGATCGTGAGCGGCTGCGGGGCGGCCGAGATCGCCCAGTCCGGGTCCTTGAGGCCGTGGCCGGTGACCGTGCAGACCACGGTGCTGCCGGCCGGCAGCAGGTCCTGCCCGCGCGCCTGCACCAGTCCGGCGACGCTGGCGGCCGACGCCGGCTCCACGAACACGCCCTCCGACCGGGCCAGCAGCTTGTAGGCCTCCAGGATCTGCCGGTCGGTGACCGAGTCGATCACCCCGCCGGACTCGTCCCGCGCCCTGACCGCGCCCTGCCAGGAGGCCGGGTTGCCGATCCGGATCGCGGTGGCGATCGTCTGCGGCCGCGGCACCGCCTCGCCGCGCACGATCGGCGCCGCGCCGGCGGCCTGGAAGCCGAACATCCGCGGCGTGCGGCCGGCCAGGCCGGTGTCGGCGTACTCGCGGTACCCGGCCCAGTACGCGGTGATGTTGCCGGCGTTGCCGACCGGGAGGCAGTGCACCTCGGGGGCGTCGCCGAGCGCGTCAACGACCTCGAACGCGGCGGACTTCTGGCCGGCCAGCCGGTGCGGGTTGACCGAGTTGACCAGCGCCACCGGGTACCGCTCGGACAGGTCGCAGGCCAGCTTGAGGCAGTCGTCGAAGTTGCCGTCCACCTCAAGCAGCTTGGCGCCGTGCACCAGCGCCTGGGCCAGCTTGCCGAGCGCGATCTTGCCGCGCGGTACCAGCACCGCGCAGGCCATCCCGGCGCGGACCGCGTAGGCCGCCGCGCTCGCCGCGGTGTTGCCGGTGGACGCGCAGATCACCGCCTTGGCGCCACCGCCGGCGGCGAGCGAGATCGCCACCGTCATGCCGCGGTCCTTGAACGAGCCGGTCGGGTTGCCGCCCTCGACCTTCAGGTACACCTCGCAGGCGGTGCGGGCGGACAGCGTGGCGGCGC
>JBJMIH010000051.1:0-26074 GCA_045806985.1 Mycobacteriales bacterium | reverse complement strand
TGGTGGTCAGGGTGGCCCAGCACTACCGGACGCTGGACGCCGACGAGATGCGTGCGCTGCGCGGATGACGCGGGCGGGGGAGGCGGCGCTGCTGCCGGTGCCGGTGGTGGTGCTGATCGTCGGGGCGGTGCTGGCGCCGCTGGCGGGCCGGCTGTCCAGCCGGTTGCCGATGGTGGTGGCGGTGGCCGCGACCGGCGGGGCCACCGCGGTGCTCGCGGTGGACGCCCCGACCGTCTACTCGGGACACCTGCTCGTGCACTACCTGGGGCACTGGACGCCGGTGCGCGGCGCGTCGCTGGGCATCGCGTTCGCCGCCGACCCGTTCGGGCTGAGCTACGCGCTCGCGGTGACCGTGATCGGGATGGTGCTGGCGGTGTTCACGCTGTCGCTGCTGTCCGGGCTCGGCAAGGGCGAGCTGGGCGGGTACGCCTGCCTGTTCCTGCTGCTGGACGCGGCGCTGGTGGGCACGGCGCTGACCGCCGACCTGTTCAACCTGTTCGTCTGGTTCGAGGTGGCGGCGCTCGCCTCGTACGCGCTCACCGGGTTCTTCCTGGAGCGGCCGGTGGCGCTGGAGGCGGCGTTCAAGACGCTGGTGCTGACCACGGTGGCGAGCTTCTGCGTGTTCATCGGCACGGCGCTGCTGTACGCCGCGCACGGCGCCCTCAACTTCGGCCAGCTCCACGACGCGCTCCGGCCCGGCCTGTCCACCGTCGACCTGGTCGCGCTGGGACTGCTCATCGCCGGGTACGCCACCAAGGCCGGCCTGATCCCGTTCCACGGCTGGCTGCCGGACGCGCACACGGCCGCGCCCGGACCGGTGTCGGCGTTGTTTTCCGCGCTCATGGTGAATCTCGGCCTGGTCGCCATCGGGCGGATCGTGTACGGCGTGTACGGCCCCCGGCACGGCGTGCTGGGCCTGCTGACCGTGCTCGGGCTGGTGTCGGCACTCGGCGGCGCGCTGCTCGCGCTGGTCCAGGACGACTTCAAGCGGGTGCTCGCCTACGACACCGTGTCGCAGCTGGGAGTGCTGCTGGTCGGGCTGGCCACCGGCAGCCGCCTCGGGCTGGCCGGCACCACGTACCACCTGCTCAACCACGCCCTGTTCAAGGCGCTGCTGTTCCTGTGCGCCGGGTCGGTGCTGCACTCGACGGGGGTGGAGCGGCTGTCCGAGATGGGCGGGCTGGCCCGGCGGATGCCGGTGGTGACCGGCGCGTTCGTGGTCGGCGTGCTGTCGATCGCCGGGATTCCGCCGTTCAACGGGTACTCCTCGCTGGGCATGATCCACCACGCGCTGGAGGACGGGCACGCGTACCCGGTGCTGGCCGTGCTGCTGGTGGCCCAGGTGGTGACCGTGGCGGCGCTGGGCAGGGCCGCCTGGCTGGCGTTCTTCCAGCGCCGGGAGAGCGACTACGAGGTGAGCGAACCGCTCAAGCCGGGCATGGCGGTCGGCTTCGGGGCGCTCGCGACGCTGTGCGTGGCCTTCGGCGTGCTGCCCGGCCTGCTGCTGCCACACGTGCTGACGCCGGCCGCCGGCTGGCTGCGGGACGGCCCGGCGTACGCGCACGCGGTGCTGGCCGGCGGCGGCACGCTGCGGAGCCACACCCTGGACTTCGTCTACCTCGACCCGATCCTGCTTGCCACGGTGCTGGTGACGGCGGCGGCCGGGCTGGCGCTGGCGTACCGCGTGGTGCGCGGCGGCCGTGCCGCCCGGCTGCTGCGCCCGCTCTCCGCCGTCCAGACCGGCTCGGTCAACGACTACGCCGCGTACCTGGTGGTGGGCCTGCTGGTGGTCTGCGCCGCCCTGCTCCTCACCGGCTGACCAGCAGGGTCAGGTGATCGTGAAGGTGGCTTCGTCGTTGCCGGCGGTGGGGTCGGCAGGGGTGCTGGAGAGCCGGGTGACCTTCACGGTGACCGGACCGCCGGTGGCCGGCACGGTGAACGTGGCGGTGGCCTCCTGGCCGGCCGGTAGCGCGACGAAGCCGCAGTTGACGACGCCTGGGCCGGTACGGCAGTCGGGGGAGGTCGCCGTCGTGCCCGCCGGCAGGTCCGCGTGCGCCAGCACGCTGCGCAACTCGGCCGGACCCTGGTTACGGACGGTGACCGTGAAGGTGATCGTGTCGCCGGTGTGGGCGCCGACGAGCGCCAGCCCCACGTCCGCCGTGTCCGCGGTGGCCGGGCTGCCGCGGTCCCCGGCGTTCATCGCCCGGTATCCCGGGTACCCCTCCTCCGGCGTGCCCGACCAGGCACGCAGGGCGGTGAAGCCGCCCGCGACTCCGACGGCTAGTCCGAGGGCGGCCAGGACCGTACTGCGGCGGGACAGGGCCATGGGGGTTCCTCACGCTGGGGGGTTCTCGCAACACACAAAGTAACAGCCTTTGCCGCGAACCCTAGCGGATCAGGGCAGCGCACTGCGGAGAAACGCCAGCTCGAACTCCATTTCACCGGCGGTGATGTCCTCCTCCGTGGAGAAATGGGTCACCCCGGAGAGTGGCAGCACCTGGTGTGGCCGGCCGGCCGCCAGCAGCGCCGAGGAGAACCGCAGCGTGTGCGCGGCGATCACGTTGTCGTCGGCCAGCCCGTGGATCATCAGCAGCGGCCGGCGCAGGTTCGGCGCGTCGTCCATGAGCGAGTTGTGCCGGTACGCCTCCGGCCGCTCGTCCGGCATCCCCAGGTACCGCTCGGTGTAGTGGGTGTCGTACAGGGCGTCGTCGGTGACCGGGGCGCCCGCGATCGCCGCGTGGAACACCTCCGGCCGGCGCAGCACGGCCAGCGCCGCCAGGTACCCGCCGAACGACCAGCCCCGGATCGCCACCCGGTCCAGGTCCAGCTCCGGCACCTGCTCGGCGAGCGCACGCAGCCCGGCCACCTGGTCGTCCAGCACCGGGTCGGCGTACCCGCCGGCGATCGCCTTCTCGAACGACAGCGCCCGGCCCGGGGTGCCCCGGCCGTCCACGATCACCACCGCGTACCCCTGCTCGGCGAACCACTGGTCCTCCAGGAACGCGTTCCTGGCCGCCAGCACCCGCTGGGCGCCCGGCCCGCCGTACGGGCTGACCAGCACCGGTAGCCGCTCGCCCGGCCGGTGGCCGCGCGGCAGCAGCACGGCGGCCCGCAGGCCGGCGGCCCAGCGCAGGGTGAGGTTGATCTCCAGGCCCGGTTCGGCGGCCAGCGAGGTCAGCGCCCCGGCCGGGGCGTCGCCGCTGGTCACCTGGTACGTCGTCGGCCCGTCCAGGGTCGCGGTGGCCACCACCGAGGTGCCGCCCGCGCCGGCGTAGGCGTGCACGCCGCCGCCCTCGGCCAGCCGCTCCAGCGAGCCGTCCGGGAGCACCCTGACCAGGCTGGTCACGGCCGGGTCGGCCTCGGAGACCGAGACCACCACGCCGGCCGCGTCCACCGCGGCCACGCCGCGCACGTGCATGCCGGCCGGGGTCACCGGGGTCCCGTCCACCAGCAGCCGGCGGGTGTCGGTGTCGAGGTCCTCGGCCACCCAGACCAGCTCGCCGCCGGGGGTCCACGCCGGCACCCCGGGCATGATCTCCAGCCAGGTCGGGCTGGTGTCCTCGCGCAGCGTGGCCACCGTGCCGGTGTCCACGTCGACCGTGAGCAGGCGCATCCGCCGCTGGTCCCGGGACTGGACGAGCACCAGCGGCGGGCCGTACTCCGACCAGTGCACGGTCACCAGGTACGGGAACGCGTCCCGGTCCCAGTCCAGGTCCACGCGGGTGCCGTACAGCCCGAGCAGGGACAGCCGGACGTCGGCGTTGGCGGTGCCGGCCCGCGGGTAGGCGATCTCCACCGGCTCCCGGCCCGGGTTGGCCGGGTCGGCGATGTGCCAGCGCTGCACCGGCGAGGAGTCCACCCTGGCGGCCAGCAGCCGGTCCGAGTCGGGCGACCACCAGAAGCCCCGGTGCCGGCCCATCTCCTCGGCCGCGATGAACTCGGCGACGCCCCAGCTGACGCCGTCCTCCTGCACCACGGTGTGGGTACGGCCGTCCTCGTCGATCACATGCAGGCCACCGCCGGCCACGTACGCGACGTAACCGCCGTCCGGGCTGGGCCGGGGGTCGAACGCCGGGCCGTCCACGCCCAGGTCGTACACCCGGGTACCGCCGGTCAGGTCGGCCCGGAACAGCTTCCCGTTCAGGGCGAACGCGGCGCTGGCCGCCTCCGCGTCGGTGGCGTAGCTGGTGATCCCGCCGGCCAGCTCGCGGGTCCGCTCACGGCGGGCCCGCTCCTCCTCGGTGACCTGCTCCGCGCCGCCGCCCAGCACCGTGCGCGGGTCGGCGACCAGGCGCTCGGCCTTGTCGGCGACGTCGTACACCCACAGGCAGTTGACCGGGTCGGTGCCGCCGCGTGACCGGGTGAACACCACCCGCGAGCCGTCGGCCGAGACCGTGATCGACCGGGGCCGGCCGAGGGTGAACCGCTGCGTCCGCGCGTACTCGCGGGGGAACTCGGCGTGCTCGCGGGGGGAGGAGTCCATCCTGCGAATCTATAGCCTGGAGGCATGACGGACCGCCGGCTCCTCCTGGTACACGCGCATCCCGATGACGAGACGATCACCTGCGGCGCGACGATGGCCTACTACGCGGCGAACGGCGCCAGGGTCACGCTGGTGACCTGCACGCAGGGCGAGGAGGGGGAGATCAGGGTGCCCGCGCTGGCGCACCTGGCGGCGGACCGGGAGGACCGGCTGGGGCCGTACCGGGCCGGCGAGCTGGCCGCGGCAATGCGCGAGCTGGGCGTGGAAGATCACCGGTTCCTCGGCGGGCCGGGCCGGTACCGCGACTCCGGGATGATGGGCCTGCCCAGCAACGACCGGCCGGAGTGCTTCTGGCGGGCCGACCTGGACGAGGCGGCCGGCGCGCTGGTCGAGGTGATCCGCGAGGTCGAGCCGCAGGTGCTGATCACCTACGACCCGGAGGGCGGGTACGGCCACCCCGACCACATCCAGGCGCACCGGGTCGCGATGCGCGCCCACGAGCTGCTGGACGGCGACCCGGCGCAGCCGGCCAAGGTGTACTGGACGGCCATCCCGCGCTCGCAGATCGAGGCCGGCACCGCCGCGATGGCCGCCGCCGGCGTGGACCTGGAGCTCCCCGACGACCTGCCGTTCGTGGTGGACGACACGGACGTGGCGGCGGCCGTGGAGGCCAGGGACTTCCTGGCCGCGAAGGCGGCGGCGATGGCGGCGCACGCCACCCAGATCGCCGCCGACGACCCGTTCTTCCGGATGGCTGACAACCCGCTGCTCGGGGTGGAGTACTACCGGCTGGTGCGGGGCGCCCGCGGGCGCGGCAACGGCCCGTACGGCTGGGAGGACGACCTGTTCGCCGGCCTCAACGGATAGGGTGCACGCGTGAACGAGGCCCTGGCGCACCGCGTGTTGCGGACCGCGAACGGCGTCGTGGTCGCCGGCATCGCGGCGCTCACGGCGCTCGTCGAGGCGTTCTTCGTGGTGTTCCGGGTCGGCGCCCACCACGCGCCGGTCAGCCTGGCCGCCGCCGTCGTCCTCAACCCGCTGCTGACCTGGGCGATGTGGAAGGTCACCGACAGCAGGTGGGCGATGGTCGTGCCCACCGCGCTGTGGATGGTGGTGGTCGTCCCGCTCGGCCTGACCCGGCCGGAGGGTGACTTCATCGTCACCGGCGACAGCTGGGGGCTGATGTTCTTCCTGGGCGGGCCGCTGGCCGGCGGGCTCGGCCTGGCCTACCTGATCCCGCGCACGATCCACGGCCCGGCCGGCCCCGGCCTCGGCGGCGCCGCGCGGGGCCGAGCCGGGGCGACCCGGCCGGTGCTGCCGGAGAACCGGCCGCGGCCGGTGAGCCACCCGGTGCCGCTCGCCCCGCAGCAGCCGGCGCAGCAGCAGGACATCCAGCCGGACATCGAGCGCTCCGGGTACGGCATGGGCAACCCGGCGCCGACCCGCCGCGGCGCGCGCGACCCGCTCTCCTCACCGGCCAACCAGTCCCGCCGCCCGCGCGGCTACGAACCACCCCCGAGCTAGGCCATCTCTCAAGGGGGTCGGCTTCCGCCCTGTGTGCCCTTGGCGGATTTCGGACCCCTGCGGCCACGATCAAGGAATTGTGCCCGCATTTTCATGTGGCAACGCGGCCACAACTCCTTGATCGTGGCGAGACGGGCGGCGGGCTGGCGGATTTCGGACCCGGCGGCCACTGTGAGATACGGGCTAGCGGGTCGCGGCCGGCGCGCGCTCCGGAACGGTGGCCGGGGCCGTTGGCGCCGCCGGAGTGGCCGGCGTGGCCCGGCGGAACGTGGCCAGCAGGATGATCGCGCCCAGCAGGGCGACCCCGGCGGTGGTCAGCGTGGTCACGTGCATCGCGTGCAGGAAGGCGCGGTCGGCCGCGGTGGACAGGTCCGGCCGGCCGGTCGCGGCCGCGGCGTGCCGGGCCAGCTCGGCGGAGGTCTCGGCCTGGCGCCGTACCGGCCCGGGGGTGCCGGCGAGCGCGGGCCGGATCGTGTGCCGGTAGACGATCGACATGACCGTGCCGCCCACCGCGATGCCCAGCACGCTGCCGGTCTGCCGGATGGTGTTGTTCACCGCCGACCCGGCTCCGACCCGGTCCAGTGGCAGGGTGGCCATCACGGCCGAGGTGACCGGCGCGATGACCAGCCCGACGGACAGCCCCTGGCCGAAGCCCAGCAGCTCGTTCCAGACGATCGGGGTGTGCGGGCCGAACAGCGCGAACAGGGCCATGCACAGGGCCAACCCGAGCAGCCCGGCGGTGGCCACCGGGCGGACCGTCCAGCGGCGGACCAGCTGGGTGCTGAGCGGCCCGGCGATCATCACGCCGGCGGCGGCCGGGAGCGCGGCGACGCCGGCGGCGAGCGGGCTGTACCCGCGGACGCCCTGCAGGTAGAAGGCGGCGTAGAAGAAGCCGGCGGTCATCGCGAAGAACAGCAGGCCGAGCGCGAGGTTGCCGCCGCCGAACGGGCGCTGGCGCAGCAGCCGCGGGTCGAAGCTGGGCGCCCGGACGCGCAGTTCCACCAGCACGAACGCGGCGAGCAGGACGAGCCCGGCCAGGATCGGGAGCCAGACGCCGGTACCGGCCCAGGAGGTGACCTGCCCGGCGCGGATCAGGCCGTACGCGAGGACGCCCAGCCCGGCGACGGAGAGCACCAGTCCGGCCGGGTCCAGCCGGCGCGGTCGCGGGCTGCGGAACTCCGGTACCCAGGCGCGGATGCCGACCAGCGCGATGACCACCACCGGCAGGTTGACGAGGAACACCGAGCCCCACCAGAAGCGGTCGAGGAGCAGGCCGGCGAGTACGGGGCCGGCGGCGACCCCCGCGCCCGCGGTGGAGGTGAAGACGCCGAAGGCGGCGGCCCGGGACGGCCCGGTGAAGCTCGTGGTGAGGATGGCCAGGGTCGCCGGGACGACGAGCGCGCTGCCGGCGCCCATCGCGGCACGGGCCGCGATCAGCTCGCCGGCGCTGCCCGCGTACGCCGCCCAGACCGAGGCCGCGCCGAACAGCACCATGCCGGCCGCGAGAATCCTCCGGTGCCCGTACCGGTCGCCGATGGCGCCGGCGCTGAACATCAGGGTGGCGAAGACCAGGGTGTACGCGCCCACGGCCCACTGGAGCTGGCCGGGGGAGGCGCCGAGCCCGCGAACCGGGTCGGCGAGGGTCTCCAGCGCGGTGCCCAGGATCGTGTTGTCCAGCCAGATGAGCAGCTGGGAGAAGACCAGGACGGCGAGGATCAGCCGGCGGCGCCGTTGATCCGGCGGTGTCACGGGGGAGGAGGTCATCAGGGGCCCTCGGTCGTGGGTCGGCTACGATTGACAAGTCCTTGACAACCAGGAGTGTGCAAAGTCGACAAGGACTTGTCAATCTCTTGACGTGAGATCGTGGCGACGTGGACCGGTCCCTGGACGAACCCGGCGCGCTGGGCTTCCTGGTGCGGCGCGCCTGGCTGAGCATGCGCGCGGCCCTCGACGCCGAGCTGAGGGCGTACGGGCTGTCCACCGCCCAGTACGCGACGCTGATGATCCTGGCCGACGACCCGGGGCGCACCCCGGCCGAGATCGGCCGGAAGGTGGCGAGCTCCCGGCAGGCGGCCACCGAGCTGCTGGCCGGCCTCGAGCGGGACGGCCTGATCACCCGGCGCCCGCACCCGAGCGACCGGCGGACCCAGCAGGCACACCTCACCGACGCGGGGCGGCGCCGGCTGGCTGCGGCCAAGGTCGCGGTCGCCCGCAGGGAGGCCGAGCTGGAGGCGGCGTTCACCGCCGCGCAGCGTGCGGACGTCCGCGCCTGGCTGGACGCGGTCTCGGTGGCCTGCGAGCAGATCTCCGGTGGATCGGGTTAGTACTTCCCGACGTCGGCGGCGAGGTCGAGGCCGAAGAGGCGGTCGAGGTGGGCGGCGGTCTCGAACTTGCAGCCGCCGGGCAGCTCCAGGTCGATGGTGAGAGCGTCGAACAGCTCCAGGGCGGTGACCGTGTCCAGGTCGTCGTCGAAGGCGTTCACGACGCGCTGCACGTACTCGGCGCACATCGGCTTGCTCGGCGACTCCGCCCAGCGGGCCACCGCGGCCCGCCAGCGGGCGAGGGTCTGGGCGGCGGCGCTGGTGGCGGCGAGGGTGAGCCGGACCGGTTCCGTGTACCTGGCCTGGAGTAGCGCGAACCGGACCGCCACCGGGTCGGCGTCCGGCACTGCCACCTCGGGTCCGCTGTGGACGGTGCGGCCGATCTCCACGTCCGGCTCGCCGCCGCCGGCGCCGCCGCGACGGATGTTGAAGGCGTCCGGGTCGGGCAGGGCGCCGTCCCAGCGATGGTCGACCACCAGCCCGTGGTACTCCGCGACCCGCTGTACCAGGTCGCCGAGCAGCGCGGAACGAATTCCCCGTACCCGCGTGAGCAGGCGCAGCACGCCTGGCGACGCGGTGGTGAACGGCGCCGGTGTCCCGGTGTCCGGATCGTGAAGCCTGAGCACCCTGTGACTCTATTGCGCGCGGGCTGGGATCGGCGCAGTGTCGGTGCATGAAACTCCGGGTGCCTCGACTGTCCAGGCTCTTCCGCCGCCGCCGGCGCGCGATGGCCGCCGGCCCACCGCGCCGGGACGACGGTTCCGGCGGCGGGTCCGCCGGGGTCCGCGAGCCGCGCACCCCGCTGCCCAGGTCCGGCGCTGGCGCCGGGTCGCTCCCGCCGGAGTGATCAGGCGGGTGGGTCCCGCCGCCCGGGCCGCCCCGCGGGCCGCGGCGGTACCCGCTTGCCGGCCGCGACCTCGCCCAACGGCACCGTGACCGGGCCACCGGAGGTCCGCACGGTCAGCTCGCCGTCGCCGTAGGCGACCAGCTCGCCGAGCAGGTCCCGGAACACCGGCCGGCCGTCCCGCGACCCCGCCACCCGGCGCACCACCACCCGGTGGCCGAGGTCGTCGGGACCGATCCGGTCGGTCTGTCCGGCCACAGTCCCGGACCGTACCCCCGAGGCTGCGTGAGGTGGCATCGACCGGGGATACTGGTGGCAGCCAGCATCTGCTGACCCGCCCGGAAGGAACCACCCCGTGACCTACGTCATCGCCGAGCCTTGCGTGGACGTGCTCGACAAGGCGTGCATCGAGGAGTGCCCCGTCGACTGCATCTACGAGGGCAACCGGATGCTCTACATCCATCCTGACGAGTGCGTGGACTGCGGGGCCTGCGAGCCGGTCTGTCCGGTCGAGGCGATCTTCTACGAGGACGACACCCCCGCGCAGTGGAAGGACTACTACACGGCGAACGTCGACTTCTTCGCCGACCTCGGCTCGCCGGGGGGCGCCTCCAAGATCGGCAAGATCGACAAGGACCACCCGCTCATCGAGAAGCTGCCGCCGATGGGTGAGGGCCACTGAGCGGCCCCGCCACTCACCGCACGCACGATCCGGCGCCGGCCGTGCTCCCCGCGGCCGACGGACTGTCGGCCGCGTTGCCGGACTTCCCCTGGGATGCCCTGATCCCGTACGCGCAGGTGGCCCGCGCCCACCCGGACGGCGTGGTGGACCTGTCGGTGGGCACGCCGGTCGACCCGACGCCCGAGGTGGCGGCCCGCGCCCTGGCGGAGGCGTCGAACGCGCCCGGCTACCCGCTGACCGCCGGCACCCCGGCGCTGCGGGAGGCGGTGGCCGGCTGGTACGGCCGCTGCCACGGCGTGACGATCGAACCGGGGGCCGTGCTGCCCACGATCGGCTCCAAGGAGCTGGTGGCCTGGCTGCCGACGCTGCTGCGGGTGCGCGGGCCGGTGGTCATTCCGCCGCTGGCGTACCCGACGTACGAGGTGGGCGCCCGCATCGCCGGCTGCCCGGTGGTCCGCGCCGCCGTCCCGCCGGCCACCACGCCCGGGCTGGTCTGGCTGAACAGCCCGGCCAACCCGACCGGTCAGGTGCTGTCAGTGGCCGAGCAGCGGGCCTGGGTGGCGTACGGGCGGGCGCACGGCGTCCCGGTGGTGTCCGACGAGTGCTACCTGGACCTGCCGTGGGAGGGCGCCGAGCCGCGGTCGCTGCTGCACCCCGAGATCTGTGACGGGGATCACACCGGTCTGCTCGCCGTGCACTCGCTGTCCAAGCGCAGCAACCTGGCCGGGTACCGGGCCGCGGTGGTGGCCGGCGACCCGGCCCTGGTGGCCGAGCTGCTGGCGGTGCGCCGGCACGCCGGGATGATCGTGCCGCGGCCGGTGCAGGCCGCGATGACCGCCGCGTACGGCGACGACGCCCACGTGGCCGTCCAGCGTGACCGCTACGGGCGGCGACGGAAGGTGCTGCGGGAGGCCCTCATCGGGGCCGGCTTCCGCATCGAGCACTCCGGCGCCGGCCTGTACCTGTGGGCCACCCGGGACGAGGACTGCTGGGAGACGGTGGCCTGGCTGGCCGAGCGCGGGGTGCTCGTCGCGCCCGGCTCGTTCTACGGCGCCGCGGGTGGGCGGCACGTCCGGGTCGCGCTGACCGCACCGGACGAGGCCGTGGACGCCGTACCCGCGCGGCTGGCCTGACCCGCGGGTAGGCATCAGGCGCAACATGCGCAACCCCACGCACATGTGCACCCCTCGTAATCGATGGGATACGGGCTGTAGCGTTCCTCTCGGTGCACCGCCGGAAACCCCCTCCGACCGGGGGCCGGTCCCCGCTCACTGACCGGAAGCGTGAAGGGAGCGCACGACATGGCCTGCAACTGTTCGTCCGGATGTGGCTGCGGCTGCAAGTCCGGCAAGGGCTGTACCTGCGGCGGCAGCTGCAAGTGCGGCAAGTGACCTTCAGCGACCGGCTGGTCTGCCTGCTCCAGCCGGTCTGACTGGTGGGGAAGGCGGGGGTGGACGCGGGACGTCCACCCCCGCGCCCGCCCTGTCTACGGGCCGAAGGGTCTACAGGCCGAAGGCGGCCCGCATCGAGGTGGCCGAGGCGGCACAGCCCAGCAGCGGCTGGCCGATGATCTCCTCGCTGGTCCGCAGCAGCGAGCAGTGCGTGAACGCGGTGCCACTGGAGACGTGGCTGGTGGTGGGGGAGACCACCACGGTCGCGATGTGGTTGGTCGACGACGAGCCCTCGTCGAACGTGATCACCACGACCAGCCGTCCGGCCGTGTAGTCCGGCGAGGCGAGGATCTTCGGGATCCACGTGCCCAGCCAGTCGTCACCGGCCTTGACCAGGTTGCTCGAACAGCCGGTGCCGCCGTGCATGTCGTGGCACAGGTTCGGGGTGACGAAGCTGTACGCGGGTAGCGTGCCGGCGGCCAGGTCGGCCTGGAACGCGCCCGCGGTGGTGGTGCCGAGCGGCACGTCCCAGCTGGCGCAGTCGGTGGCCTCGTCGGTGTAGTACGGCGCCGGCGCGTGCCGGACCGCGTAGTTGCCGGAGTTCGACGTCGCGCAGTTCGACGGCATCGACTCGGCGTACCCGCGCCACTGCCGGCCGGTGGCCGCCGCCTGGTGGAAGACGTTGTCGCCGGACTGCGGGTGGCTGCCCGGGCCGTTGTCGTCGCAGATGTTGTTGGTGGTGCCCTCGGTCATCAGCAGGTACCCGGGCAGCGACGGGCAGCTCACCGCGTAGCCGGCGTCGTAGTTCGTGGCCAGGCCGTACGTGGTGGCGAGCTGGTTGAGGTAGGGCGCGCTGCCGCTGCCGATGATCTGGCTGTAGGAGTGGTTCTCCTCGGGGATGACGAGGATCTTCGAGTACCCGGTCGCGGCCGGCGAGGCGCTGGTCGCGACCGGCGGACTCGCGTGGGCGTGGGACGCGCTCGTGCAGCCGGCGATCGCGGCGGCGATGGCGGCCGGCACGGCGAGACGCGCGATCCTCATGGCGGCTCCTCTGTCGTGGCGTGCTGGTGCTTTCACAGTGGCACCGGCTATCGGGACAAAGTATCCGCAACCGGGCAACGTTTCGGTAAAACATCGGTAGCTAAGCTGTGCCCATGCCGCGCTACGAGTACCGCTGCCGCTCCTGTGGCGACACCTTCGAGCTGAACCGGCCGATGGCGCAGGCCAGCCAGCCCGCCACCTGCCCGGGCGGCCACGACGACACGGTCAAGCTGCTGTCCACGGTCGCCGTCACCGGCGCCGCCTCGTCCGCCGGTGGGGCCCCGTCCGCGGGCGGTGGGGCCAGCGGCGGTTGTTGCGGCGGCGGCTGTTGCGGCGGATAACCTCTGCCCATGGACAGCCCGATCTCCGCGGTCATCGATGAGCTCTGGGAGCGCCGCGACACGCTGAGCCCCGCCGACACCGACGCCGCCAAGGCGGTCACCGAGGCCGTCGATCTGATCGACGCCGGCGAGGCCCGCGTCGCGGCCCTCGTCGACGACGAGGTGGTGGTCGACGAGCGGGCCAAGCGGGCGATCCTGCTGTCGTTCAAGGTGCTCGACATGGTCGAGTCCCGGGCCGGCGACTTCCGGTACCACGACCGGATGCCGCTGAAGAGCCGGTACGACGGGGTGCGCGTGGTGCCCGGCGCGATCGTGCGGTGGGGCTCCTACGTGGCCCCCGGCACCGTGCTGATGCCGTCGTTCGTGAACATCGGCGGGTACGTGGACAGCGGCACCATGGTCGACACCTGGGCCACCGTCGGCTCCTGCGCCCAGATCGGCAGGAACGTGCACCTGTCCGGCGGGGTGGGGATCGGCGGCGTGCTGGAGCCGCCGAACGCCCGGCCGGTGGTGATCGAGGACGAGGCGCTGATCGGCAGCCGGGCCATGATCACCGAGGGGGCCAGGGTGGGGCGCGGCGCGGTGGTCGGGGCCGGCGTGATCCTCAACCCGTCGATCCCGGTGATCGACGCGGAGACCGGCGCGGAGATCAGCCGGGGGCACATCCCGCCCTGGTCGGTGGCGGTGACCGGCACCCGGTACCGGGAGTTCCCCGGCGGCACCTTCGGCCTGCCCTGCGTACTGGTGATCAAGCGGCTGACCGAGGGCGAGCGGCACGGCAAGGCCCAGCTCAACGACATCCTCCGCGCCCACGGGTTGGCCACCTGATGCTGGACATCCGGGCCGACGGCGTCGCGCTGACCGCCGCGCTGGTGGACGTCGAGTCCGTCAGCGGCAACGAGAAGCCCCTCGCCGACCTGGTGGAGGAGGCGCTGCGCGCGGTCGGCGGGCTGACCGTCGTGCGGGACGGCGACGCCGTGATCGCCCGCACCGACCTGGGCCGCGGCCGGCGCGTCCTGCTCGCCGGCCACCTCGACACCGTGCCGGTCGCCGGCAACCTGCCGTCCCGGCTGGACGGCGACCGGCTGTACGGCTGCGGGACCAGCGACATGAAGTCCGGCGTGGCCGTGATGCTCCGGCTCGCCGCCACCCTCGCCGAGTCCGTTTACGACCTCAGCTACGTCTTCTACGAGAACGAAGAGGTCGAGGCCGTCAAGAACGGCCTGAACCGGATCACCGCCAGCCACCCCGAGTGGCTGGCCGCCGACATGGCCGTCGTGCTGGAACCCACCAACGGCGTGGTGGAGCTGGGCTGCCAGGGCAGCGTCCGGGTCCGCGCCACGGTGCCGGGTGTCCGCGCCCACTCCGCCCGCTCCTGGCGCGGCGAGAACGCCATCCACCGGGCCGCGCCCCTGCTGACCAGGCTGTCCGGGTACGCCGCCCGCACCGTCCCGATCGACGGGCTGACGTACCGGGAGGGCATGAACGCCACCCGGATCGGCGGCGGCGTGGCCGGCAACGTGATCCCGGACGAGTGCTGGGTGGAGATCAACTACCGGTTCGCCCCGGACCGCACCGAGGAGCAGGCCCTCGACCACGTGCGCGAGTTCCTCGACGGCTACGCGCTGGAGGTGACCGACAGCTCCCCGGCCGCCCCGCCCGGCCTGTCCTCGCCCGCCGTCCGCGCCTTCGTGGACACGGTCGGCGGCACCCCGATCGCCAAGTTCGGCTGGACCGACGTGGCCAGGTTCGCCCAGCTCGGAATCCCCGCCGTCAATCTCGGCCCCGGCGACCCCAACGTCGCCCACAGCCGCGGCGAGTACGTCGAGATCGCCAGGATCGCCCCCGTCGAGGACGCCCTGCGCCGCTATCTGACCACCGGCGGCGCCGGCGGCTGACCGCCGAGGGGGCTTCCGGGACAGGCGAGTGGCCGGTAGGTCTCCAGCCCCGGATCGAGACCTACCGGCTTCACCCGCCCCCCACGCCCAGTCGGGCCTGCAGGCGCCCGACTCTGGCGCTGCCGAGGGCGTCCGGCTCCCGGAACCCGCGTTCCCGGCCGAGGCGCGGCGGCCGGGCCGTGTCCACCGGGAGCCTGCCGGGTCCGGCGGGCTGGATGCCCCGGGCCGGACCGTTGCGGTGGCGCGTTTTCGGCTCCTCCAGAGTCCGACTGCGAGGGGCCAGCGGCCAGTCCCAGGGGGAGGAAAAGCCCGGCATGACCCTTCCCGCCGGTGGGAATTACGCGTTTGCCCTGGTGAAGTGGCATTGGGTTACCCGACTCGCTACGGTTGGTAGCCATGTGATGGCACACTGCTTGAGGTAACTGGAGGGGGGCGCGATGTCTGGGCGTGTTTCTCAACGCTGGGAACGCGAGGTGCTCCGAACCGCGTGGCGCCGCGAGGGCTGGACGATCGACGAGATCGCCGCCGCCTTCAGCCGCCGCTACCGGACGGGCGCGCTCCGGGCGTACCGGTGGGCCAACGGCATGGGCCAGCAGGCAGTGGCCGACGTGTGGAACGGCCTCGACGCCGGGGGTGAGGCGCGGATGACCGCGAGCCGGATCTGCGAGTACGAGCAGTGGCCGTACGGCGGCCGCCGCCCCAGCCTGGACGTGCTCAACCGGCTGTCCCGGATCTACAAGACCAGGGCGGCGAGCCTGTTCGACGGCGAGGACCACCGCCACCTCGACCGCAACTGGCGGGGCGCCGACACCGCCGAGAAGCTCCCGCTGGCCGCGGGGGAGTAACGCCACCGCCAACGGGCGCGGTTGCGCCGGGACGCGCCGGTTGCGCGTGGCTCCGCCCTGCGCGGCGAACCGCCGGCCAGCGGGACTAGCGTGGATGGCGTGACCAATGAACGACCCCTGCGCCGGATCACCAGCCGGCGGAACAAGTTGGCCAGGCCCACCCTCGATCAGCTGGTCCTCGATCAACGGGGACCCGAGTGGCGGCACGAGGATCCTTGGCGTGTACACCGCATCACCGCCCAGTTCGTGAACGGCTTCGACGAGCTGTCGGTGCTGAGCGGCTCCAAGGCGGTCAGTGTGTTCGGGTCCGCCCGCACCCCGGTCGGCCACCCGCACTACGCGCTCGGCGAGCGGCTGGGCGCGGCGCTGGCCGAGGCCGGCTTCGCGGTGATCACCGGCGGCGGTCCCGGGGCGATGGAGGCCGTCAACAAGGGGGCGTTCGAGGCCGGCGGCCTGTCGGTCGGCCTGGGAATCGAGCTGCCGCATGAGCAGAAGCTCAACGACTACCTGCACATCGGCATGGACTTCGAGTACTTCTTCGCCAGGAAGACCATGTTCGTGAAGTACGCCCAGGCGTTCGTGGGCCTGCCGGGCGGCTTCGGCACCATGGACGAGCTTTTCGAGCTGTTGGTGCTGGTTCAGACCAAGACCGTCACCAGGTTCCCGGTCATCCTGTTGGGCACGTCGTACTGGCAGGGGCTGTACGACTGGATCAAGCAGGCCATGCTCGCCGAGGGCATGGTCGGCCACGCCGACCTGGAGCTGCTGAGCCTGGCCGACGACGTGGACGAGGCGGTCCGGCTGATCAGCGAGACGCACGGCGAGGGGGAGTAGCGGTGGCGACGATCTGCGTGTTCTGTGCCTCGTCGAGCCGGGTGGCCAACGCCCATCTCCAGCTCGCCAGGACCGTCGGCACCCGGCTGGCCCAGCGCGGCCACACGCTGATCACCGGCGGCAGCGTCTCCATGATGGGCGAGGTCACCTCGGGGGCCAGGGCCGCCGGCGCGAAGACCATCGGCATCGTGCCGCGCGAGCTGGTGGAACTGGAGATGCCCGAGCCGGCCATGGACGAGGTGGTGGTCACCGACTCCTGGCGGGAGCGGAAGGCCGAGATGGATCGCAGGGCGGACGCGTTCCTGGCCCTGCCCGGCGGCCTCGGCACCCTGGAGGAGCTGCTGGAGGTGTGGACCGCCAAGGCACTCGGCGTGCACGACAAGCCGGTCGTGGTGCTCGACCCGACGGGCGTGTACGACTCGCTGTTCCGGCAGGTCGACCAGCTCCGCAAGGGCGGGTTCGTCCGCGAGGACCGGGCCGGGGCGATCACCGTGGTCCGTACCGTGGAGGAGGCGCTGGAAGCGCTCACCCCGGCGGCCCAAGCGGCGGCCGGCGCACCGGCCGGCCGCGCCCGCGCGATGTCGTAGCGGGGCTCAGGCCGCGTCGGCGGCCCAGCGGAACGACTCGGCCACCTCGTCGAACATCGCCACCAGCTCGTCGGACACCACCAGGTCGGCGGTCTCGAAGTCGAGCACGACCAGCCGCTGGCCACCCGGGGTCGGCACCAGGTACCGCACCCAGTCGATGACGATCTCGTCGTCCACACCCGGCCCGTTGGGCACCTCGGCGAGCGTGCGCATGCGTACCGCCTGCACGCCGGACCCGAACGTCACCGTCCGCACGTCGGCCAGGCCGGTCTCCAGCATCTCCGGCGTCATCGTGGCGCGGGTCATGTCCGCCATCGCCGCGGTGTCGGTGACCAGCACGCCGTCCTGTTCGAACCCGGAGTCCACCACGTCCAGCCGGGCCGACCCGACGAACAGCTGGTGCTCCACGGCGGCGGCGCACACCATCACGCCCAGCGCCTCCAGCCGCTCGCCCTCGGACACCGCCGCGCCGACCAGCTTGGTGAGCACGTCCCGGTACGGCTCCAGGCCGGGGACCTGGTCGATCCACGCGTCCACCGGCTCGGCCGGGTCCAGCTGTTCGTCCAACAGCGACACGCAGCACCAGGCGCCGGACGTGGTCATCTCGAAGTCGGGAGCGGTCTGCTGGGGCTCCGTGGTCACCTGGGTCCTCCTCATCTCCGCAGGAAGGATCCTGCCCCGTCCCGGTGTCTGTTGCGACGCTCCGGCCGTCGCGGGAGGTTCCATAACCCAGGGATACCAGAGAAACCCCGGCCGGCACGAGGCCAAACGACGCGGTCCCGGCTGGTTTCCCAGCCGGGACCGTCGATTCCTCCCCCGGAGTGAGTGAGCGGTGCCACTTACTCGCTACTTGTCAGCCTTGCCGTCCCTGACCAGTTTGGCCGTGTCGGTGTTCCCGGACTTCGTCGCCAGCACGCCCACGGTGTCGCCGACCTTGACGGAACCGATGTCCGACTTCTGGCCGTCCTTGCGCACCCTGGTGTCGGAGTTCACCACGTACCGGTGGGTGTAGCCGTCCGCGCTTTTGACGGTCAGCGAGCCACCGTCCACGGCGGTCACCGCGCCGCGCTGGGCGTCGAGCGTGGCGAACTGGTTGTCCTTGCGCTTCACGGTGAACTCACCGTGGATGCCCCTGCCCAGCCGGGGGTGGTGCTTGCCGGCCTTGGCGCTGTCGCTGCTCTTGGGAGTGGGGCTGGAGCTGCCCGTCGGGTCCACGGCGGCGTACGCCACCCCGCCGGTCAGCACCACGGCCAGCGCTCCGGCGGCCGTCCAGGCGACCACCCGTCGTGTGCTCATCGAGGTTCTCCCTGCGTTCGGTCGTGCTTCCCTTCCTGCGTGCACCAGGTTGCGCCGGCCGGATGCGCCCGGCGTCATCGCTGTGTTCGGGAACTGTCAGGCCAGTCCGCGGCGGGAGGCCGCCGGCGGGCGGGTGCCCTGGATCGCGGCGACCATGTCCAGCGCACGCCGGGCGGCGCGCACGTCGTGCACCCGGAAGACCCTGGCGCCCAGCCACGCCGACACCGCCAGGGTGGCCAGCGTGCCCTCGAACCGCTCGCCGGGCGGCAGGTCCAGCGTCTCGCCGACGAAGTCCTTGCGGGACACCGCCACCAGCACCGGCCAGCCGGTGGCGACCAGTTCCGGCAGCCGGCGGGTCAGCTCCAGGGAGTGCCGGGTGTTCTTGCCGAAGTCGTGGGTGGGGTCGATGAGGATGCCGTCCGGCCGTACCCCCTTGGCGACGGCCTCCTCGGCCAGCCGGGTGACGGTGTCCCGGACGTCGGCCACCACGTCGCCGTAGCCGACCCGGTGCGGGTCGGTGCGCGGCGGCAGCCCGCCGGTGTGGCTGCACACCAGGCCGGCCCCGGTCTCGGCGGCGACCGCCACCAGCTCGGGGTCGGCGCCGGACCAGGTGTCGTTGATCAGGTCGGCGCCCCTGCCGACCAGTTCGGCCGCCACCTCGGCGCGGTACGTGTCGACGCTGATCACCAGGTCCGGATGCCGCTCGCGGACGCCCGCGACCAGGTCGGCGGTGCGGGCCAGCTCCTCGGCCGGGCTGACCGGCTCGCCGTGGCCGGCCTTCACGCCACCGATGTCGACCAGGTCGGCGCCGTCGGCCACGGCCCGGTCGACCGCCGCCAGCGCCGCCTCGTACGCGAACGTGGCGCCCTGGTCGAAGAACGAGTCCGGGGTCCGGTTGATGATCGCCATCACCAGGTGCCGGCCGGCGGCGAAGGTCCGCGGGCCTAGCCGCAGTAGCACGGTGCCTTCCACCAGCACGAGCCCTCCCGGGTTTCGACCAATGACCTTCAGCGTGACACGATGCCTCGCGTGGGTGTGATGCTGGAGACGACCCTCGGCGTGTTGCTCGTCGCGGCGATCGTGTTCGCCGTCGTGGTGGCGGTGACCGGAAAGGCCGACCTGTACACCGAGGTGCCGCCGGACGGCCGGCCGCAGAGCGCGCCGGTGGACCGGCCGGTGACCTCGGAGGACATCAGGGCGGTCACGTTCGACATGGCCGTGCGCGGGTACCGGATGGCCGAGGTCGATCACTACCTGGAACGGGTCGCGCACGACATCGCCTTCCGCGACGAGCGCATCCTCGGCCTCCAGGCCGAGCTGGAGGCGGTGCGGGAGGGCCGCGCTGTCGAACCCGGCCAGCTCGAACCCGGCCAACTCGAACCCGGCGACGAGGCCGGTACCGGGGAGACCGCCGCTGAGCCCCGGGTACCGCTGGCGAAGGCCAACGGCAGGGAGGACGCCGGCGGGAGCGCCACCACCGGCAGCGCCGAGCCCGAGGTCGGTCCCGACGAGACCGACAAGGCCGACAGGGTCGACGAGGTCAACGAGGTCGACGGCGAGGCGGCCGACGAGCTGCCCCGGTGGGCGGGATGAGCCCCAACCCGGACATCGCGATCGGCCCGGACGGCCGGCCGCGCTGCGCGTGGGGCGCCAGCGCCCCCGACTACGTGCCCTACCACGACGACGAGTGGGGCGTGCCGATCCGTACCGACGACGGGATGTACGAGCGGCTCACGCTGGAGGCGTTCCAGTCCGGCCTGTCCTGGCTGACGATCCTGCGCAAGCGGCCGGCGTTCCGGGCCGCGTTCGCCGGCTTCTCCATCGGGAAGGTCGCCGCGTTCGGCCCCGGGGACGTGGAGCGGCTGCTCGGCGACGCCGGCATCGTCCGCAACCGGGCCAAGATCGAGGCGGCCGTCGCCAACGCCCGCGCCGCCGCCGACCTCGACGGCGGCCTGGCCGACCTGCTCTGGTCGTTCGCCCCCGACGGCTCGCGGCCGCGCCCGCGGACGTACGCCGACCTGCCGGCCAGCACCCCGGAGTCCAAGGCGATGGCCAAGGATCTCAAGCGCCGCGGGTTCCGCTTCGTCGGCCCCACCACCGCCTACGCGCTCATGCAGGCCAGCGGCATGGTCGACGACCACCTCCAGGACTGCTGGAGGGCCTCCTAGACCGGTAGCGCGGCGGGGTGGTCGGCCTCGGCGAGCCGTTCCAGGGCGGGGAGGGCGGCGGCCAGCAGGTCGCGGTCCTGTTCGGGCAGTGCGGCCAGGCACTCGGCCAGGTAGGCGGTGCGGGCGGCGCGGATCTCGGCGAGCAGGCCCTCGGCGGACGGGGTGAGCGCCACCAGCCAGCACCGGCCGTCCTCCGGGTCGGGTTGCCTGGTCACCAGGCCGCGCTCGACCAGCGGCGCGACGATGCGGGTCATCGTCGCGGCCGCCACCCGCTCCACGGCGGCGAGGTCGCCCATCCGCAGCGGGCCGCGCTGGTCCAGCGTGCCGAGCGCCAGCATCTGGCTGGGCGTCAGGTCGTCGCGGTCGTGCACGCGCAGCCTGCGGTGCAGCCGGGCCAGCGCGAACCGGAGCCGTGCGGCAAGCTCGTCGCTCATACCATCTCGCCCTCGTCGACCAGGTCCAGCGTTTCCACCATGGCATCATCCTGGGCCACCCGGGGCTGCTCGCGTACCAGCGACGCGGCGGCGCCGATCAGCGACATCGCGATGCACAGCGTGAAGACGATCGCCAGGCCGTCGTGGAACGGGCCGGAGATCAGGTGCGGGAAGAACTGCTTGCCGGTCAGCACCGACACCTGGCCGGGCGGCAACGTGCTGGTCAGCGGGCCGAGCAGTTGACCGATCGGGTTGTACCCGAGGAACGCGGAGAACAGGCTGCCGACCGGCGGCAGGTGCGCGATCCGGCTGGCCGTGTCGGGCGGCACGTCGTGCGCGCGCAGCCCGTGGTCCATCGTGCCGGGCAGGTGCCGCGCCAGCCCGGCGATCATCAGCGAGAAGAAGATGCCGATGGACAGCAGCATTCCGGAGTTCATGAAGGTGGCGCGCATCCCGGACGCGGCGCCGCGCTGGTGGGCCGGCACCGCGCCCATCACCGCGGCCGTGTTCGGCGCCGTGAACAGGCCCATGCCGGCGCCGTTGAAGAACGTCAGGGCGGCGAACTGCCAGTACGTGAAGTCCACCGGCAGGATCCACAACCCGCCGAAGGTGGCCGCCACCAGCAGCAGCCCGCTCACCGCGAACTTGCGCACGCCGAAGTGGTCGGACAGGTAGCCGGAGATCGGCCCGGCGACCAGGAAGCCCATGGTCAGCGGCAGCAGGTAGATGCCGGCCCAGAGCGGGGTGTCGGCGTAGGAGTACCCGTGCAGGGGCAGCCAGATGCCCTGCAACCAGATGATCAGCAGGAACTGGAGGCCGCCGCGGGTGATCGAGGCGAACCAGGTCGCCAGGTTGCCGGCCGCGAATGTCGTGTTGCGGAACAGTCCCAGGTGGAACATGGGGTCGGCGACCTTCGACTCGATCCAGCAGAACACCGCCAGCAGCGCGGGGCCGCCGATCAGGCCGGCCAGCACCCACGGGTTGGTCCAGCCCATGGTGTGCCCGCCGTACGGCTGGATGCCGTAGGTGATGGCGGCGAGCAGCGCGGTCAGGCCGACGCCGAACGTGATGTTGCCCCACCAGTCGACGCTGCCGTGCCGGCGGGCGCCGATGTCGTGCAGGCTGCGGTACGCCCACATCGTGCCGAACACCCCGATCGGGACCGACACCCAGAAGACGCTGCGCCAGTTCCACTCGGCGAGCACGCCGCCGAGCACCAGGCCGAGGAACGAGCCGGCCAGCCCGGCGACCTGGTTGATGCCGAGCGCCATGCCGCGCTGGGTGGCGGGGAAGGCGTCGGTGAGGATCGCGGTGGAGTTGGCCATCAGCATCGCGCCGCCGATGCCCTGCACCACCCGCCAGCCGATCAGCCAGGACGCGCCGGCGCCGCCGGTCCACGGGACGAGGGCGCACGCGACCGAGCCGAGGGTGAAGACGGCGAAGCCGGCGTTGTAGATGCGGGTACGGCCGTAGATGTCGCCGAGACGGCCGAGCGTGACCACCAGCACCGAGCTGACCAGCAGGTACCCCATCAGCATCCACAGCAGGTAGCTGATGTTGCCGGGGGCGAGCGGATCGAGGTGGACGCCGCGGAAGATGGCCGGCAGCGAGATCAGGATGATCGACGCGTTCACCGTGGCCATCAGGACACCGAGGGTGGTGTTGGACAGCGCGACCCATTTGTACCGGGGGTGCTCAGGTGTCATGAACTCCAGTGTTCGCCGACTAGTTGCTTGCTGCAAGCTAAGTATTTGTGAACTTCTTCGTAGGCCACCCTGACAGCAGGTGTCAGGGTGGGCCGGCACCGTGGCCGGCATGACGATGCGCTTGAAGGACACGGTGGCAGTGGTGACCGGGGCGAGCCGGGGAGCAGGGCGGGGTATCGCCAGGGTGCTCGGCGAGGAGGGCGCGACGGTGTACGTCACCGGCCGCTCCACCAGGAAGGACGGCAGCCCGACCGGGCGGCCGGAGACGATCGAGGACGCGGCGGAGGAGGTCACCGCGCGCGGCGGCACCGGCATCCCGGTGCGGGTCGACCACACCGACCCCGCCCGGGTCGAGGAGCTCTTCGCCCAGGTGGAGCGGGAGCGCGGGCGGCTCGACCTGCTGGTGTCGAACGCCTGGGGCGGGTACGAGCGCTCGCTGGACGTCCATCCGTTCTGGGAGCTCGACCCCGACCACTTCGACCTGATGGTGTCGGCCGGCCTGCGCGCCCACCTGATCACCGTCCAGCGGGCCGCCCCGCTGCTGCGCGCCACCCGGAACGGGCTGGCGATCATCACCACCTGGGCGGTGGGCGACACCTATCACGGCAACCTCTTCTATGACACGGTCAAGACCGCGATCAACCGCATCCCGCTCGGCGTCAACGCCGACCTCCGCGAGTACGGCGTGACGGCGCTCGCCCTGTCACCCGGCTGGATGCACACCGAACGGATGAACCTCACGCCGGAGGAGGCGGCGAATACCGAGTCCACCGAGTTCGTGGGCAGGGCGGTGGCCGCGCTCGCCGCCGACCCGGACGTGGGCCGGCACGGCGGCGGGGTGATGACCGTGGTGGAGGCGGCGGCCGAGTACGGCTTCACCGACACCGACGGCCGCACGACCACCGGATTCTGGGAGAAGTGGCTGGCTACCGGTACATTTCCGTGAGCGTGGCGGCGGTGCGGGCCATCATCGCCCGCAGCTCCGCCGGCTCCAGCACCTCGACCTCCGCGCCGAGGGGGAGCAGGACCGAGTGCGCGATGCCGAGCGACTCGACGGGCAGGGTGACGGTGACCCGGCCCTGCCCGTCGGGCGGTCCGGCGGCGCGCAGCGCGTCCTGCGCCGCCGTCCACTCCACCGCGTGTGGCAGCGCCTCCACCCCGGCCGGCGACAGCCGCACGGTGACCCGCTCCGCCAGCACCGACCGCTCGAAATCCGCCACCCACCGGGTCCAGAAGTCCCGTAGGTCGAACGGTTCCCGGTCGAAGCCGCCGTCCTCGGCCACGACCTCGGCGAACCGGTACACCCGGTAGGTCCGGAACTTCCCGCCGGAGCGGGCGACGAGGTACCAGACCCCGCTCTTGAGCACCAGCGCGTACGGCTCCAGCACCCGCGCCGCCGGCCAGTCCCGGTACCGCGCCAGCACCAGCCGGTCCGCCCACACCGCGCCGGCCAGCGTGGCCAGCGCCGGCGGTGGTTCCGGTGACCGGAACCAGCGCGGCGCGTCCAGGAAGAACCGCTGCTCGGAGCGGTCGGCGGCGTCGCGCATCCGTTCCGGCAGCGCGGCCAGCACCTTCCGCCGCGCCGCGTCGAGCGGCCCGGCGAGGCCCAGGTCGGTGGCTGCCGCCGGCACGCCGGACAGGAACAGCGCCTCCGCCTCGGCCGGCGTCAGGCCGGTGAGCCGGGTCCGGTAGCCGTCGATGAGCCGGTACCCGCCATCCCTGCCGTACCCGGCCCACACCGGCACCCCGGCCTCGACCAGCGCGGCGACGTCCCGGTAGACCGTGCGCTCGGAGACCTCCAGGGCCGCCGCCAGCTCGGCGGCGGTCATCCGGCCGCGACCCTGGAGCAGGAGCAGCAGCGAGATCAGCCGCGCGGCGCGCATGAGCCCGCGGTCAGCGGCCCTCGAACAGGGGCGGCCGCTTGGCCACGAACGCCTCGACCGCGGCCCGGTGGTCGGCGGTGGAGCCGGCCCTGGCCTGCAACTCCGCCTCCTTCTCCAGCGCCGGCGCGAGTTCGGCGGCGGCGCCGTACGCCAGCGCCTCCTTGATCGCCCCGTACGCCACGGTCGGCCCCTCCGCGAGCCGGCCGGCCAGCTCGCCGGCGGTGTCCAGCACCTCGCCGTCCGGCACCACCCGGGTGACCAGGCCGAGCCGCAGCGCCTCCGCCGCCGGCACCGCGTCGCCGAGCAGGCACAGCTCGGTGGCCTTGGCGTACCCGACCAGGCGCGGCAGCAGCCAGGACGCGCCGGAGTCCACCGACAGCCCGATCTTCGCGAACGCCAGCAGGAAGCTGGCCGACTCGCCGGCGATCCGGAAGTCGGCGGCGAACGCGAACGACGCGCCGGCGCCGGCCGCCACCCCGCGCACGGCCGCGACCACCGGCTTCGGCATGGTGGCGAGCGTCAGCGTGATCGGGTTGTAGTGGACGCGCGCGGTCTCCATCGGCGCCGGGTCGCCGGCCTCGATGAGCGCGATGTGCTCCTTCAGGTCCTGCCCGACGCAGAACGCCCGCTCGCTGCCGGCGAGCAGCAGGGCCCGCACCGCGCCGTCGTCGCGGACCTCCCGCAGCGCCGCGAGCAGCTCCTCCTTGAGCGCGATGTTCAGGGAGTTCATCGGCGGCCGGTCGAGGGTGAGGGTGGCCAGCCCGCCGGTCCGTTCCAGCCGCACCAGATCACTCACGCGCCAACCCTAAGGCAGTGGTCGACGAAGCGGGACGCCGCCGGCAGGAGCCGCTCGGCCTCCGCGTCGAAGTACTCGGCCGCCTTGCGCCCGGCCCAGTCCGGCGGCAGCAGCTCCTCGCGCAGCGCGGGGTCGTCGAACAGGAAGTTGCGCCAGTTGTGCACCAGCTCGCTGCGCACCGCGAACGCCTCCTCGTCGCTCGACACGCCGGGACTGACACGGGCGGTGCGCGGGGCGTAGTCGGCGGCGAAGGCGGCGTACCGCTCGCCCAGCGCGACCAGGTCCCAGGCCCGTCGTACCAGGCCGGCGGGGTCGCCGAGGTGGGTGGCGCGGAACGCGGCGGCGGTGGCGTCCACATCGGCCAGCAGCGCGTCCACGGCATCGCCGGCGTGTCCGCCGGGGCGCGGGGACAGCCAGGTGGTGGCGTCGAGCTCGCCGTACCCGAGGAAGCGCAGGCCGCCGGCCATCCGCTCGCGGGCGGTACGCCCGTCCGGCGGCGTGATGACCAGCAGGTGCCAGTGCCCGTCCCAGGGTTCCGAGCGGGTCCGGTAGACGCGGGCGGCCGCCTCGTCCAGCCGGCTGGTGCCCTTGGCGGTCAGCCGGTACCCGGGTCCCGCGGCCAGCCGGACCGGCTCCAGCCAGCCCTGGCGCACCATCCGGGAGATCGCGGTGCGGACGGCGGGAGCGGCGATGCCGAGCGCGGCGAGCAGCCGGACGAGCGCGGCGACCTGCGCCTGGCCACCGCGGGCACGCAGGTGGTCGCCGTAGAGGTCGAACAGGGCGGGGCGGGCGCGCACGAGGGTTGAGTGTGCCAGCAGCGCGACCCCGTCGCACTCAGTAACAATTCGTAGTCAGTCGAGGTCAGTTAGGTGACCTAGTTTGGGAGAGCGGGACGGATGCGGGAGAATCACTACGCCTCGTGTGTGGCAACCGCCTCGACGGCGGCCACACACAGTAGTGATCGCTGAACACGCGTGGCCGTGGAGAGTACTCGGCCACT